>CANQBJ010000037.1 GCA_947589665.1 uncultured Clostridia bacterium
GGTAAATTACCTCCCCTAGCGTTAGCGTCGGAGGGGAGGGGGACCATGCGTAGCATGGTGGAAGGGTCGCCTTACATAACATAAACAAAAATTTATCAAAAACAAAAAAAACTGCCGCAATAGCTTACTTAATGCTTATTGCGGCAGCCTATTTCAATATCTTGATTAATATGTTCCGACTTCAATGCCTGTTATTACAACATCTGTAAGAGGCTTGTCGTTGTCATCTGTTTCAACGGCTGCAATGGCGTCTACAACATCCATTCCCTCATATACCTGACCAAATACAGTATAGCCCATATCAAGTGAAGGATAACCGCCGTTATTTGTATACTCGGCTATGACCTCATCTGTATATATGTCGCCTGCCTTAAGACCACCGCCTATATCCTCTGACTTGTCAAGACTTGCAAGCTGCTGCTTATAGTCATCACCTATATCCTTGTTCTGTACAATATAGAACTGACTGCCGTTTGTATCGGGACCTGCATTAGCCATACAAAGCGCGCCTCTGAAATTTCTAAGATCATAAGTGACCTCATTCTCAAACTCTGCGCCCCATATACTTTCTCCGCCCATACCTGTACCGTCGGGATCACCGCCCTGTATCATAAAGTTATTTATAACTCTGTGGAAGGTAACATTGTCATAATAGCCCTCCTTGGCATGAGTGGTAAAGTTTTCGACTGCCTTTGGCGCATACTCAGGGAAGAACCATACCTTTATATCACCCATATTGGTATGGATAGTGGCAATGGTATCTCCCTTCTGAACACCTTCCAGCTGTGGAAGCTTTGTAACAGGCTGATATTTTGGCTCCTCCTGTGTTTCCTCAGTCTCTGCCGCAGTATTATCATTTTCCGTTGTTTTTTCTCCTGTCTTGCCGCAGGCTGCAAAGGACACAGCTATAAATGCTGCTGTAAGACAGAGTAATAATTTCTTTTTCATAACAAAATCCTTTCCTAGTATATATTTTCTGAGATAATTATAGGATTATTCGCCGTATTTTGGCAAGTATATATTGCATTTTTTAATAAAAAATTAATAATTGACCTCATTTATTGCCTTATATATGCCCTCTGCTATTATATCCGACATACCTTTTACGAAGGAAAGCCTTGTACTCCTGAGCTGGCTCAGTCCATTTACGCTCCATTTATTTACTATTCCCGCTATAGATATATCCCCTACCTCGCGAAGTCTTTTTGATACACCTGCTCCCGGCAGCAGAGAGCCTTCCCATATACTAAGAGAGCCTATGTGGTCATATATGCCAAGGCAGGCATCTACAGCCACCACAAGAGGCTTGTCGTATAGACTGTAAAGAAGGTCTATTTTTTCGCCTATGTTTACTGCGTGTACAGGCATATCTATAGTACCCATTACATTCTCAAGACCCATAGAAATAAGCTTTGTGCCTACAAGAGGCCCCAGACTGTCGCCTGCCGCCCTGTCTGTGCCTATGCAGAATACTACTATACTGTTGTAGCCGTCCAGTCTTTTCTCAATGTATTCCTTTATATTGCTGCTCAGTGCTTCTATGCAGCCTCTGTCATTTATAGATATATATTTTTTCTCTTTCAAACCGACACCCCCATAGTCAGTATGGGCAGAATATGCAATAATTATGTATTTATGTAATTTTGTTATCAGAACTTTGTTTACCCCATATTTATTTGGTATTATTTGGCATAATTTTTTTGAAAGTAATAACACGCTTTGACAATAAAACTAAGCGATAGATGATAAAATCTTAGCATATCAAATTTATTGGAGAGGAAGTTATAGTATGACCAATGAAGAAGTAAATGCTCTGCCTAACAACATAAAGCAGATAGGCAGCATTAACGATGGCAACAGAATATATATGGAGGACTATGCCTGCACATATCTGGAGCAATATGCTCATATGGACAGCAAGGAAAAAATTGCCGTTCTGGTAGGCAGAAATCTTACTGTAGACAATGAAAATATACTGTTTATAAGCGGTGTGATACAAGGAAGGTATACCGTTGCTGCAAACGGCATTACAGAGCTTACCGAAAAAAGCTGGCAGTACATAAATAAGCAGATGAAGCTGTATTTCAGGGATCTGGATATAGTGGGCTGGTCATACATACAGCCCGGTTACGAGGACTATATAAGCGACAAGCTCTGTAATTTCCAGAAGGCAAATATAACAAAGGGCTTTCAGGTACTGTACATAATGGACCCTACTGAGAATATAACGGGCTTTTACAGGTGGAACAATACAGACAGTGTATTTGACGCAATAAAAGGCTATATAATATACTATGAGAAAAACGAAGGCATGCACGAATATATGCTTGAGAACAAGATAAAGGAAAGACCTGCCGAAAACATAGTAAAGATAAAAAACGAGGACGCAGGCTCAAGAGCCAGAGAAGCTGCATCAAAAAGGACAAGCTACAGAGCCAGAAAAAAGATAATGGCAAACCAGAACAAGGCAGCCAATCTTTTGGGTAGCGTCAGCTTTGTAATGCTGCTGGTATGCTTTATACTGGGAGCAGGTCTTGTACAGAACGACGACAGGATAAATGAAATGGAAATGAAGATAGCCGAGCTTGAGAACAGACTTCAGGGTACCCAAAGCGTATTTGCTCTGAGCAGCAACGAAACAACGGAGGAAACCACCCTAACGGAGCAGACCACCGAAATAACGCAGATACAGACGGAACAAGCAAAGCACACGGAATACAAGGTGCAAAAAGGCGATACGCTGATAGGCATAAGCAAAAATAAATACGGCACTGCCTCTAAGGTAAACGAAATAAGGGAGCTTAACGAAATAGCAGGGAACAAAATAGTTGTGGGAGAAACTCTCCTGCTGCCGTAGATATGGATACAGAAAAGGAAATAGCCGCCGCTCTTGCCCACGAAATAAAAAATCCCATTGCCCTGATAAAAGCAAATATAGACTATATAAAAGCCTATTCCGACGAGGAAATGCTCCCTGCCTTTAATGTGATCAACAAAGAGCTTGGCAAACTGAACGATCTTATAAGCAACTATACTACTATACTGCGTCCCTCTGCGGAATGTGAAAAAATATATCCTGAGGATATAATATATGATGTGACGGATGAATTTAGCATAAGCGCAGAAAACACAGAATTTTTGTTTGATATGGAAACGGAGGTCTGCATTTACGGAGATCACAGCAAAATATCCATACTGCTGTTCAACATATATAAAAACGCTATAGAGGCAGGCTCCTCTGTAGTAAGGACAAAGCTGTATAAGGCAAGAGGAAATGCCGTAATAGAGATATGCGATAACGGAGGAGGTATGGATACGGATGCCGAAAAGAACATAGGTATGCCCTTCTATACCACAAAGGAAAAGGGAAGCGGTCTCGGAATACTTATATGCCGTACCATAGTCGATAACCATAACGGCAGCTTTGATATAAAAAACAGTGATACGGGTTGCAGTGTAAAAATAGAATTGCCTATAAATAAAACACCCGAAGGTTGAGGCCTTCGGGTGAAATTATATTATTATCTTGGATTTTTGATATTAGCCTGAGCAGCTGCAAGTCTTGCAATAGGAACTCTGAATGGTGAGCAGCTTACATATGTTAAGCCTACTCTGTGACAGAACTCTACTGAAGACGGGTCTCCACCGTGCTCGCCGCAGATACCCAGTATAATGTCGGGTCTTGTCTGCTTACCAAGCTTAGCAGCCATTTCTACAAGCTTGCCTACACCCTTCTGGTCTAGCTTAGCAAAGGGATCGGACTCGTATATCTTATTCTCATAGTATGAATCAAGGAATTTACCTGCATCATCTCTTGAGAAGCCGAATGTCATCTGAGTAAGGTCGTTGGTACCGAATGAGAAGAATTCAGCCTCGCCTGCTATTTCATCAGCAGTAAGAGCAGCTCTCGGTATCTCTATCATAGTACCTACCTTATACTTAAGATCAACACCTGCATCGGCAATTATCTCGTTGGCAGTGCTTACTACTACATTCTTTACAAAGGCAAGCTCCTTTACCTCGCCTACAAGGGGTATCATTATCTCAGGAACTATATTCCACTCTGGATGTGCCTTAGATACATTTATAGCAGCCTTTATAACTGCTCTTGTCTGCATAGCTGCGATCTCAGGATAGGTAACTGCAAGTCTACAGCCTCTGTGACCCATCATAGGGTTGAACTCATGGAGTGAAGAAATAATAGCTTTGATATCTTCTACACTCTTACCCTGTGCCTCTGCAAGAAGCTTGATGTCGTCCTCCTCTGTAGGAACAAATTCGTGTAACGGCGGGTCAAGAAATCTGATATTGACGTGCTTACCCTCCATAGTTTCGTAAAGCTTTTCAAAATCGCCCTGCTGCATTGGTTCAAGCTTAGCAAGAGCCTTTTCTCTCTGCTCCACGGTATCTGAACAGATCATTTCTCTTATTGCGGAAATTCTGTCGGGATCAAAGAACATATGCTCAGTTCTGCAAAGACCGATACCCTCTGCGCCGAACTCTACAGCCTTAGCCGCATCTCTTGGAGTATCTGCATTTGTTCTTACCTCAAGGGCTCTGAACTCGTCAGCCCAAGCCATGATCCTGCCGAACTCACCGCTTATTGTAGCGTCAACAGTCTTTATAGCCTCGCCGTAGATATTGCCTGTAGAACCGTCAAGAGAGATCCAGTCTCCCTCGCTGTATGTCTTGCCTGCAAGCTCAAACTTCTTGTTGGCCTCGTCCATCTTTATATCGCCGCAGCCTGATACGCAGCATGTACCCATACCTCTTGCAACAACTGCCGCATGAGAAGTCATACCGCCTCTTACTGTAAGTATACCCTGTGAATAATTCATGCCCTCGATATCCTCGGGTGAAGTTTCAAGTCTTACAAGAACAACCTTTTCGCCTGCCTTAGCCCAGCTTACGGCATCCTCAGCAGTGAATACTATCCTTCCGCAGGCAGCGCCTGGTGATGCGGCAAGGGCAGTAGCAACAGGCTTGGCAGCCTTTATTGCCTCAGCGTCAAACTGAGGATGTAAAAGTGCGTCAAGCTGCTTAGGGTCTATCATACAAACTGCTTCCTTAGGAGTGATCATACCCTCGTCAACAAGATCGCAGGCGATCTTAAGGGCAGCCGCAGCTGTTCTCTTGCCGTTTCTTGTCTGGAGCATATAGAGTTTTCTGTCCTCAATGGTGAACTCCATATCCTGCATATCTCTGTAATGCTTTTCAAGCTTATCACATATCTTGACAAACTGACCGTAAACCTCAGGCATAACGTCCTTAAGCTGATCAATAGTCTGAGGAGTTCTTACACCTGCAACAACGTCCTCGCCCTGTGCGTTCATAAGGAACTCGCCAAAGAGCTTCTTCTCGCCTGTAGCGGGGTTTCTTGTAAATGCAACACCTGTGCCTGAAGTATCGCCTGTGTTGCCGAATACCATAGACTGTACGTTTACGGCTGTACCCCATGAACCGGGGATATCGTTCATTCTTCTGTAGTAAATAGCTCTTGGGTTATCCCATGAACGGAATACTGCCTTAATAGCGCCCATTAACTGCTCCTTTGGATCAGATGGGAAATCAACGCCTATCTTAGCCTTGTACTCTGCCTTGAACTGCTCTGCAAGATTCTTAAGGTCCTCGGCAGTAAGCTCTGTATCAAGCTTAACTCCCTTTTCCTCCTTCATCTTGTCAATAAGCTCTTCAAAGTACTTCTTACCGACTTCCATAACTACATCTGAATACATCTGAATAAATCTTCTGTATGAGTCATATGCAAATCTTGGATTTCCTGTCTTCTTGGCAAATGCCTCAACTACCTCGTCATTAAGACCAAGGTTAAGTATAGTATCCATCATACCGGGCATAGATGCTCTTGCGCCTGAACGTACAGATACAAGAAGAGGATTTTCAAGATCGCCGAATTTCTTGCCTGTTATGGTCTCCATCTTAGTGATGTATTCCATTATCTGAGCCTGTATTTCCTCGTTGATGGTCTCACCGTCTGCATAGTACTGTGTACACGCTTCTGTAGTGATGGTGAAGCCCTGGGGAACAGGCATACCGAGGTTTGTCATCTCAGCAAGATTGGCACCCTTGCCTCCAAGGAGTTCTCTCATAGTGCCGTTACCCTCTGAGAATAAATAAACAAATTTCTTATCCATTTTTGTTTCCTCCATAAAGATTTTTGTGCAACATTACCAAAGTTTAAAAATCGATGTTACCATTATAGCATACTTTACATTTCTTGGCAACATTTTTTTAAAGTTTGTTACTTTTGGTTAAAAATTCATCTTTTCAAGAAGATAATTTCTTAAATCTGCTATTTTCACTCTCTGCTGTTCCATTGTGTCCCTGTCTCTTACAGTCACGCTTTCGTCCTCCATAGAGTCAAAGTCATAGGTAATGCAGAAAGGCGTTCCTATTTCGTCCTGTCTTCTGTATCTCTTGCCTATGGACTGGGCGTCGTCAAATTCACAGGGGAATTCCTTTGAAAGCATAGCATACACCTCTGCAGCCTTTTCAGAAAGCTTCTTTGAAAGAGGAAGTATCGCAGCCTTGTAGGGCGCAAGAGCAGGATGAAAATGCATAACCGTTCTCACATCTCCGCCTTCAAGCTCCTCCTCGTCGTATGCCTCGCAAAGAAAAGCAAGGGTAACTCTGTCTGCGCCGAGAGAAGGCTCTATGCAATATGGTACATACTTTTCATTTGTAGTAGGATCAAAGTAATCCATAGCCTCGCCTGAATGCTCTGAATGAGCCTTAAGGTCAAAATCCGTTCTGGAGGCAATGCCCCACAGCTCGCCCTTGCCAAAGGGGAACATATACTCTATATCCGTAGTGGCATTGCTGTAATGGGCAAGCTCAGCCTGTTCGTGATCGCGCAACACTATGTTATTCTTGTCAATGTTAAGAGATAAGAGCCAGTTTGTACAGAAAGTCTTCCAATATGCAAACCATTCAAGCTCAGTGCCGGGCTTACAGAAAAATTCAAGCTCCATCTGTTCAAATTCTCTTGTTCTGAATATGAAGTTGCCCGGAGTTATTTCGTTTCTGAAGGATTTGCCTATCTGACCTATGCCGAAGGGTATCTTCTTTCTTGTAGTCCTCTGTACGTTCTTGAAGTTTACAAATATGCCCTGTGCAGTTTCGGGACGCATATATACTACATTCTTAGCCTCCTCTGTAACGCCTGCATGGGTCTTGAACATAAGGTTGAACTGTCTTATATCGGTAAAATTGTGAGCGCCGCAGCTTGGACACGGAATATTGTTGTCCTTGATATATTTCATCATTTCTTCATTTGTCCAGCCGTCTGCATTGCCCTCAATGCCCTTTGCCTTGTTGTAGTCCTCTATTATATTGTCTGCCCTGAAACGCTCGTGGCATTCCTTACAGTCCATAAGGGGATCGTTAAAGCCGCCTACATGACCTGATGCAACCCATACCTCGGGGTTCATAAGTATGGCGCAGTCCACACCTACGTTATAGGGGCTTTCCTGTATGAATTTCTTCCACCATGCTTTTTTTACATTGTTCTTGAGCTCAACGCCTAAGGGACCGTAATCCCATGAGTTGGCAAGGCCGCCATATATCTCAGAACCGGGATATACAAAGCCTCTTGCCTTTGCAAGAGCAACGATTTTTTCCATTGACTTTTCCATTTTGAGTTTCCTCCTTGTATTGTATTGCTATTTTTATCACACTTTGTCCAAGGGTATTATACAACAAAATATAATATATATAAGAATTCCCGTTCCAAAGGAACCCAATGACAGCAGTACCACTATAAGCCTTATTATAGTAGGATCAATTCCAAAATATCTGCCTATGCCGCCGCATACACCGCCTAATATCCTGTTGTCTGAACATCTGTATAATCTTTTCATAAATATCCTCCTTTAATAATATCTTTCCCTAAATCCTTTGCGCCTGTTTCTTGCATAGCTGAAGTTCTTATCACCGCATATAATGATATGGTCGATCATTTTTATACCAAGGCTTTCAAATTTTACACGAAGCTCCTCAGTCGCCTTATTATCCGCCTCCGAAGGCTCGTTATTTCCGCTGGGATGATTATGCGCCAGTATAGTAAACTTAGCCTTGTGCAGCAGCGCTCTTTCCAGTACGACCTCAACCGTAAAATTAATTGAATCCTCGGAACCGCTGCTTATTCTGTCCGCTGCTATAAGCCTTTTATTTATATCCAGGGACAGCAGATACACCGATTCGTAGTTTTGTCCCTGCAAAAGAGCATTCAGATAGCTTATGGCTGTGGAATGACTGCGCAGCACTATACCCTTTGAATAAAAGCTGGACAGATATCTTCTTGCTATATATGGCATCATAGACAGGTACACGGCTACATTTTCCGTAAGACCACCGTTATTCATAAGGTCCTCAGGTCTTGCATTGAGCAGATTATGCAGGGAATGATATTTCTCCAGAAGTCTTTTGGCTATTGCCTTCGTATCTCTCATAGGATAGGCATAAAACAGCATAAGCTCCAGTACCTCATACTCCTTGAAGCTGTCAAGGTTGCCCTCCTGTATAAATCTTTGTCTTACTCTGGCTCTGTGTCCGCTGTTTAAATTATCACTCTTGCCTGGCATTTATAAAACCTCGTTTATGTATCTTGTATATTTGTCAAAATCATTGCCATATATTATTCTTAGGAGCTTATCCGCTCTTTCCATTGCCCTTGCCGTCATTTCCTTATCCAGTATATCTTCTCTCAGGGCGGCGGCTATCTCGTCAAGGTCTGCAACCTTTACAAAGCCGTTTTCATAAACTATGACATCAATGAGCAGATCGTTGAAAATATAGGTATCTCCCTCTGTCTGCACATCTATGATATCACAGTACCAGTACAGGTGCTTTCCCTCTTTGTCTATAAATTTGCTTATCTTAAAGCCCTCTTTTATAAAATAGCAGGAATATCCGTGTGTAAAGTCTGTTCTCGGCTTAATCGTCTTCCATTTTGTAACTATCCTGTTTTCATCATAGCTTATTATCTCATCATCCTTAAGATAAACAAGCTCATCGGGTATGTATCTTCTTCTGTAAAGCTTTATTTTCCCCATATTTATCCCTTTCTCAGTGTATCTATAAGCTCACGGCTCAGCACCTTTACATAAGTACCCTTCATACCGCCTGAGCGCAGCTGTATAAGTCCCGTACACTCCAGCTTATGAAGGCCGTTTACTATAACGGAGCGTGTTACTCCCGTTTCACAGGATACTTTGCTTATATTTATGGTCGGCTCCTCCTTAATGGAAAGAAGAGCCGCCCTTACTCCCTTGTATTCTCCCTCTGTAAGACTTTTAAGGGCATTATTTATAATATCATTCCACATATGGGAATATCTGTCAAGCCTTTGTATATCCATTTTAAAATAGATCATGACAGCAGCGGCGCGTATATATCTGTAGTTTTCATTGACAGCCTTGTCGCTCATATACATAGAGCCAAGATGCCCCAAGGATATACAGTTTTCATATCTTGCGTTGCCGTAAAGAAATTCGCCGTTCCAGTCAGTCAGGGATATATGGGAGCCAAGCTCTCTTTCCATTTCGGAAAGAAAGCTGACGTAAAAATCATCACTTGTAAGAGCTATGCTTATAAGCCTGTCTATCCTGTCGCTGTAATCCTTCATTTCAAACCCCTATTGCACTTTTTCGTTTTCCTTTTTGTAATTGCACTCCGTATTGCTGCATACGACTACAGCCTTTTTGCCGCCTTTTTCTACAAGAGGTGCGCCGCATACGGGACATTTTTCTCCCGTAGGCTTGTTCCAGAGCATAAGAGAGCATTCGGGGTTGTTTTCACAGCCGTAATATCTTCTGCCCTTTTTGGTTTTCTTTATATATACCTTTCCGCCGCAAAGAGGACATTTTACACCTGCGTCCTCAAAAAGAGGCTTTGTGTTTCTGCATTCGGGAAAGCCAGGGCAGGCAAGGAACTTACCGTATCTGCCGTATTTAATGACCATCTTCCTGCCACATTCCTCGCAGACTACGTCTGTTTCCTCATCCTTTATTTCAACATTCTTTACCTTGTCCTCTGCCTCTTTAAGAAGCTTGGCAAATACGGGATAGAAGTTTCTTAATATTTCCTTCCACTCCATTTTGCCCTCCTCTACTCTGTCCAGAGCAGATTCCATATCGGCTGTAAACTCAGTATTTATAACGTCGCCAAAGTTGTTTTTGACAATATCGTTTACTATCTCGCCAAGCTCTGTGGCATAGAACACCTTCTGTTCCTTTGTCACATAGTTCCTCTGCTGTATTGTGGTTATTGTAGGCGCATAGGTAGAGGGACGTCCCACACCTATGTCCTCAAGGGTCTTTATAAGCATTGCCTCTGTATATCTTGCAGGAGGCTGTGTAAAGTGCTGGTCCGCCTTTATGTCCGTATATTCAAGGCTCTCACCCTCTGTGATCTCAGGCATTGCACCCTCCTCGCTCTTTTCCTCGTTCTTCCTGTATACGGAAAGATATCCGTCAAATACAAGTATGGAGCCTGAGGTTCTGAAAATATATTTATCGGATGCAATATCAGCGCCTAATGTTGTGTATATTGCAGGGGGCATCTGACTTGCTATAAATCTTTCCCATATAAGCTTGTAGAGTCTGTACTGGTCTTTGCTCAGACTTTCCTTTATCTTATCGGGAGTCCTCAGAGCAGAGGTCGGTCTTATAGCCTCGTGAGCGTCCTGGGCTCTGCTGTCTGTCTTATACTGCTTTTTATCCTTTACATAGTTTTCGCCATAGTTATCTGTAATAAAGCTCTTTGCCTCTTCATAAGCCTCGTCCGCTATTCTTACAGAGTCTGTCCTGATATATGATACAAGACCTACAGTACCTTCGCCCTTTATATCAATACCCTCGTAAAGCTGCTGAGCTATCCTCATAGTCTTTTGTGAGGCAAAGCCCAAAAGCTTTGACGCTTCCTGCTGCATTGTGCTTGTGGTAAACGGAGCGGGCGGATTTTTTGAACGGTTGCCCTTTTTTATAGACTTTACACTAAATCCCGCTTTCTTACAGGCAGATGTTATTCTTTCGGCATCTTCGCCGCTCTTAAGCTCTATTTTGCCCTTGTTATCGCCATAGAACTTAGCCGTGAATTTCCTGCCCTTTGCAGTTTTAAGCTCAGCATCTACGCTCCAGTATTCGCTTGGTATAAAGTCGGCTATCTCCTTGTCCCTGTCGCATATGAGCCTTAAGGCAACAGACTGTACTCGTCCTGCGCTTAAGCCCTTTTTGACCTTCTTCCAAAGGAGAGGACTTATCTTATATCCCACTATTCTGTCAAGGGCCCTCCTTGCCTGCTGCGCGTCCACAAGGTCCATATCTATTTCTCTTGCCTCTTTTATGGAACGCTTTACGGCATTTTTTGTTATCTCGTTAAATGTGATCCTGTATGTCTTAGCGGGGTCCGGCTTAAGAGCATATACAAGATGCCAGCTTATTGCCTCTCCCTCACGGTCGGGGTCAGTTGCAAGGTATACCTTGTCCGCCGTCTTTACCTCCTTGCGCAGCTTTGCAAGAAGCTCGCCCTTTCCCCTTATTGTTATATATTTAGGCTCAAAGTCGTTTTCTATATTAATGCCCAGTTCACTTTTGGGCAGATCTCTTACATGACCTACGGACGCCTCAATTTTATAGTTGGCTCCTAAAAATTTCTTTAATGTCTTTGCCTTAGCAGGTGACTCTACTATGACAAGATATTTTTTACTGCTCATTACTATTACCCTCCAATTTGTTATACCTATAAGCTGCGTACAAATTTCTGACCCGAAAGCCGTCTTATGCAGCCCTTAAGCTCCAGCAATGTAAGAATGACCGAAAGCTCCTTTACCTCCATGCCTGTTTTTGCCGTAAGCTCATCGGCGGTTATAGGTTCATAATCTATACAATCATATACTATTTTTTCGTTTGGCGCAAGAGGTGAAATATCTTTTTCCAATTTTTTTAATGAATTTTTATCAATTCTGATACCCAGCTCCTCCAGAATATCCTGTACGCAGGTATACATTCTGCAGCCGTTTGCAATAAGTCTGTTGCAGCCTGTACTGAACCTGCTTGTGATATTTCCCGGCACTGCCATTACCGAACGGCCGTAGTCAAGCGCCTTGTTTGCAGTTATAAGAGAGCCGCTTGCCTCTGCCGCCTCTACGACTACAGTGACGGAGCCAAGAGCGGCTATAAGCCTGTTCCTGTACGGGAAATTAGCAGCCGCAGGTCTTTCGCCAAGAGAATATTCGCTTATTATACAGCCATTATATTTTATTTCGTTATAGAGATTTGTATTACTTACGGGATAGCATACATCGGCGCCTGAACCCAGAACGGCAATGGTTTTGCCTCCGCCCTCTATACAGCTCTTATGGGCAATGGCATCAGTACCCATAGCCATACCGCTTACTACAACTATGCCGCTTTCGGCAAGCTCCCTTGCCATGGCATTGCATACGGAGGCGCCGTAGTCCGTTACCCTCCTGGAGCCTACTATGCTCACAAAGGGCGACGCATTGTCGGGATAATTTCCTATTATATAAACGCCTAAGGGCATATCCTCCATCATTGTAAAGGGCAGCGGATATCCCGATTCTCCCCGTATGTAAAAATCTGCCTCGCTGTGATAAAGTCTTTCAAGCTCCTTATCCATATCGTATCTGTAGCGGCTCCTTATAAGAAGCTCCAGTTCTTCCTTTGCCAGTATCTTGGCAGCGGCTATGTCATAGCGGTCTGCATTCCACAGTCCTTCACAGGAGCCAAAGTATTCCATAAGAGCGATCCTGTTTTCTGATTTTATAGCCAAAAGTGAATTCAGCCACATTATGTAATTCTTTTCGGTGTACATATTATCCTCTTTTTAGTGCAAAAGCTTCCTGTCAAGATTTCTCAGCTGTATAGCCTCGCTTATATGGCTTACATTTATATTTTCGCTGCCGTCAAGGTCAGCTATGGTCCTTGCTATTTTAAGCAGCTTATGATATGCCCTTGCGCTGAAGTTAAGAGTGTCAAAGGCATTTTTGAGTATTGTCCTCTCCATATTTCCCAATACACAGTACTTCTCTATCTGAGATGCAGAAAGCTGTGAATTGAAATATATGTTTTCATCCTTATATCTCTTCTGCTGTATTTTATGGGCGGCGATCACTCTCTGCCTTATATCGGCAGACCTTTCCTCACTGCCCGTACTGTCAAGGGCTTTATAGTTGACAGGTCCTGCCTCTACCTGTATATCTATTCTGTCCAGAAGAGGACCGCTTATCTTACCCATATACCTGTTTATTTTGTTAGGAGTACAGGTACACTTGTCTGAATATCCGTAATATCCGCAGGGACACGGATTCATACTTGCCACCATCATAAGGCTTGCGGGATAGGTCATAGAACCGTTTACTCTTGAAATATGGACTTCTCCGTCCTCTAAGGGCTGTCTCAGCTCCTCAAGCACATCTCTGTGAAACTCCGGCAGCTCGTCCAGAAAAAGCACTCCGTTATGGGCAAGGCTTACCTCTCCGGGCTTTGGCACTCTGCCTCCGCCTACCATGGCAGAGCCTGATATGGTATGATGAGGCGAACGGAAAGGTCTTTTGGTAATAAGGGCGCTTCTGTTCCTTATAAGCCCCGATACGGAATATATCTTAGTTATCTCAATGCTTTCATCAAAGGACAGTTCGGGAAGTATCGTAGGTATTCTCTTTGCCATCATGGTCTTGCCCGAACCGGGAGGTCCTATCATAAGTACATTATGCATACCTGCCGCCGCTATTTCAAGGGCCCTCTTTACATTTTCCTGACCCTTTACATCGGCAAAGTCGTTTACAGAGTCCTCCTTTTCTTCAAACAGCTTATTTATGTCTGTATTTACAAAGGAAGGCTCAATTTCATTATTTGCTGTTTTCACAAGCTCATTTATATCGGAAACCGCCACGACCTCTATGCCCTCTACAAGAGCCGCCTCTTCGCCGTTTGCAACAGGCACATAGCATCTTTTAAAGCCCTTTTCCGCAGCTGTATATATCATAGGCAGCACACCGTCTACACCTCTTATGCTACCGTCAAGGGAAAGCTCGCCTATCACAACGGCTCCCTCAAAGGCATTCGGTCTCACTGCCTTTGTACACACAAGCATACCTGCTGCCATAGGCAGATCGTAGGCAGGTCCTTCCTTTTTGGTATTGGCAGGCGCTAAATTCACCGTTATCCTTTTAACGGGAAATTCCAGCCCCGAATTTTTTATGGCTGTCCTTACCCTTTCCTTGGATTCCTTTACAGCATTGTCGGGCAAGCCTACTATTTCAAAGGAGGGCAAGCCGTTGCATACGTCGACCTCAACCTCAACTATATATCCATCTATTCCGAAAAGTCCACATGAATGTATTACGGCTAACAATTTATTCCCTCCTTTTTTGTTTGATTGTAGCACCCTTTTTTATTATTTGCAACCTTTAATTTACAAATTTATGCTCGGAGCATTTATTCCACAAACTTAAAATCAATGGTCACTGCCTCAAGGCTTACCCTTGTGAGCAGTACCTTTACCTTATCTCCTATAGTATATGTCTTATGAGAATTTATACCTATATATCTCATTCTCTCCTCGTCAAACTCGTAATAGTCGTCAGCAATATCCTTTACCGATACCATACCCTCAACGGTATTTGGCAGTTCAACATAAATACCCCAGGATGTAACACCTGAAATAATGCCCTCAAATTCCTGCCCTACTCTGCTCTGCATATATTCGGCGATCTTGTACTTGTCTGCCGCTCTCTCTGCCTCTTCGGCACGTCTTTCATTTTCCGAACAAAGTCTTGATACCTCTGCAAGCATCTTATTGTAATGGCTTATCCTCTTTTCAGTAAGTCTGCCATCCAGATATTCACTTATTATCCTGTGTATCTGCAGATCAGGATATCTTCTTATAGGAGAAGTGAAATGGCAGTAATACTGCGCCGCAAGTCCGAAATGCTTATCGTTTTTATCCGTATATTTAGCCTGCTTCATACTTCTCAGCGTCATTTTGTTTATAAGCATTTCCTCGGCAGTGTTCTCTGCCTTTTCCAAAAGCTGCTGATAGCTCTTGGGATGCTTTGAATTGCCCTTTATGACATAGCCGAAGGCGGCTATGAACTGCTGCAGCTTTTCAAATTTTTCTTCATCGGGCTCCTCGTGTATTCTGTATACAAAGGGTATATCCAACCAGTAAAAATGCTCTGCCACAGTTTCATTTGCGGCAAGCATAAATTCCTCTATAATGCTTGTTGCCGTATTTCTTTCCCTTTTCACTATATCCAAGGGCTTTCCATCTTCGTCCAATATTATTTCAGCCTCTTGGCTGTTAAACTCTATTGCGCCTCTTTTATCTCTCTTTGCCCTGAGTATATCCCTGAGCTCCTTCATTTCCCTGAACATAGGCACAAGCTCTCTGTATTCCTTGATATATACGGAGTCCTTATTTGTCAGTATATCGTATACTACATTATAGCTCATACGCCTGTTTACGTTTATAACGGCTTTTTTGATATCGTGGGATATGACCTCGCCTTTATTGTCTATTTCCATTATGCAGCAAAGAGAGAGCCTGTCAACGCCTTCATTAAGAGAGCATATGCCGTTTGAAAGTCTGTGAGGCAGCATAGGTATCACCCTGTCTGTAAGATATACGCTTGTTCCTCTCCTGTATGCCTCTCTGTCAAGGGCAGACCCTTCCCTTACATAGTGGGAAACATCGGCAATATAAACTCCCAGCCTGTAGTTTCCGTTCTCAAGCCTTTCTACCGAAACGGCATCGTCCAGGTCCTTGGCATCCTCGCCGTCTATAGTTACCATAAGCGTATTTCTAAGGTCCTCCCTGTCCGAAATATCCTCGTTCTCTATAGTATCGGGAATTTTCTCGGTTTCCCTGTATACCTCATCGGAAAAGTCAAGAGGCAGATCATACTGATATATTATGGAAAGAATATCTGTGCCGGGATCGTTGATATGTCCTATTATTTCCGTCACTACGCCTTCGGGATTGCTGTTGCCCTCAGCGGGTCTGGTTATCTTCACAAGCACCTTATGACCTGTAACTGCGCCCTTGCCGTTTCCTGCAGGTATATATATGTCGTTTGCTATCTTCTTTTCATCAGGCACTACAAATCCGTAGTTCTTCACCTGTTCATAGGTGCCTACGATATGCTTCAAGCCTCTTTCAAGTACCTTTACTATTTCTCCCTCATAGCTTTTTCCATCTTTATTGAGTATCCTAAAAAGCACCTTATCCCTGTGTATGGCGTCCTTTACCGCAGAGGCAGGTATGAATATCTCTTCATTAAAGCCCTCTGCAGCCACAAAGCCAAAGCCTCTGGGATTGCCCTTGAAAATACCCTTATACAGGTTGTCCCTTGCAGGATCGGTTATTTTGCCCTTTTGTGTTATAACGATATCCCCGTCCCTGGCAAGCTCGTCTATCATATAATAAAACATATCCCTGTCCTCGGCAGGCACCTGCATAAATTCTGCTATGTGCTTAGCCCTCATAGGCTTATATTCCTTATCCTTAACAAAAGAAAGTATTTTTTCCTTTCTCTTGGCATATAATTCATTCTCCATATAATTCACCTCAGGACTATTTTTACACACCGTAAAAATGTTATACTAAAATAGGCTGCCGCAAAAACGACAGCCTAGATCGATTATTTTACAAAGTTGCTTACAAGGATAAGAACTGCATATATAACGGCAACTATCTTGGTATATAACTCAAGCTTACCCTCGTATGAATTTCTTTTATTTCTGTTCCAGTATGAAGAATTCTGGCTTGTTGAGCCAAGACCCATAGAGCTTGTAAAACCTGCAGCCTGCTTTTTCTGTAAAAGAATAAGAGTAACAAGAGCAATACTGCATATAGCGATCAGAACGCATAAAATTATAAATGGAACACTCATATCCGAACCTCCTTAAATCTCAATCTATATAATAATAACACATCAAAATACAAATATCAAGTACTTTTTTCATATTTTGCCCTATTTATGGTTTTTCAGGAATTTTTGACATCAAACTTATAGCCTACGCCCCATATAGTTTTGATGCTCCATACGTCGTCTTCCTTCATCTTTTCCCTTATTCTCTTTATATGGACATCTACCGTTCTGGTATCGCCTACAAATTCATAGCCCCATATCTTGTCCAGAAGGGTCTCTCTTGTAAACACCTGATTGGGGTGGGAAGCAAGAAAGCTCAGAAGCTCAAATTCCTTAGGCGGAAGTGACATTTCCCTATTGTGATAGGTCACCAGGTATGTGTTCTGATTTATGGAAAGATTGGGATAGACTATTTTCTTGATATCAGGCTCCGTCTTGTTGTCATATCTTCTGAGCACAGCCTTTACCCTTGCCACAAGCTCCTTTGAGTCAAAGGGCTTGACAATATAGTCATCGGCTCCCATTTCAAGTCCCAATACCTTGTCGAATACCTCGCCCTTAGCCGTAAGCATAATAATAGGTACATTTGATATCTGCCTTATTTCCCTGCAAAGCTGATAGCCATCCTTACCGGGCAGCATAATATCCAGCAGCACCATATGGGGAGCAAACTGCTTGAAAGCGTCTATCGCCTCGTTGCCCGTATATATTTCCATAGTTTCATAGCCCTGCTTTTCCATATGAAGGGATATAAGTTCGGCAATATGCACATCGTCATCTACGATCAGAATTTTAATCTTATCCGTATCCATTATAAGACCTCCATTACTTTGTTTCGACTATGGTAACACCGGATTCTCCTTCTCCGTATTGACCAAGCCGATATTCCTTTACTCTCGGATTCTTTTTCAAATAGCTGTGTACAGCTTTTCTTAAAGCTCCGGTACCCTTTCCGTGAATAATAGTTACGGGAGAAATGCCTGCCAAAAATACATCGTCCAGGTATTTATCCAGTCTGTCGATAGCCTCATCAGCCATAAGACCTCTGAGGTCCAGCTCGGCAGATACGCTGCCTGATTTGCTTCTGCCTATGCCGGAAGCATATTTTTTAGGCATATATGCCTGTTCCTCGCTTGTATCAAGAGATAAGTCCTTTATATTTACTCTTATCTTCATGATACCTGCTCTTATCATTACATCGCCGTTGTTATCCGGCAAATTCATAACTATGCCGCTTTGATTAAGGGAATGTACCCTTACCTTATCGCCTATGGCAAGCTTTTGCGGTACAGTATATTTAGGCTTATCGTTCTTTGACAGTCTTTCCTCAAGCTTGCCGAGCTTATCCTTAAGCTCGTTTCTCTTGCTGTCAATATTGGAGAGGTCTGCGCCCTCCCTCTGCATTTTTCTTATTTCCTTTATTATAGAGTCTGCCTCGTCCTTTGCATCGCTTACAAGCCTTCTTGCCTTTTCGTTGGCAGACCTTATTATCTTGTCTCTCTGTTCGTTCAGTCTGTTCCTCTGAGACTGTACCTCTTCCTTAAGGCGCTGAGCCTCTTTCCTGTATTCCTCAGCCTTTTCCTGCTCTGTTATAAGGGCTTTGCGGCTTATTTCAAGGTCTGTGATAACATCCTCAAACCTGACATCCTCACGGCTCAATACATTTTTTGCCTCGTCTATGATATAGTCCGGAAGTCCCAGCCTTTTGGAAATGGCAAAGGCATTGCTTTTGCCCGGAATACCTATAAGCAGACGATAGGTAGGTCTCAAAGTCTCTACATCAAACTCGCAGGAAGCATTTTCAACTCCCTCTGTTGAAAGAGCAAATACCTTCAACTCGCTGTAATGGGTGGTAACGGCAGTCCTTACGCCAAGGCTATGCAGATACTTGATAACAGCTATGGCAAGAGCGGCGCCCTCTGTAGGGTCTGTGCCTGCGCCAAGCTCATCCAGCAGCACAAGGGAATTGTCCGTGACATTGTTCAGTATATTGACTATATTGGTCATATGTGATGAAAAGGTACTTAAGCTCTGCTCTATACTCTGTTCATCGCCTATATCCGCAAATACCTCTTCAAAGACCGCAAGCTGTGAGTTGTCAAAGGCAGGGATATGAAGTCCCGCCTGTCCCATAAGTGTAAAAAGTCCCAGTGTTTTAAGACTGACAGTTTTGCCGCCTGTGTTGGGGCCTGTTATAAGCAAAGTGTTAAATTTCTTTCCTATATATATATCCGTAGGCACAACGCTTTTGCTGTCCAAAAGAGGATGTCTTGCTTTTTTGATATCAACGTAGCCCCTGTTGTTGAACTGAGGTTCGGTGCCTTTCATCTTAAGGGAAAGCTCGCCCTTTGCAAATACGAAATCTATGTGAGAAAGTATATCGCAGTTAGTCAGCAAAGCGTCTCTGTTTTCATAGACCTTAGCGGATATAAGAGCCAGTATTCTCTCTATCTCAGCCTTTTCCTTGGCGTAAAGCTCCTTTATTTTGTTGTTTAGCTGAACAACACCCGAAGGCTCTATAAATACTGTTGCGCCTGTAGCAGACTGATCGTGTATCATTCCGGAAAAAGCGTTTTTATACTCCTGCTTTACGGGAACGCAGTATCTGTCATTCCTTATGGTGATAACAGCCTCCTGGAGCATATTTTTATAGGTGTTGGAGTGTATAATGGAGTTAAGCTGTTCTTTTATTCTGTCATTTGAAAGCTTTATATTTCTTCTTATCTCCCTTAGAGTATGGCTTGCATCATCGGCAATTTCCGTAGGGGAAAGTATACATCTTTCAATCTCTCTTTCCAGTGAAGCAACAGGCTCAATAGCGCCGAACTGAGGCTCCAGAAGAGGAAAGCTGTCATTTTTACCTTCGCTTTGACCATAGTCCTTTGCTCTTCTTGACACTCTGAGAAAATCGCCTATGTGCATAAGCTCTTCTATATTAAGACTTCCGCTGACATCTACTCTCTTTATATAGGGCTTTATATCTCTGAGACCGCCGAGACCCAATGATCCCTTTTTAATGATCATGGAAAGAGCCTCTGAGGTCTCCTTCTGGCTGCGCCTGATCTCTTCAATATCGGCAGACGGCTCCAGACCCTCAGCAGCTGCCTTGCCCATATCGGATGCGGCGCAGCTTATAAGCATCTGAATGATCTTGCTAAATTCCAGAGTCCTGAAAGCCTTTCTGTTCATAAAAAAACTCCCTCATCATACTTTGCAGAATATTATAACATAAAATATGTCATAATTGCAATATATTATTTAAAATATTTAAACAATTAAAAGGGGCTGATGTAGTAAATTTTTGTTTATATTAGTAACTCGACCCTTCCACCATGCTGCGCATGGTCCCCCTCCCCTCCGACGCTACGCTAGGGGAGGTCGCTTACCGCAAGGCGGTGGTAATGGATAAATTTTTGTTTATGCTAGTAAGGCGACCCTATCGACAGCCCAACGCAAATGTATGGAGTGATATACTAAAAGTGCAGTCGCAAAAAGCCCAAAAATCTGATAGAATAGAAATAAAAATAAGAAAGGAAAAGGGAAAATGAAGTACAGCATAGAATTCAAGACGGAAGCCTTAAAGCTATCAGACGAAATAGGTATAAAGAAGGCGGCGGCACAATTAGGCATACCATACTACACATTAGCGGACTGGAGAAAGGACAGAAAAGCAGGAATTGATATAAAAAAATCAGAGCTGAGCGATGATGAACTGCGAAGGCGAAATATTGAACTTGAAAAAGAAAATGCGGAATTGAAAAGAGCAAATGACATACTGAAAGACGCACTGGGTTTTTTCGCAAAAGAC
>CANQBJ010000038.1 GCA_947589665.1 uncultured Clostridia bacterium
AAAAAGTAAATAAAATTTCTTATGCTTTTTAAAGCAAAAAGCATATTTATCTTATTATTTAATAAGATAAACAAAAATTTTATACGACAACCTATTTTTAACTCATTTAACAGGCAAAAAGCCTTATAAGGTCGTAAAACCAACTGTTTACAACTGTAAAAAAATAGTGTATAATTATATATACAATCAAGTTAATCGGAGGATAAATCATATGATGATAAATTTAAAAGGCAGAAACTTCCTTAAGCTGTTGGACTATTCACCGGAGGAGATAGGTTATCTTCTGGACCTTGCGGCAGACCTTAAGGATAAGAAGAAAAGAGGCGAGACTGTAGATGTGCTTAAGGGCAAAAACGTAGCTCTTATATTTGAAAAGACAAGCACAAGAACAAGATGTGCCTTTGAAGTGGCTGCCAATGACTTGGGTATGGGTTCTACATACCTTGATCCGTCAGGTTCGCAGATAGGCAAGAAAGAAAGCATTGCCGATACTGCAAGAGTACTTGGCAGGATGTATGACGGTATCGAATACAGAGGCTTCGGACAGGATATAGTTGAAGAGCTTGCAAAGTACGCAGGTGTTCCTGTATGGAACGGACTTACAAACGAATTTCATCCCACACAGATACTTGCAGACCTTCTTACAATAAGGGAGCATTTAGGCAGGATACAGGGCATTAAGCTTGTGTATATGGGCGATGCCCGTTACAATATGGGCAACTCACTTATGGTCGCTGCCGCTAAGATGGGTATGCACTTTACGGCCTGTGCGCCTAAGAAGTACTTCCCCAATGCAGAGCTTGTGGATATATGCCAGAGGCTTGCAGAGGAAACAAGCGGCTCTATAACTCTTACCGAAAACACAGTTGAGGCAGTAAAGGGCGCCGATGTAATTTATACCGATGTATGGGTATCCATGGGCGAGCCTGACGAAGTGTGGACAGAGAGAATAAAGGAATTATCTCCCTACAAGGTAACAAAGGAGATTATGGCAAAAGCAGGAGAAAAGGCTATCTTTATGCACTGTCTCCCCGCCTTCCACGACCTTAAGACCTCCATTGGCAAGGAAATGGGCGAGAAATTCGGCATTACCGATATGGAGGTAACAGATGAGGTATTTGAAAGCGCTCAGTCTGTAGTATTTGACGAGGCTGAAAACAGAATGCATACTATAAAAGCTGTGATGTTAGCTACATTGCAGTGATATGGAGAGTAAAGAATTATGAGTGATGATAGAAGAAAAATAATATACAGCGCCATGCAGCCGTCGGGAGTACCCTCTCTCGGCAACTATCTGGGCGCGCTTAAGAACTGGAAAAGTCTGCAGGACGACTATGACTGCTTATTTGCCGTGGCTAATATGCACGCCCTTACAGTAAGACAGGACCCTGCCGAGCTTAAAAAGAGAACAAGAAATCTTATAGCTCTGTTTTTGTCAATAGGTCTTGATCCCGAAAAGCATATTATATATGTACAGTCAGATGTAAAAGCCCATGCCGAGATAGCGTGGATATTAAGCTGCTTTACCTATATGGGCGAGCTTAACAGAATGACGCAGTTCAAGGATAAGGCGGCAAAGCATTCAGACAACATAAATGCGGGACTTTACACATATCCCGTTCTTATGGCAGGTGATATACTGCTCTATCAGAGCGACCTTGTTCCCGTAGGCGCAGACCAGAAACAGCACCTTGAGATATGCAGGGACATAGCGGGACGTTTCAACAGTATTTACGGCAATGTATTCAAGATACCCGATCCCTATATACCCAAGGTAGGCGCAAGGATAATGGGTCTTCAAAATCCCGAAAGAAAAATGAGCAAGTCCGAAAGCGATAACCTTAACAATGTAATATATATGCTGGACGAACCCAACGTCATAGCCAACAAGATAAAGAGAGCCGTTACAGACTCAGATACAGAGATAAGATACGGCGAGGATAAGCCCGGCATCAGCAATCTTCTGAACATATACTGCTCCGTAACGGACAAGACACCGGAACAAGCGGTAAATGACTTTAAGGGCTGCGGCTACGGTGAGTTCAAGAAGAGCGTAGGCGAGGCTGTAGTAGAGCATATAAGACCTATACAGGAGAAATTTAAGGAATATTCCTCTGATAAGGCTTATATTGACAAAGTAACTAAGGAAGGCGCGGAAAAGGCGTCTTACCTGGCAAATAAAACCCTGAACAAGGTAAAGAAAAAAGTCGGTTATCCGATGAATTAAGGAGGTATTTTTATGAGCATCGTACCAATGAAGGAAAAGAAATTTGATATGGTAGGCTTCGGCGAGGTCATGTTAAGACTTTCACCGGGCAACAAGGAAAAAATTTCAAGAAGTGAAAGCTTTGAAAAGCAGGCAGGCGGTTCTGAGCTTAACGTAGCGTCAGGCGCAGCCTTCTTAGGCGTAAGGACTGCCATTATTACAAGACTTCCCGACAACAAGGTGGGAAGATTTGCAAAGTACAAGATAAGATACGGCAATGTATCAGACGACTACATTATCTACGATACTTCCAAGAATGCAAGACTTGGCATTTACTACTATGAGGCAGGCGCATATCCCAGAAAGTCATCTGTAGTATACGACAGAGCCAATTCTTCTATATGTAATATGAGCGCAGACGAGATCAATCCTAAGGTTTTCACTAATACAAGACTTTTCCATGTAAGCGGCATCACTATGGCTCTTAATGAAAATCTTAGGGATATAGTTATCGATACTGTAAAGAAGTTCAAAGAGGCGGGAGCAGCAGTCAGCTT
The DNA here is from genome assembly GCA_947589665.1 of uncultured Clostridia bacterium. Taxonomy (GTDB): domain Bacteria; phylum Bacillota; class Clostridia; order Lachnospirales; family CAG-274; genus CANPXH01. The sequence goes on from CANQBJ010000038.1 coordinate 2,764, forward strand.
TGACGTAAATTACAGAGCAAAGCTCTGGAGTGAGGAAGAGGCTAAGGCAGCTATACTCCAGGTACTTCCATATGTAGATATACTCTTTGTATCAGAGGAGACCTCAAGGAGAATGATGCAGAAGACAGGTACTCTTGAGGAAATAATGAAGAGCTATGCAGACGAATACGGCTGTAAGGTAGTAGCTACTACCAAGAGAGAAGTAGTAAGCCCCACAAGGCATAACTTCGGCTCCAAGCTTTACTATAACGGCAATTTCTATGAGGAGCCTGCTTATGAGAACATAGAGGTAATAGACAGAATAGGCTCAGGTGACGCTTATGTTGCAGGCGCTCTCTATGCTCTTCTTACAACTGACGATCCTATGGAGGCTGTAAGATACGGCAACGCTATGTCAGCTGTTAAGTGTACTACAAACGGCGATATGCCTGCCGCATCTCTTGAAGAGATACAGAGCGTTATCAAATCTCATACTGCTGAGGGTCCTCAGGAGGAGATGAGCAGATAATGAGCTTTTGCAGCTGCACAGACATAAAGTGTCCCTTAAACCCTGCCAATCATGACAAGGGCTGTGATCTGTGTATTCAGAAATGCCTTAAGGATAACGAGATACCAAGCTGTTTTTTCAACAAGGTAAATGAGAACGTAGAGGACAAGGACTATACCTTTATGGGATTTGCAAAACATGTACAAAGAAATATGAAATAAAGCAAAAAAGCGTTCTGTTTTTCAACGGAACGCTTTTTTGCTTTGCCGCAAATTAACGGATATGCTTTTTTTAGGGAATATGGTGTGTTAGGTACATTGCAGGCTTTTATGCTGCTTTATCCAGAAAATCAAAAACCTTGTTCCAGTAGCCTCTTCTGTCTACAAGAGCGGAAACACCGTGACCTGCGTTGCGGCATATAAAAATATCCTTCTTGCACAGGGCTTTTTTATAAAGCCTGTATACCATTTCGATAGGCACCAGGCTGTCCTTATCCCCATGTATAAAGAGTACAGGCACATTTATTTTAGCTACATCCTTTACAGGCGAAGCCTTTTTAAGACTGTAGCCCGCCTTATGCCTGCATATAATGTCCAAAAGGCTTACAATGGGATAGGGCAGTATATGGAAATTATGACCTATCTGATAAGCTATAATGTTGTCTGCCCTGTCAAAGCTGCAGTCGGATATTACAGCCTTTATATTTCCTGCTTTATTTTCTGCAGCAGCCATAATGACGGCAGCGCCGCCCATAGATACGCCGTGGAGTATTATCTCGGCATTTTTATCGCCCTTAACAATAAGCTCCGTGATCTTCTCTATATCCTTCTTGTCAAGACTGCCCATACCTATAAATTTACCCTGACTTTTCCCGTGTCCTCTCAAGTCGGGAATAACTACATTGTATCCTTTATCATAGTACTTTTTTGAGGCATAATCCATAATATCCCCATTACCGCCATACCCATGAACAACCAAAACCCACCTGTTAGTATATTTTTTTTGAAGATAGACCTTGCAGAATATGGCAGTTTCATCATATCCTTTAACATAGCATTGGGTATGTCTTGCATACTCTTTCCAGTACCTGATATTTTCACCCTCATATTTATCCTCCTCTTTTATGGCCTTTTCCTCAAGGGACAGATCGGCGCATTTTGAAAGCCCAAGCTTGTCACCTCTGCCTATTACAAGCTTAAAAATATAGTTTACTTCCGAATACAGTTCTGCCGCCGCGGCAGAGATCACAGCGGCGCTTAGTATGACCTTAGTCCCTGTTTTCATCCTCATCCTCTTTTACATCAAGGAATGATATGCCTATCATATCCGTTATACCTTCAGACAGGTGCAGCAGATCGCCGTCGGAGCTTGGAGTCATCCCTACTAAAAATTCATTGGCCTTATTCTTTTTTTCCACAATGCCACCTCCTGATGTAATTATTTGCGCTATGACATATAATTATTCAAGCTTGACATTTTTTTATAACTGTGTTATTATCTTCATAGTTAATTGCGGTGAAGAGAGAAGAAATAAGCGTGATTTGTTACAACACAGAGAGTCAGCCGTTCGGTGGGAGGCTGTCAGCAGGATCACAGTGAATTACACTCTCGGAGCAAGTGGTATGGGCAGCCTTATATGCCTAAAGAGGCAGATATAACTTGTCTGTGAATTAAGGTGGTAACACGGGTATTCTCGTCCTTTGGTGAGAATGCCTTTTTATTTACGAGGTATATTTATGGATGAGGGAAAAAATAACATCGTTTTGTTTTCGGGATACGACGAACTTAAGGAGAGTATAGACAAGCTCCGTACTGAACTGTCCATGCTGGTGCTGGAAAGAGACGAACTTTTGTATAACGTATGCAGGAATCTGGAAATGAGATATATGCTTGTTCTGGGTACATTGGAGTACAAGGCATATGAAACACAATGCAAGGCGCTGCGGCTCAAAAGAAAACTGGAGCTCATACAGGCAAGAAAGAACAGACAGGAAAAAGTGATATTGTCCGAAATAGAAGAGATATTGGATGACGAGTTTGAAGAATACAGAGAAAAGCTGGATTTGCAGATAAATAAGCTCAACAATGCCATTGAGCGCAGCAAGGGCGAATTGCTCACCGATAAGGAGGCAAGGGAGTTAAAAAAGATGTACCGCAGTATCGTCAAAAAGCTTCACCCGGATATGAATCCCGACATAAGTGAAGAGGAGCTGAGACTTTTTATAAATGCTGTGGATGCATATAAAAGCGGCTCTTTGGAAACGCTTCGTATCATATACGATATGCTTGGCGGCGAGGATATAAAACCGTATGAAGAAAGTGCAGCCGAGAAACTGCTTAAGGAGAAAAAAAGGCTTGCCAAGGCAATAGATAATATTAAGGCGGCAATAGATAATATAAAATCGGAATATCCGTATACATTAAAAGAAATATTGAACGATCCCGAAAAGATTGAAGAAAAGAAGAGGGAGCTTGAAGAGGTAACGGTGCAATACAATGAAATGGTCGATGCCTATGAAAGCGCCATAAAGGAAGCTGTGAGGTGAAGATATGGGCGATATCGTAAAATATGATAAGGGAAGTGTTATCGGTCTTATACATGGAAAAGGCGGCGCTCTCACGATACCGAAACCCTTTGAAAGAGATATTTTTCTCTTTGATACATATATAGCCGGCACAGGATATATAGAAGGCTTGGATGAACTGGAGCCTCATATGAAGGAAGGCGACAGGCTGGATTTTTTCAGAGAGCCTGACAATCCCTATGACAAGGAAGCCATAGTCATAAAAAATACAGACGGTGTAAAGATCGGCTATGTACCACGAAAAGACAATGTTATATTTGCAAGGCTCATGGATGCCGGCAAGCTGATTTTTGGCAAAATAACATCAAAGCAGATGAAGGGTATGTGGCTTAAAATAGAAATAAAAGTATATCTTCATGAATAATAAAACTAAGGAGGACAAACAAATGACAGTTTTTGACGAGCTTAAGGCGAGAGGCCTACTTGCTCAGCTTACGGATGAGGAAGAGATAAAGGAAATGATAAATGCGGGAAAAGCTACATTCTATATTGGCTTTGACCCTACGGCGGACAGCCTTCATGTTGGTCACTTTATGGCTCTTTGCCTTATGAAGAGATTACAGATGGCAGGCAACAGACCTATTGCTCTTATAGGCGGCGGTACTGCTATGGTAGGTGACCCCTCAGGCCGTACAGATATGCGTCAGATGATGACAGTTGAGACTATAAATCACAATGCGGAGTGCTTTAAAAGGCAAATGGAAAGATTTATAGACTTTTCCGACGGAAAGGCGCTTCTTGTAAACAATGCCGATTGGCTTTTGGGACTTAATTATATAGATGTATTGAGAGAAGTCGGTTCCTGCTTCAGTGTAAACAGAATGCTTACCGCAGAGTGCTACAAGCAGAGAATGGAGAAGGGTCTGAGCTTTCTTGAATTCAACTATATGATAATGCAGAGCTACGATTTCTATGAGCTTTATCAGAAGTACGGCTGCAATATGCAGTTCGGCGGTGACGACCAGTGGAGCAATATGCTTGGCGGTACTGAGCTTATAAGAAGAAAGCTGGGCAAGGATGCCTATGCTATGACAATCACGCTTTTGCTCAATTCTGAGGGCAAGAAGATGGGTAAGACGCAAAAGGGCGCAGTATGGCTTGATCCCAACAAGACATCACCTTTTGAATTCTATCAGTACTGGAGAAATGTTGCCGATGCAGATGTGCTTAAGTGTATAAGAATGCTTACATTCCTTCCTCTTGAGCAGATAGAGGAAATGGATAGCTGGGAAGGCTCTCAGCTTAACAGGGCTAAGGAAATACTTGCCTACGAGCTTACCAATCTTGTACATGGCGAGGAAGAGGCTAAGAAGGCAGAGCAGGCTGCAAAGGCGCTTTTCGGCGGCGGACCTGCGGCAGGCTCAGTGCCTGAAACAGAGATACCCGCAGATGAGTACGGCGACGGTATGCAGATAATAGAGCTTATGGAAAGATGCAAGCTCATACCCTCAAGAGGCGAGGGCAGACGTCTTGTACAGCAGGGCGGCGTAAAGGTAAACGACGTAAAGATAACGGATATAGGTACTGTGATTTCTCCCGATATGTTCAAGGAGGACAATACCGTAATGATACAGAAGGGCAAAAAGACCTTCTGTCAGGTAAGGCTGGTGTAATTATGTCTATAGAAAGGGCAAGGGCATACCTTGAAAAATTCGGCATAGCAGACAGGATCATAGAGCCTGAAATGTCCTCTGCAACAGTAGAGCTTGCGGCAAAGGCTCTTGGCTGTGAGCCTGCCAGAATAGCAAAGACTCTTTCATTTATGACAAATGAAGGCCCCATACTCATTGTTACGGCAGGAGATATGAAGATAGACAACAAAAAATATAAGGCGCAGTTTGGCTTAAAGGCTAAGATGCTTGGCTTTGACCAGGTCGAGGAGCTTATAGGACATGGTGTTGGCGGTGTGTGTCCCTTTGGCATAAATGACAACGTATCCACATATCTTGACAAATCCATGGAGCGTTTTACGACCGTATTTCCTGCGGCAGGAAGCTCTAACAGTGCTGTTGAAATGACTATGCAGGAGCTTGAAAAATATTCGCAGAATTTTAGCGGATGGATAGACGTGTGTAAAAGCTGATATATTTACTATAAAGTAAAAACTGATAAAATAAGGAGGTGCAGTTGATTTAACCGCACCTCTTTAAAAATTGATATTATTCTGTAACTGTTATGGAAACTGGGTTGTTGATAGGAGGAATACTCATTGTCATAGCAGGACCGTATTCCACGCTTAATTTCATACCTACAGTAATTGTATTGATATCGATCTCATTTCCGTCCTTGTCGTATGCCTTTGTGTCACCGCCCTTTGTAAGTATTACAGTACCTCTTTCGGCATCCTCAAAGGTTATTTTCTCATCATCCGCGTCTGTAACCGTACCTGTCGCCTTTTCATTTTCTTCTAAATCCGCAAAGCCTTTGTCGGACTCGTCTGCTGTGGCTTCTACAGTGGTCTCCTCGCCGGAGGTCACTTCGGTAGTTGTTTCAACGGAAGGAACCTCTGTAATTTCTTCCTGATATTTTGTAACAATGTTTATTACATCGTCCTTTTCCATAACATCAAATGCAAAAAGATCGCTCATAATATCCACAGGTATATATGTCCTGCTGTCTATTATAACAGGAGCGCCGCTGAAAGGCATAGGCGCAGTCTTGGCAAAGGTATAGGCATTTTCGCCTATTCTGAAGGTAACATAGAGCGGTCCTCCGTTTGTAATAACTACGGATTTGTCCTCCGCCTTCCATTCTATGCTGAGTCCAAGCGCCTCGGCAACAGGTCTTACAGGAAAGTATTTTATACCTGCCTGCTCAACTATTTCAGTATCTTCTATTACATTGCTGTCAACTGCCATTTTTGGTGCAGCCATAACAGACATACTCATTATTCCTGTCAAAGCCAATATGCATAAAAATTTATTTTTCATAAATAACTCCTTTCGCTTTTAAATAACTGTTCTGTTATTTCATTATATCCTATTGTGTACTATAAATCAATTACAGAAATATTAAGCTTTCAGGAATATTACTGTAATAATTGCAAAATCTATTGAAAGAGGTGATTTTGTGATAAAAAAATTAACTTTTCTGTTTTGTATCATATTTAGTGTAAACTGCTTAGCTGCAGAAAATACTCCCGAAGTCAATGCCATCTCCGCTGCGCTTATAGATGCAGATACAGGAAGAGTGCTGTGGGGCAAGAATGAAGATAAGCCTATGGCAATGGCAAGCACTACCAAAATAATGACGGCAATAATTGCCCTTGAAAATGGTAATTTAAAGGATATAGTAACTGTAGGCAAAAATCCGCCTCTTGCTCCGCCTGTCAAGATGCATCTGCAAAAGGGCGAGGAAATGACTCTTGAACAGCTTATGTATGCTCTTCTTATGCAGAGCTCAAATGATGCGGCAGTAGCCATAGCCGAGCATATAGGCGGAAGTGTTGAGGGCTTTTGTGCTATGATGAACGGAAAGGCTAAGGAATTGGGCTGTAAGGATACTGTGTTTGAGACGCCTAACGGTCTGGATAAGGGAAATCACCATTCTACCGCAGAGGATATGGCGCTTATAGGCGCCTATGCCATTAAGAATGAGGACTTTGTAAGAATAAGCAATACAAGGAGCATAAGCTTTAAGTCAAATAAAAAAAGCTACAGTATTACAAATAAAAACAGGCTTTTGGACAGCTATGAGGGGGCTGTGGGAATAAAGACAGGCTTTACGGGAAAGGCAGGCCATTGCTTTGTAGGCGCCGCAAGGCGGGGAGATGTAACTCTTGTTTCCGTTGTGCTGGCAAGCGGCTGGGGTTCGGCAGGTAAATCCAGAAAATGGTCGGATACAAGGGAAATTCTGAATTTTGGCTTTGAAAATTATAAAAAATATAGTATAATGGGTGATGATATAGTTATAAATGTGGATAAAGCCGAAACAGATACCACGGGTCTTAAATACAAAAACAGCATTGAGATTCTTATGGATGAGGAGGAAAAGAATTCCATCACCTGTAAGAATGAACTGCCGGATAGGATCACCGCTCCCGTATACGAAGGAGATGTAATAGGAAAGGGAAGTATATTTATAGGCGATAATAAGGTCGGCGAGGTGGATATAGTTGCCTGTGAGGACGTGGAAAGACTTGGTATTATAAAAAGCTTCGGCAAGGTAATGGAAGGCTGGATAATGTCGGTATGCTCATAAGATTACAGAAATTTCTTGCTGAGGCGCAGGTAGCCTCAAGACGCAGGGCTGAGGAAATAATAAAGCAGGGCAGAGTTACGGTTGACGGTGTTGTCGTAGATACACCGGGCGCTAAGGTGGATGATGAAGGCTCTGCAGTCTGTGTAGACGGTAAACCTGTTATAAAAAACAAAAATTTGATATATATTATGCTCAATAAACCTGAGGGCTGTGTTACTACGGCTAAGGATCAGTTCAACAGGAAAACCGTTATGGACATGGTCGCAGACGTTGAGGAAAGGATATACCCTGTGGGCAGACTTGACTATAATACCTCTGGACTTCTTATTATGACAAATGACGGCGAACTGACCTACAGGCTTACTCATCCAAAGCATAATGTAGAGAAAACCTATATTGCATATGTGGAAAAGGAGCCTGAAGCCGCTGAAATGGAGAAATTCAGAAGAGGGATAGTAATAGACGGCAGAAAAACTGCTCCTGCCTGTATTGAAATAATAGGCAAAAACTGCCTTGAAATAAAAATACACGAGGGCAGAAACAGACAGGTAAGGAAAATGTGTGAGGCTATAGGCTCTCCTGTATTAAGGCTTAAGCGTCAGGCAATAGGTTCCCTTAAGCTGGGAGATGTCAAAAAGGGAAGCTACAGATATCTGAATAAGGATGAGATAGACTATTTAAAAAGCTTATAATTTTTTTGTAAAGGAATTACAGTATTGCAATAATATTGTAATTCCTTTTTTAGATTATATTGCACTGAATATAAAATCTGAGGAGAGGAAAAGTAATTATTGAGGTGATGATATGAAATTAAAAAAATTTATATATATACTTCCTCTCCCGCTTTTTCTTTACTTTACAGCTGAATATGCAGCCATACCAAATACCATAAATATGACGGCGGGAGAGGAAAACAGCCTTTACTTAAACTCTCCCTTTGAGGGCGAAATTATGCCTGAGAGCATTGAAACCATAAATGTCAATAATGAAAGGGTAACGGACAATATAAATATAGACCTTGACGATAGGTCACTGATTTCCTGTGACGAAACAGGCAGCGCAAATGTAAAGGTAAAGTTTATGGGTCTTACTCTCAAAAATATAGACCTAAACTTTACACCTGAAAAGAAGGTGTATGCTTCGGGAAGAGCAGTAGGCATATGCGTTGACTCCAAAGGTGTGCTTGTGCTTGGCACAGGCAGGGTGAAGGGCATTGACGGCGGATATTACACACCCTGTGAAAATATACTCAGGTCGGGAGATATAATCACACAAATAAACGGAACGGCAGTAAATAAGAAGGAAGAATTGACCGATGTGGTAAGCAGATGCAGTACGGTGAACATAAGGTATATCAGAAATGATGAGGAGCAAAGCTGCACTGTAAATACAGTGAGGTCCGCCGAGGACAATATGAATAAGCTGGGGCTGTGGGTAAGGGACAGCACTCAGGGTATAGGCACAATAACATATTATGACGGAGAAACAGGCAGATTCGGAGCCTTAGGTCATCCTATAAATGACGTTGACACAGGTAAAAAAATGGAGATAGAAAAGGGAGAGATACTTGACGCTGATATAGAGTATGCAGAAAAGGGCATAAAGGGTAAGCCCGGTTCACTCCAGGGCATTATAGATTACGACAGTGTTCTGGGTACTGTTGACAGCAACGAGGACAACGGAGTATTCGGCAGTGCTTTGGGGAAAATTGACGGAAAATATGTATCCTTGGGATATAAAAATTGTATTAATATTGGCAACGCTGTCATTTTATCCAACATTAAATCGAAAAATGTCGAAGAATTTACTATTCATATAGATAATGTAAGCAGATATAATACATCTGACAATAAAAATTTTATTTTCACTGTTACGGATGAAAAACTTCTGAATAGGACCGGAGGCATAATTCAGGGAATGAGCGGCTGTCCTGTTATCCAAAATGGAAAGCTGGTTGGAGCGGTTACTCATGTTTTTGTAAATAATCCCGTCAAGGGCTATGGTATATTTATAGAGAATATGTTATGATTATTGTTCAATTTATACTTGAAATACAATGTGTATATGTTATAATATAAATAAAGTATTTAAATAAATATCAAAAATTGTATTAATTGTTTCAGGGGGATTATGATGGATATAATCGCTGCTATAAGTGACGAGCGGGAACAAAGGCTTATTGAAAATGTTCTGACAAATGACAAAAGAATAGGTAAATTTACTTCATTCAATAATGGCGAATCAGTTATCAAGGCTGTTAAAAACAATGCGCCTGATACCATTATTCTGGATTTGTTCCTGCCCGGAGTTGACGGATTTACTTTGCTTGAGGAAATACGCAGGCTTGGATATACGGACACTAAAATAATCATAATAATCGCCGTAAAGACGGACGCTATTATAACAAGAGCATTTGCGCTGGGCGCAGATTATGTGATCATAAAGCCCTATGACGTAAACGCTCTTAAGCGGCGGGTACTGGATATGGCTGAGGTCGGCAGCACTATAGATGAGGGTATAGAAAGACAGCTTAACGACAGCTATATTGAAAAAAATGTATCGGCTATACTGAATAACACAGGTATTTTTCCTAATCTGAAGGGCTATAAGTATCTTAAAAGTGCTATACTTTATGGATATAAGGATGAAAGTATGCTGGACGGTATCACAAAGGTGCTTTATCCCAGAATAGCACGTGAAAACAATACTACGCCCGACAGAGTGGAAAGAGCCATTCGCCATGCTATTGAATCTGCCTGGAAAAAATTCAGCGGTAATGATTTCTATATAAAAATGGGCTTTTCGGGTTGCAACGACAGACGCAGACCGACTAACAGTGAGTACATATTTACAGTCCTTGAATATCTTAAAAATTCAATTATTGCAAACTGATATATAAAGAAACTGCCGCAATAAGCATTAAAGAAAATAAGCTATTGCGACAGTTTCTTTTTTGATTTTGATAGATTTTTGTTTATGTTAGTAGATACGAGAAATCCTATGAATTTTTCGTCAGGAGACCTGCGGTTTTCCGTTTTATAGGTAAATTTTCCTATGAATTTTTTCCTCCCGCAGCCGCAGCGTGGCTAAAGCGGGAGTTTTGCCTCTTTTGGGGTCAGTAATTATGGAATGATATAACTTTGTACCCCAAAAGCCGTTCGGAGGGTATGGGAACCATCGGAAGGTTCCCATGTTTTTTGTTACTTTTTTTCAAAAAAAGTAAATAAAAAATTTCTTATGCTTTTTAAAGCAAAAAGCATATTTATCTTATTAGTTAATAAGATAAATACAAATTTTAAGAATATCAAAATAAATGTGAGTCGATTATTTACTGAGCTAAGGGATATGAAATATCCAATTCCGCATCAATACCCAAGTAAGCGTCTTTCCTTCCGTGTTTCTATACGCTTGAGGGCGCCTTCCCATTCAGCCTGTTCTGAGGGAGTTTCGGGCTTTATGGTATACTGTATAGGGATGGGCGTACCATCCTCCGATACGCTTACCTCTGTAAAATAAGCTCTGTTCAGAACGTGGCGCAGCCCTGTTTTTATTTCCTCCAGATATACGTCTACACGAACCTCCATAGAGGTGTTGCCTACATATGTTATCTTAGCCGACAGTACTATTACATCGCCTATATATGCGCCCTTTTTAAACTGGAGGTTATCTACTGCCGCAGTTGTTATAGTGCCGCCGCAGTGTCGCATTGCGCATATTCCTGCCGTTTCGTCCATCCACTGCATGAGCCTGCCGCCGAAAAGCCGTGTGCCGCCGTTTATATCCTCATATTTTACAATGCGCATACACTCTGTCAGAGAATCCTTTACACTTTTTATTTTCCTGTTGTCAGTTGCCATTTATAAGTCTCCCAGCATTTTCACCTAAAATCGCATTTCTTATTTTATCATCGGGTAAAAGTTCTTTTATCCTTTCGATATAGTCCTTCTGATCGCTCCAGGGACTGTCTGTTGCAAAAAGTATTCTTTCAAAACCGTGTTTCTCTATGATACGGTAAAACTGTTCCTTCTCCATATATTCAAGAGAAAAGGCAGTATCGAGCCATATATTTTGCCCGCATAAAAGCTCTTCCACAGCGTCCCACTGCTTCCAGCCGCCCATGTGGGCAAGCACAAGCTTTTTGGGCTTTATTTCATCTATTATGGAGCGTACCTTATCGGGCGGACAGTGTACGGGATCGGGATAGCCTATATCTCTGCCTGCGTGTACGGTTATAATAAGGTCTAAAGCAGATGCCTCGTATATAACACGTTTACAGGCGATATCGTCTATAAATACATCCTGATAATCGGGATGCAGCTTTATGCCCTTAAGTCCCATTCTTTTTATGGACTTAAGCTCTTCCTTATAGTTTTCGCTATATGGATGCAGACCGCCGAAGGAAATTATTTTACCCTCATATTTTTCATTGACCTCACAGGCAAAGCGGTTTATGGAACCAAACTGACTTGGCTTTGTTGCCACAGGCAGCACAACGGAAAGGTCAACACCGCTTTTCTGCATACTTTCATATAAGCCCGATACGGTGCCGTCGGTATTGTTTTTGATACCGCTTTTGGCTGAGAGGAATTTAATTGTATTAGGTGCTATTTTGTCGGGAAAAATGTGTGTGTGAAAATCTGTTATCATATTACTTAAGCGCACTTTCTTCAAAGAGGTCTCTCTTATCTATTATTCTGACTGCCTTGCCTTCACTTCTAGGTATAGTCTTAGGTTCAACAAGCTTTACCTTGACTGCAATGCCAAGCATGGATTTAAGCTTGTTGATAAGCAGATATTCGCGTGCAGTCTTGTCCTCAATATCCTTTGGTGGATCATTTGGCAGCCATTCAACATCGCAGGCAATGGTATCGGAATTGTTCTTCCTGTCTACAACAAGCTGATAGTTTGCCTCATAGCCGTTGTTGAGAAGAACAGTTTCTATCTGTGACGGGAATACGTTTACACCCTTTACTACCATCATATCGTCGCTTCTGCCAAGAGGCTTGCTCATTCTTATATGAGTTCTGCCGCAGGAACATTTTTTCCTTGAAAGCACACAGATGTCTCTTGTTCTGTATCTGAGCAGAGGGAAGGCCTTCTTTGTAATGCAGGTGAATACAAGCTCGCCTTTTTCACCTTCGGGAAGTACTTCGCCTGTTTCGGGGTCTATGACCTCTGCAATAAAGTGATCCTCGTTTATATGCATACCCTTTTGCTCGCTGCATTCAAAGGAAACACCGGGGCCGCTTATCTCAGTAAGACCGTATATATCGTAAGCCTTTATGCCGAGAGATTTCTCTATACCGCGGCGCATTTCCTCAGTCCATGCCTCTGCGCCGAATATACCTGCCTTAAGGTGTATCTTGTCCTTTAAACCTCTTTCGTTTATGCTTTCTCCTAAGTAGGCTGCATAAGATGGTGTACAGCAAAGTATGGTAGAACCCAGGTCTGTCATAAACTGTATCTGTCTGTCTGTATTGCCTGATGACATGGGCAGAGTAAGTGAACCTAACATATGTGAGCCGCCGTTAAGTCCCGGACCGCCTGTAAAAAGACCGTAGCCATAGCTTACGTGTACAACATCGTCCTTTGTTCCGCCTGCCGCAACAATAGCTCTTGCGCAGCAGGTATCCCATATAAGTATATCTTCCATAGTGTAGAATGCCACAACACGTCTGCCTGTAGTTCCGCTTGTAGACTGTATTCTTACGCAGTCTGAAAGAGGCACTGCCAGAAAGCCGTAGGGGTATTGATCGCGCAGGTCGTCTTTGGTTATAAAGGGCAGCTTGTGAAGGTCCTCAATGCCCTTTATATCCTCAGGCTTGACACCTGCGGCATCCATTCTGTTCCTGTAAAATTCCACATTTGCATAAACATGCTTTACCTGTTCAACAAGTCTTTCACTCTGCAGCTTTTTGATTTCCTCAACGGGCATTGTTTCGATTTCGGGGTTAAAATAATTGCTCATAGTTTTGTATATCCTCTCTTTAGTATTTTATGTATTATAATTATGAATTTCTTCCAAGATAGAAGGCTTTTTTGTTCAGCTCAAGAAATTTGGGAGGTACGCATGCCTCAATTGACTTAAGCCATTCATCTTCTGTAATATCGTCAAAAAACTTTGAAAATCTTCCCATAAGAGCTATATTTGCAGCCTTGGGAGAGCCTGCTTCATTTGCCAGAGCAAGAGCGTCCATAGCGCTTACCTCAATGCCAAGCTCCGTCATTTTGTCCAGAAGTCTTTCGGGATAATCTGCAGCCCCCGTTATAACGGGCATAGGGTCTATTTCCTGGGAATTTACTATTATCCTTCCGTCCTTTTTAAGGAAGGGCAGATATCTTGCAGCCTCAAGTACTTCAAAGGAGATAATATAGTCTGCCTCTCCCTTGTCTATGACGGGAGAGTATACCTTATCGCCGAAACGCACATAGGTAACGACGCTGCCGCCTCTCTGGCTCATACCGTGAACCTCTGATACCTTTACATCATAGCCCTTTGCCATAACAACGTGACCTAAAAGCTTGCTCGCAAGCAGGGAACCCTGTCCGCCTACGCCGACTATCATAACATTTGTTGTATTGTTCATTATTTTCCCTCCTTGTCAAGCAATGCGTCAAATTTACAAAGCTGCTGACATACACCGCAGCCTACGCAGAGAGTATTGTCAACGTGAGCCTTGTTGTTCTTAAAGCTTATGGCAGGACAGCCTATCTTCATACATGCACGGCAGCTTTTGCATTTATCTGTATCTACATGGAGAGAAGGCTTATGCTTTACATACTTTAAAAGTGCGCAAGGTCTTCTGCTTATTATAACAGAAGGCTCATCGGTTGCCAGCTCTTCCTTTATAACTCTTTCTGTTTCCGCAAGGTCGTAGGGGTCAACAACGGCTACTCTGTTAAAGCCCATAGCATGGCAAAGAGCCTCAAGGTCTATTTTGCCAGCGGGGTCGCCGTGTATATCAAAGCCTGTAGTAGGATTTTGCTGATGGCCTGTCATACCCGTTATGGAGTTGTCCAAAATAATTACAGTAGAATTGCTCTGATTATATGCAACATTGGCAAGACCTGTCATGCCTGAGTGCATAAACGTGGAGTCGCCTATTACACATACGGTGTTTTTCTCACCTTCGCTGCCAAGGGCTTTGTTGAAACCGTGGAGAGAGCTTATGGATGCGCCCATGCAAAGTGTCATATCCACTGCGCTTAAGGGAGCGACTGCGCCGAGAGTATAGCAGCCTATATCTCCCAGTACATTCAGCTTGTTCTTTGAAAGCGTGTAGAAAAGTCCTCTATGGGGACAGCCTGCACACATAACGGGAGGTCTTACAGGCAGCTTGTCTATGGCAGTACAGCCTTCCTTTTCAGGCTCTCCGAGTGCCTTAGCCACAACAGACTGTGAAAACTCGCCCATTATGGAGAAAAGCTCCTTTCCCTTTACCTCAATGCCTATTGCCTTGCAGTGGTTTTCTATTACGGGGTCAAGCTCCTCTATAACTACTACCTTACCGACTGTCCTGGCAAAGCTCTTTATCTTCTCGACAGGCAGGGGATTTACCATACCCAGCTTAAGTACGGGGTACTTGTCGCCCAGCGCCTCCTTTGTATACTGATAGCAGGTGCTTGAGGTAATTATTCCTATTGAATTGTCCTTGCCTTCTTCTATTCTGTTAAGAGGTGTTTTCTCAGCATATTCTGTAAGGTCAAGGGTCCTCTGCTCAACTATGGGATGCCTCTTTATGGCATTGCCGGGCATCATAACATATTTTGCAATATTCTTTTCATAGGGTTTTGCAGGCGGAACAACTCTTTCGCCTGTGTTCACTATGCTCTGTGAGTGGGCAATACGTGTACACATCTTTATAATAACGGGTGTATCGTACTGTTCTGACAGCTCATAGGCAAGCTTTGTAAACTCAAGGCTTTCCGATGAGTCGGCAGGCTCCAGCATAGGCACCTTTGATGCAATGGCATAGTGCCTTGAATCCTGTTCATTCTGTGAAGAGTGCATTGCGGGATCGTCTGCAACACATATTATCATACCTGCGTTTACTCCCGTGTAGGATATTGTGAAAAGAGGGTCTGCTGCTACGTTAAGACCAACGTGCTTCATTCCGCAGAAGCTTCTCTTGCCTGCAAGAGAAGCGCCGAAGGCAGTTTCCATAGCCACCTTTTCATTAGGCGCCCATTCGCAGTATATTTCGGGGAACTTTGCCGCCTCCTCCGTCACTTCCGTGCTTGGAGTACCGGGGTAAGAGCTTACCACCTCTGCCCCTGCCTCGTAAAGACCGCGGGCAAAGGCCTTATTTCCTAACATTATTTCTTTCATATAATTTCCTCCTGTCGATCAGCCTTCGTTTTCAAAGGCTACAAGACGTTCCTTGCTGTAGAGCTTTCTTAAAAGAGGCTTTTCTATTTTGCCTGTAGGATTTCTGGGAACATCGGCAAATATTATCTTCTTGGGCCTCTTGTAGCGCGGCAGAGCCATACAGAATTCGTTTATTTCGTCTTCTGTACAGGTCATACCCTCTTTTATGGAGATTATGGCGCCTGCTATTTCGCCTAAACGCTTGTCGGGAAGTCCTATTACCGCAACATCGTGTATTTTGTCAAATGTACGGAGGAAGTCCTCTATCTGTACGGGATAGAGATTTTCTCCGCCTGAAACGATAACGTCTTTGATCCTGTCTACAAGGTATATAAAGCCGTCCTTATCCTGCATAGCGGCATCGCCTGTGTACAGCCAGCCGTCCTTCAGTACCTCTGCCGTTGCCTGGGGATCGTTGTAGTATTCCTCCATGACGCCGGGGCCCTTTACACAGAGCTCTCCCGTTTCGCCTTGCTTTACGGTATTGCCATCGTTGTCCACTATCTTACATTCCCAGCCATAGCCCGGTATTCCTATAGCGCCTACCTTATGTACGTTTTCAACGCCAAGATGTACACAGCCGGGGCCTATGGACTCGCTTAAGCCGTAGTTTGTGTCGTAGTCGTGATTTGGGAAATAATCCTTCCAGTGCTTTACAAGTGAGGGCGGTACGGGCTGAGCGCCTATATGCATAAGCCTCCACTGAGAAAGCTTGTAGTCTTCAATTTTAAGCTCTCCGCTGTCAAGAGCGTCCAGTATATCCTGAGCCCAGGGGACAAGGAGCCACACTATGGTACAGCGCTCGCGGGACACTACATTAAATACATATTCTGCCTTGGTTCCCTTGAGTATTACGGCTTTTGAGCCTGAGATAAGGCTGCCGAACCAGTGCATCTTTGCGCCTGTATGATAGAGAGGCGGTATGCAGAGGAAGCAGTCGTCTCTAGTCTGTCCGTGATGCTTCTGCTCAACTATGGCAGAGTGTACAAGACTTCTGTGCTTGTGAAGTATGGCTTTAGGAAAGCCTGTAGTACCCGATGAGAAATATATGGCTGCATAGTCGTCATCCGTTATGTCAAGCCCCGGATTTTTACTGGAATGATATGAAACAAGCTCGTTATAGTCCTCTGCAAAGGTAGGGCAGGACTGACCTACATATATAAGCAGTCTGTTTTTGCTTAGCTTGTCCTCAATAGTTTCGATCCTGCCTATAAATTCTGGACCGAATATAAGTATATCCAGTTCCGCAAGCTCCGCGCAGTAGAGTATCTCATCTGCCGAATATCTGAAATTAAGAGGAACGGCAATAGCTCCTGACTTAAGCACGCCGAAATAAATAGGCAGCCATTCAAGGCAGTTCATCATAAGTATACCTACCTTGTTGCCCTTGAGTATACCGCGGCTTATGAGCATATTTGCCATACGGTTAGCCTTTTCGTTGAATACTCCCCAGCTTATCTCACGTCTGTAAAACTGGTTTGAAGTAGGCTGAATAAGTGAATAGTCCTTCCAGGTTATTTTTCCCGGCTCCTTCTGTTCCGGATTGACTTCAATAAGCGCTGTGTCGTCGCCGTAGAGTGAAGCGTTTCGTTCAAGATAATTAATGATTGGCATTATGTTTTTCCCTTTCTATTTTTAATTTTTTTTTATTTTTACGCAGTCGAAAAAATAAAAAATAACACTAAAAATATTATACAAAACTTCTGTATAATAATCAAGATTATTTTCACTGCCGATATCTTCCCATTTCGGCAAAATATAAGCCTGCGAAGGTCTGACTTTTATGTATGTCCCATCGGTATGGTGCTGTTTATTGTTGAATTTCGGCAAATTTTCTGTATAATTTTTATATAAAGTGCGGAAAAATTATATATATTTTATACAATTTTCTTAATAAATTCTTAATTTTTGTTGACTTATTCCATATTATTATGTAAAATTATAAAGTAAGTTGTTTATATATACAAAAAAATACGGAAGGAAGGTAGGTTATATGGACAATTCTAAGGAATCCTTTAAGCCTTACATTCCGGCGGATAATGCTCATGTACGGTAAGGAAGCAAGCAACCGAAAACAAGAGATAGACCGCCAGCACTACACTATTCCGAAC
>CANQBJ010000039.1 GCA_947589665.1 uncultured Clostridia bacterium
CTTTTGCCGCGGCTGACAGCTCCCCTTGCGAATGGGGAGCTTTAGGTTTATGCCTTTCAAAGTCGCTTATTTACTTATAAAAACAACAATTAAGGCATTGCCACTGCCTTTGCGGTAAATAACCTCCCCTAGCGTTAGCGTCGGAGGGGAGGGGGACCAACCGAAGGTTGGTGGAAGGGTCGTTTTTCTACGCTAAACAAAAATTTAACACGACATTCCCTTACCTATACAAAACTTGACCTACTCAAATTTGATATCGGAAATATCTATATCATTTTCAACGGCAATTTTTTCAAGGTCGTTGTATTCAGCCTTAGTTTTTGAGGCGCCGTAGCCTCTTGATCTCTTAACTCTGACATTGCCGTATTTTGTAGAAACAATATCTTCACTTCTGTCAAGAATATACCTGTCGAGCTTGTTTTCTCTTATGCCTATTGTCGTTGTGTGCTTAAATATCAGGCGAACCATATCTTCTTTTCTGTCCTCTGAGCATATACAGGTCAGAAGTATACCGGGGCGATTTTTCTTCATGCCTATGGGAATAGTAAATACATCTGCTGCGCCTGCCTCAAGAAGTCTGTTCATTGCAAATCCAAGTCTTTCCCCTGTCATATCGTCTACATTGCACATCAGCTCTATGACCTTGTCTGTTCTGTCCTCGGTTTCGCCTAAAAACGCTCTTACGCAGTTGGCAGTTTCAAAGTCCTTGGTGCCTAAGCCGTAACCTGTTTTCTGTATTTTCATAAGAGGCATACTCTTAAATTCCGAAACAAAGCGCTTTAAAAGCGCCGCGCCTGTGGGAGTACAAAGCTCTCCCTCAACCTTGCCGCTGTATATCGGTACGTCCTTTAATATATATTCCGTTGCGGGAGCAGGCACCGGAAGTATACCGTGAGCGCACTTCACCTGTCCTTTTCCCACATTTACGGGAGAGGCGATTATTTTATCGGGCTTGATCTCATTAATAAGCATACATACGCCTGTAATATCCGCAACGGCATCCATTGTGCCGACCTCGTGGAAGTGTATATTCTCTATTTCGCAGTCGTGAGCCTTGCCCTCTGCCTCGGCTATAAGCCTGTATACGCTGAGAATATCATTTTTTATATTACCATCTATATCCAAATGCCCTACTATATGCTCTATATCCTTAAATCCGGTATGGTGATGATGATGTTCGTGGTGTTCATGGTGTTCATGGTGTTCATGGTGATGATGCCCGGACATTTCATTGCCCTCTTCTTCTCCGCCGACCTTTACTCTTATATGGGTGCCTGTGATACCGCATTTTTTATCCTTTTCCCTTATTATCTCAACATCGGGTATGCCCGCGTTGTTAAGCCTGTCTATAAAGCCATCGGGATCGGGGTGTAATTCCAAAAGCGCTGCCATAAGCATATCTCCTGCCGCCCCCATATTGCACTCTATATACAATGTCCTCATATTATTTTCCTCCTATGTGATTTATCATACTTGCCATATATCCTGCACCAAAGCCGTTATCTATGTTCACAACACTTACACCGCTGGCGCAGGAATTGAGCATAGACAAAAGCGCAGACAGGCCGCCGAAGGATGCGCCATAGCCTACGCTTGTAGGCACTGCTATAACAGGACAGTCTGCAAGTCCGCCTACAACACTGGCAAGAGCGCCCTCCATTCCTGCTATGGCAATAATGACCTTTGCCCTCATAACATCCTCAGAGTGAGCAAGGAGCCTGTGTATACCTGCAACACCTACGTCATATAACCGCTTTACTCTGTTGCCCAGCGCCTCACAGGTAAGTGCCGCCTCCTCCGCAACGGGCATATCGCTTGTGCCTCCCGTTACAACAAGTACAGTACCCTCCGTATTCGGTTCAGGCATATTGCCAACTATACCTATGCTGCCCGTTTCATAATACCGCATATCTATATTTGCGCTGACGATATCAGCCTTTTCCTTAGACAGTCTTGTTATAAGTATTGTTTTCTGCCCTTTGTTTTTTAAAGCCTGCGCTATCTCCGCTATCTGCATAGGAGTTTTGCCTGCGCCGTATATGACCTCGGAGACCCCTTGCCTTAAACCTCTGTGGTGGTCTATACTGGCAAATCCAAGCTCCTCAAAGGGTTCTAATTTAAGCTGAAATTCTGCCTCTTCGGGAGTTATTTTCCCCTCAGCCACAGCCTTAAGTATATTTCTTATGCTTTCTCTATCCATTAACTCTCCTGCCCTTCATATCTATAACTATATCCTCAAAATAAGGCAATAGGCCAGTCAGTATTTTATCTCTCATTCCAAAGGCTTTTTCAATATCCTTTTTTGTAAACTCTAATTTAGCAATATCGTGATACATCCTCACTCTGAAATCCTCAAAGCCCAAATCAAACAAAAAATCTTCCGAACTTTCTATTTTTTTCAGCTTTTCAGCCGTTATTTCATTTCCCGTATTAAGTCTTGTAGCAAGGCAGGCATATGCAGGCTTATTCCATGTAAAAAGCCCTGCCTCTCTTGAAAGTCTGCGGACATCAGCCTTTGTAATGCCGCATTCCCTTAAGGGGGATATTACTCTTAACTGTTTAAGCGCTTTCATTCCAGGTCTGTCATTGACATCGTCCGATGCATTTGTGCCGTCTATAATTACAGTATAGCCGTCCTCCGACGCTCTCTCACATATAGCGGAGAATATTTTCATCTTGCAGTAGTAGCATCTGTCGCAGGGGTTTTCTGTTATTTCACTGTGCCGCAAAATATCATAGTCTATGACTGTGACCTCTGCGCCAACGCTTTTTGCAAGCCTTAAGGCATCCTTATATTCAAACTCGGGCTGGAACTGTGTGCGTACATAATAAGCCCTTATATCGGCATTATACCTCTTTGCCGCATAGAGCAAATAAGAGGAATCAGTACCGCCCGAAAATCCAAGAGCTATTTTGTTGTTTGCCTTAAAAAAATCTTCAAGTGTCATAATTTCCTCCTATTGCATAAAAGGCGGTTTTCACCGCCTTTAAATACATTATTTTTTAGCAAGTCTTTTTCTCACAATGCCCTGAGGGTCTTTAACAAAAAGTATAACAAGCCATATCACAAGTCCAAGGGCAACAGCCGAAAGACCCAGATATGTATCGTTTATCATATCTGCCGCCGACGGCACAAAATAATCTGCCTTAAGCTCTGCATACTCAAATATGGCATCTACAAGCCACATAAGAGCGGCGCCCCAGTACATAAGGGAAAGGACGCCTAGCTTTTTGCTGTCGTCAAGACCTGTAAAATACCATACCGCCGTAGATATGACCGCAGCAAACACAGTGATAAGCAGCGTCATATTTATGCTTCCTCCTCAGTCTTGACCGCTTTCTTACCGAGGAATACAGATACGGCAGTTGCGCCTGCCCATACTCCCGTTACAAGCAATGCCATAGCGCTGCCTGCTGTTGCCATTTCGTGTAGCATTTCAGCCCTTGCTCCGGGTATGGCAGCATTGGTCAGAAATGGGAAATAGGGTACTATTTCGCCGTGCCAAAGGTGTTCAAAAGCCAAAAGTGCGGAACCGCCCCACAGCATATTGTTGAGCCACTTTAATTTATCTGAAAATCCTGTCTTTACATCAACGCTTTCCTTTTCCTTTTTCTCCATTACCTTTTGCACAGCAGTTGTTACGACTGCCTCAGCCGCAGGTACTATAAAACAAGCCATATATATTTCCTCCTTTTTATAAGTATTTCGTCTTAATACCTTTATATTATAACAGTATTTTCCGATTTTGTAAACAACTATAACAAAGGGAACAGGTGCATCTGACCTTATGTTATATCATTTGCAAAAGCAGTCCTGCTTTTAAGGTATTAAGACGAAATGCTTTTACTTTATTATGTAATTAAAGTTTAATCCCTAAAGTTTACTTTAAGTCAATACATATTTTACATAAAAATTATTAAATTTTTATTAATACAAAAAAACTGCCACATCTTTGTATTGACCTCCAAAAGTTAGACCTAAATCTAACGACATGGGGTCAGTACACTTTGTGACAGTTCTTTTCATCTGTTCAGAATATATACGCCTAAATTCAGATATGCGGCAAATATACACCAAAGTATATACGGCACATTCAGATATGCCGCCAAAGGCTTTATACCATAGAATTTGTATATCATGATACCTATAGCTATGATCAGTAACACCAGCCATATAAAAGCGGGGAGGAATAGCATAAATCTGAAAAATATAATGCTCCAGAAAAAATTAAGCGTAAGCTGTATACCGTACCATTTCAGAGCATTGTCCTTTTCTCCGCTGTCCGATGTATATATCATATAGGACGATATTCCCATAAGCGTATATAATATTGTCCAGACTATGGGAAATACTATATCGGGAGGACTTAAGGGCGGCTGCTCAACCATTTTATAAGCCTCCATACCGCCTCTGCTTATATAGGCGGAAACAGCACCTACGGCAAGAGGTATGAGTATGGCAATAATAAGATTTGTTTTGCTTTTCATAATATACTTCTCCTTTTTTACAGTATATGTGGAAAAGCCACGGCTTATTCTTATTATCTGAAGCTTGGAGGAGTAGTATTTACACCATGATTAATACGTCCCGCGGGAGAAGGTGTTGAAAGGTCAAAATAAAGTTTGGAATCCTCTGTAACTCCAAAATCCTTATTTGAGCCTGTATCCTGCACCTTATTGAATGCCTCTCTGAACATGGCATTGTGAGCCTCTTCCCTGTTTAAAAGAAAGTCGATAGTTGCTCTTACCTTTCTGTCGGCTATCTGTCTGTATAGGTATTCATATACTACCTTTGCCCTCTGCTCTGACGCTATATTGGAAAGAAGATCGGCGCAAAGATCACCTGTTACACTTACATAGTCCCCTGTCCATGAATAACCTGATGAATTCATAAGTCCCGGATTCAGTCCCAAAAGAACATGGGTCTCGATCTCGCCTACGTCCGTTGCCATATAATTTACATCATGTCCATTCAGAAGATTAATGGTTTCCGCTACCATTTCCATATGGCTCAATTCCTCGGCGGCAATATCCATAAACATATCCTTTATTTCCTTGTCCTTTATCCTGAAACTCTGCGCCATATACTGAAGCGCCGCCTTAAGCTCACCGTTGGCGCCGCCTAACTGCTCCTGCATAAGAGCAGCATACTGAGGATTTGGTCTTTCTACCTCTACCGGATGAAATAACTTTTTTTCATGTCTGAACATATTTCTCTCTCCTTTACTTATTTTTATTTAGTTTGCCGTAAAGAGCCGTTAATTATTCACACATGGATTAAAAATTATAATGTGATGTTACATTATGGATATAAAAAAAGAGGCAGTACTGCCTCTTTGGGGGTATTGGTAAATTTGTGTTTATCTTATTAACTAATAAGATAAATATGCTTTTTGCTTTAAAAAGCATAAGAAATTTTTTATTTACTTTTTTTGAAAAAAAGTAACAAAAAACATGGGAACCTTCCGATGGTTCCCATACCCTCCGAACGGCTTTTGGGGTACAAAATTATATCATTCCATAATTACTGACCCCAAAAGAAGCAAAACTCCCGCTTTAGCCACGCTGCGGCTGCGGGAGGAAAAAATTCATACGAAAAGTTACCTATAAAACGGGAAGCCGCAGGTATCCCGTCGAAAAATTCATAGGATTTCTCGTATCTACTAGCATAAACAAAAATTTAAAACATCTCTTCCTTACATCCCCTCTATAAAGCGCTTTTTATTATTTCTATGCACTTGTCGATGCCCAAGGAAGAGCTTGAAAGGCAAAGATCGTAGTTTTCTGCTGCGCCGAATACAGTATTTGTATGATAGGCGCAGTATTTTTCCCTTGCCTTATCCACAGTCTTTATACCGTCTATGACCTTGTTCTCGGGAGTACCCTTCATTTTCTCCTTCATTCTTTCAAGGCGCCATTCAATATCCGCATGGATAAAGATATGCAGCACGCTGTCATATTCCTTAAGTATAGTATTGGCATTTCTGCCCACTATGACGCAATTGCCCTTCTGCGCAAATTTTCTTATGATCTTCTTCTGCGCGTCAACTATTTTCTCGCTTAAGGGACGATTGTAAAAATCGAAAAGGCTCTGTGTAAAGCCAAAGGATACGGGTACCTTTTCGTCCCACTCAACAAGGGAATATATATCTATATTGCTTTCGGCTGCCGCTGAAAGTATAAGCTCCTTGTCATAGTACTCATAGCCCAGCTCTCTTGCCAGTCTTTCACCTATGGTACCGCCTGCGGCACCAAACTGTCTGCTTATGGTTATTATCTTTTTCATAGAGATTTCCCCCTATAATACCTTATTCAGAAAGTCTATTGTTCTCGGTTCCTTAGGATGAAGTATTACTTCATCGGGAGTTCCTTCCTCAACTATATATCCGCCGTCCATAAATATGACTCTTGAGGCTACCTCTCTAGCAAAGCCTATTTCATGGGTAACAACTACCATGGTCATACCGTCACGGGCAAGCTTTTTCATAACTGCCAATACTTCGCCTACCATTTCGGGGTCAAGAGCCGATGTAGGCTCGTCAAACAGCATTATATCGGGATTCATCGCCAAAGCCCTTGCTATGGCTACCCTCTGCTTCTGACCACCTGAAAGCTGCGGAGGATAAGCCCCTGCCTTTTCCTCAAGCCCTACTCTCTTCAAAAGCTCCATACCCTTTTCCTCTGCCTGCTCCTTAGTCATTTTCTTAAGCTCCACAGGCGCAAGAGTAATGTTGGCAAGAACATTCATATGAGGGAAAAGGTTAAAGTGCTGGAAAACCATACCTACATTCTGTCGTATGGCATTGAGATTGGTTTTCTTATCGGCTACGTTTACGCCGTCTATATACACATCGCCGGAGGTAATGTCCTCAAGTCTGTTAAGGCATCTTAAAAATGTGGACTTGCCTGAGCCTGAGGGTCCCAGAAGAACTACTACTTCACCTGCTTTTATCTCAGTATTTATGTCCTTTAAGACCTCTAGCTTGCCAAAGCTTTTCTTAAGGTTTTTAACAAGAATCTTAGTTTCACCTTTCGTTTCCAACATTAACCCTCCTTTCTATCTTCTTAGCCAAACGGGATAATGTTACTATAACTACCATATACATAACGGCAATTATTGCCCATACGCTGAACACATCATAGTTTATGGCGGCAATTATATTACCTGCCTTTGTCAGCTCGGGAAAACCGATAACTGAAAGAATAGATGTATCCTTAAGTGAGATTATGAACTGGTTGATAATGGATGGTATCATAGTCCTGATAGCCTGGGGAAGAACTACCTTCTGCATGGATTTGCCGTAGCCCAGTCCAAGGCTTCTGGCAGCCTCCATCTGTCCCTTGTCAACAGACTGTATGCCTGCTCTGAATATCTCAGCCATATATGCGCCTGCATTCATAGAAAGAGCTATTGTGCCGGCTGTAAGGGCTGTAAATCTAAAGCCGGAAAAGCCTAAACTTCTTATGAACATAGGTATACCAAAGTATGTAAAGTATGCAAGTACTATAAGAGGCACGCCTCTTACGCCATCTACATACACGGTGGCTATGAAATTGAGAGGCTTTATCTTTGTAACATTCATTATACCGAATATAAGACCTATTATGAACGCAAATACAAGAGATAAAAGTGTAAGCAGCATTGTCTGACCAAGAGAAAGCAGGAGCATACTCCAGTAAGTCTTTACGATACTTACTATTTTTATATCACTGATGCTTAATAACGCTATATTATACATTTGCTCTCTCCTTTTAAAAATGGCTGCCCAAAGGCAATAAGGGCAGCCACATCATTGTGTAAAAAAATTTCAATTACTTTGTATAGCTATCTATGATCTCCTGATACTTGCCGTTAGCCTTAATGTTGGCAAGACCTGCCTGGAAAGCTGCAAGAAGATCAGCGTTTTCGCCCTTCTTTACAGCAAAGCCGTAATCGGAACCGGCGCCTGTCATACCCTCAGGTATTTCAAGCTCAGCACCCTGCTGTACATTATATGCCATAACAGGATAGTCTTCAAAGCATGCTGCGGTATTGCCTGCGATAACATCCTGATACATTGTAGGAGAATCCTTGAACTCTGTAACAGTATAGCCGTACTGGTCAGCCATTGACTTAGCAAAGTCAGCGCCGTTTGTACCTGTCTTAACAGCTACAACCTTGCCGTTAAGGTCTTCAAAGCTCTTGATATCTGAACCCTTTGCTACAGCCATAGTTACATCTGCTGTATAATATGGGTCTGAGAAATCGAAGGTCTGCTTTCTTTCGTCTGTAATTGACATACCTGCGATAACACCGTCAGCCTGTCCTGACTGAACTGCAAGCAATGCTGCATCAAAGCCAAGTGACTGGATATCTACCTCAAAGCCCTGATCCTCTGCAATAGCATTGATAATATCTACATCAATACCTACAAAGTTGCCTGATGCATCAGTAAATTCAAAGGGAGGGAATGCTGTGTCAGTAGCTATAACGTACTTCTGACCGCCGCTCTCAGCAGAGTTGTCGGCATCAGTAGCATCAGCAGAACCGCCGCAGGCAGCAAGTGATAATGTCATAACACCTGCTAATAATAATGATAATAATTTCTTCATCGTGGACCATCCTTTCTTTTAGTAAAGTAATAAATTTACTTAAATTTTACCATAACAAGCTGTTTTTGTCAATGCAAGCTGTAAATTTTGCATAATTATTCAGATAAAAACTCATCTATGACCTTACATGCCTCTTCGGGCTTTCTGTATATCCAGAAATGGTCGCCGTCAACTATTTTAAGCTGTGCATTCGGAATAGTGTCGGCAATGGCTCTTGCGTGACTTGTTTTTATCATATCCTTGTTTCCGTTTATAACAAGGGTCTTTGCCCTTATTACGGAAAGAGCCTCTTTTTTTAAATTCGGCTCCTTTACCATAAGTGAGAAATACTCCTTGTTAAAGCGGTTTACAGGACTTACGAAAGCGCCTAAGCAGGAACACAGGTAGCCTGCCCTAAGCATTAATTCAGTACCCAAAGTAAAGCCGTGTATATTATAATTTCCGCCTATAAGTATAAGCCTGTCTATAAGGTCATTATTCTTTATGGCTGTAAGCATAGCTATATTGGCGCCGTCGCTGAAGCCGGCTATACTCACTTTTTCAAAGCCGAAATGCTCTATTACATTTACAAGGTCTACAGACATAGTACCCAGCGAAAGCTGAGCCTTGCCGAACTCAGACCTGCCGTGGCCTCTGCTGTCTATTACAAGGAGCTTATATCTGTCCTTAAGTATATCTATATGCTTTTTAAAGCTTCTGCCGCTTTCCCCGTTGCCGTGGAGCAGCACAAGTACACTGTCATTTTCCTCGCCGTAAAGCTCATAATATATATTGGCGCTTCCTGATAAAATAACTCCGCTTTCCATAACGCACTCCTAAATGAATATATCCAGATTGCACTGCTCGGCGACCTTAAGATATACCTGAGAAATTGTCTGTACCAGCTTTTCCTCATTCATAAGGAAGGTATCTACATTGTCATTGAGCATAAGCTTATAAAATTCCTGTGATATATACTTTTCCTTGTCGAAATTCTCCTGACCCCTGTTTCTCTCTTCTGCATATTGCATATGCTTTATTTTAAGGGTGTTTATCTTTTCCATAAGCTCAGGCTTATCCTTTAAATAGTCCTTAGCTCTTTCGTACTCCACATAGGTAGAGCTCTGCTTTATTATCTCAGATATTCTTGCAGCCATATCAAGGACTTCTTTTGAAAAGTTAAAATCATCATCTATTTTTCCCATAACGATTATCTCCTATATAATTCCTCTTACCATAAGTAAAAACAACACGCAGCCTATAAAAATAAGTACTGACAAAATAATGACCGCAGAGCTTATGCCATGCTTTTGCCCGCTCTGTGTATCGGGTACCAACCCCGAACGTCTCAGCGCCGTTACAACAGGCTTATAGAGCAGAAGCGTAAAGGCTGTATTAAGTCCGCCCTTAAAAAGATTTAAAGGTACAAATACAGGCAAAAGCATCTTTGCCACCTCTTCTCTCGGCATATCCATATAAAGAGGTGTAAGTATATAGTTCCAAAGCACCATAACTACAGTCAGAAGTATTGTGCCGATCACAAGACCCGCTATGGCTCTTCTGAGAGTATGCTTTTTGCTGTATATGTATGCCGCCACCAGGCAGAAAGCGCTGCTTGCAACTACATTCATTACAAAGCCTATAGGACCTGTAGTGCTTATAGTAAGCATTTCCACAAAGGCTACAACAACTGTTATAAGAAATGTATAAAAGGGTCCGAGTATAAAGCCGCCTATGATTATGACTACATCCTTGGCATCATAGCTTATAAAGGGAGCAGCAGGCATTATTGGCGGAAGTATATGGCTTACAAGCATTACAAGATATGCTATAGCTGCCAGCATTGCAGACATAGTGAGCTTTCTGGTTTTATCCATAATTAATCGACAGCCTCCGTTTCTGTTTGCGTCTGTATTTCTTCAGAGTATTCTATATCAATATTTTCATTTATTGAAAAACCATATTTTTCAAATGTTTCCGCTACTTTCTGTGAAGAGAGAAACTTTATGAAATCAACTGCGTAGGTATTATCCTCATTAACAAGGGCTACAGGATATGTAACTGGTGTGTTAAGCGTATCCTTGGGCGGCTCTGAAAGAGCTTGAAGGTCATCTGTATTCATTGCAACGTCCGTTGCATATACAACGCCTATCTCCGCCTCATTCCTGCGCATTGCCTCCACTACCTCGGCATCGCTGTTATATTCCTTTACCTTCATATTTTTGAGTATATCCTCAAGATTGCCTGTGTTTATAAATATTTCCCTGGCATAGTCGCCTATGGGAACGCCCGACCTTGCAATGGCTATGCTCTTTGCCTGATTGGCATTTTCAAAGCCTGTAACATCAGTCTTTGTATTTATGTTCTTTACAAGAACGACTCTGTTATCCAGATATGGCATAACATTGTCCCCGCTTATAACCTCCTCTTCCGTAAGCTCATCTGTCTGCTTGAGTGAGGCAGGTATGAATATATCACAGCTTTTGCTGCCTGATATGGACTCAGCCATACTGTCTGAGCCGCCTGTATTAAGCGATATTTCAGCGGGATCAAGCTCATTATATTCATTTATGACCTCTAACAGGGGTTCCTTTATACTTGACGCAGCATATATTTTAAGCTTTTCATTATTACTGCCGCAGCCTGTAAACAGAAGCAGCCCACATAAAAGAAACATTATTTTTTTCATAAAACTCCTCCTTGCGTCAAACAATATAATACACTATTTTAATTATAAGGCAAAGTGTCGATTTTGTAAACAACAAAAAATAAAAATATTATAGAGTTATCCTTGACCAACCTGTAAACACTATTGTATCATAAAGTCATATATTATATAGGGAGTTGATTTGTGTGGATGACACAAAATTAGCTGTTAAGGTATCTGTAGTCAGTATAGCGGTCAATGTTATACTGTCTTTTATTAAATTTGCCGCAGGACTGATAGGACATTCCGCCGCCATGATATCAGATGCTGTACATTCTCTTTCAGATGTGTTGAGTACACTTATAGTAATTGTCGGGGTGAAAATGTCAGGCAAGAAGTCCGATGCTCACCACCAGTACGGTCACGAAAGGCTGGAATGTGTTGCCGCTATAATACTTGCCACACTTCTGTTTCTTGTGGGCATGGGCATAGGCGCTGCCGGTATAAGGGAAATTGCCGATATGGACAGTACGCCTATAGTAGTGCCGGGAATAGCCGCCCTCATAGCGGCTGTGCTGTCTATTATTTCCAAGGAGGCTATGTACTGGTATACAAGAGCCGCCGCAAAGAAAATAAATTCAGGCGCACTTATGGCAGACGCATGGCATCACCGTTCCGATTCGCTTTCCTCCATAGGCAGCTTTATAGGTATACTGGGAGCAAGACTTGGCTTTCCTGTCCTTGACCCTCTTGCCTCTGTTGTTATATGTATATTCATTATAAAGGTTTCCTATAATATCTTCAAGGACGCAATGGATAAAATGGTAGACAAAGCCTGCGACGAGGAAACCACGGAGAAAATGAAAAGCATAGTCTGCTCCGTTGACGGTGTTCGGAATCTGGACCTTATACAAACAAGACTTTTCGGCTCCAAAATATATGTGGATATAGAAATATCCGCCGACGGAAACCTTACGCTCTACAAGGCTCACAGCATTGCCCAGGAGGTCCACGATAAGCTTGAAAAAAGCTTCCCTCTTGTAAAGCACTGTATGGTACACGTCAATCCGGAATAATAAAAGAGCTTGTCAACTCAGGCATTAAAAAAAGAGACATCGTATACCGCCCCAAATCAGACTAAAATCTGACTAAGGAAGGCAGTATTCGATGCCTCTTTTATTAATTTTTGCTTAGCGTGATAAGGTACAGTGCCATTAAGTTAAGAAAAGCTTTGAATCAGTTTGAGTTCCCCATACCTGCCTGGTGTGTCATTTCGTTTGTATTAGTCGGCTGTGGTTGAGTTCTGGCAAGGTTATTGCTTGCGCTCGGCGTTAATTCGTCTAAATTGTGAGTCACAGTGTTGCGCTGTCTGGTAAGCGCTCTGTTCATATCCTTTGTAAATTTATCCGCGGCTTTCTGTGCAGCCGAGCTTCTGTCCTTTAATCCCTGTTTGAAATCATAGTCCTTCTTAGCCTTGTCATAATTTTCCAGGTCCTTTTTATTCTTCTCTTTTTCCTCATCCGAAGCAAGTATCTTCTTGTACCATGGTAATTCCTCCGGCTGTTTTGGCAAGTAAACTACCGGAGTACTAATTCTGACGGCATTGAATGCCACTTCGTCATTATAATAATTATTATGCTTTATCATAACATAGTCGTTGCTGTCGCCGTGTATAAGAGAACTGTCAATAGCTCTGACAATATTTTTGCTAGCCATTTCAAAATCGGCAAAAGTGGAATTTTCGCCAAGGTTCCATTTTCTGCTTATGGGTTCGCCGCCTATGTATATCATATCGGCAGCAGCGCGAAGAAGTTCCATATTGGCTTTGCTGTTTTCATTTGTAACGGATATACCCGTAATATCCCTTATGATGTCAACGCCCTTATAATCGTTGTTCAAGTATGTATTAAGATCAAGAGGATCCTTGCCGAGACTGTCTCTGTATATAAAGCCTCTACGGCTGTTATTATATATCTCGTCGGGAGAAGCGTTGCGAGCATTGGCAACAGCCTCCCTGAACCTCTGCGACATAGGAGTTCCGTCGGGCATATGTAAGCTGTCTACATAGTTGTTGACATAGTTTGTTACAGCCTCTGCATTTCCTCTGCGGAAATTCTCGTGGAAATCGGAGCTTGCAAAAGCATTTTTGATCTCTGTTCTTAAAGTCGGAGCAGCCATATGATTTGTGGTTTCGTTACCACTGAGATTACTCGTCATGACTTTTGAACTGTATCCATTGAGCGTAACACCGGTCAACATACCCATGGGAAGATCCGAAATTTCGCGCATGGTATCTGCGCCTATGTTATCGGCAACAGCCTGTGCAATGACAGCATATTGATATTGACCGCCATTACCGGGCTTTTTGCCCTCGACATAGTTTTCATCCATAAGATATTGGGAACGGAACATATTCATTTCTCTTAAACTGCCGGGATATACGTCCAAGAATATATTAGCCGCTTTTTTATTGTAAAGCTGCATAAGGTCCATGCACATAGAACCCATTATATCGGCTGTAACACCGTTTTCCCTTATGCTCTCTGGGTCGCTGTAATCCACATAGGGCATACTCTGCTTTGACAAATGCTCAGCCATTTTCATAAGCTTGGGAACCATGACCTTTGAAAACTTTTCATTTGCCTCGGGCGAACCATTGGCGACTACTTTTCCGTTCTTTACGGGAAGAGAGAAATCAGCGTAAAACTTAGCGCCCATCTCGCGTCTTAAATCTCTCATCTCCGGAGTGTCCGCCATAGCCTGCTCCAACGTGAGATTATTTTCAGCCATGGTGTATGCAAGTGCTACTCCCGCATAGGACGGCTCTCTGCCGGGAGTACCCAACATAAGGTTTTTATTGATATAGTTCAAAACACCCTTTACACCCTCCGCATCGCCGCTTTCCAAAAAAGGACTTGCCGCAAAATATACAAAGTCATTATAGGCGCCGGTAGTCAGGTTTGTTCTGTTGCGAAGATCATTCTTGTCTTTGGTCATACCGACGACTACCTCATGTATGTTCTTTCTGAGGTCTCTTACATAGTTTACGGAAGCGTGTAATTTATCCGCCGCAGCCTTGCTTCCCGCTGACATCATATCATCCAGCACTGCCTTTGACACTATGGGAACGGGATCGGGTTCTATGGAATTTTCCCTCATCACCGTAACAAAATCCTCTTTATTTTCCGGGTCGAGGGCAGCTCTTACTATATCACTGGCATTCTTTATATTAAGCTCCGTACCCTGGGGAAGAACAGACTTTATGTTTCTGCCGTTTATATAGAGCTTTGAAAGGAGCTTATGCTCGTTGTCATCGGTTATTTCTTCGCCCAGAACACTTGCAAGAAACGCCTTGTCGTCTGTCAGAGAGGTGTCGGCAGCTCTTACCAAGCCATTATTCAGAGTGTCGGCGGCTTCTGCTTTTCTCAGGGTAGCGTTTATCTTTTCGGTGTCGCGGACCTTGCCTTCAGTTATATCCTTGAGCTCGGAGCCTATGTCTTCAAGCTGTGCGTCCTCTTTATAACGGGGTGACTCCAGATAGCTTTTTGCTTTCTTTACGTCGGGACGCTTTGCAAAATATTCATCCCTTGCCGTTTTTTCATTTTCCTCATTGATTTCCGTTGAATTCAACTTTTCAATGTGATC
This sequence comes from uncultured Clostridia bacterium, assembly GCA_947589665.1. GTDB lineage: Bacteria > Bacillota > Clostridia > Lachnospirales > CAG-274 > CANPXH01. The sequence continues at coordinate 14,864 of CANQBJ010000039.1, forward strand.
AAAAATGATATTTGTTTTAGGAACATCCATAAACATATCATCATCGATCTCGACGCTGATATTGGATTCGGAGTTGCCAATGCTGCTGCGTAATGCTTCGGCAGCTTCTTTAAGCGTATTATAGTTTTTGTCATCTATGTATACTTTGTCAAAAAGCTCTTCTATGGGCGTATCCTCATCGCCTGTGATCTCTCTTATGAGCCTTTCGTCATCAAAGGTGAAATAGAGAGGGTCTATAGTGCTCCCGACCTCGGTAGGGTCTGCTATAAAGCTGCTTGTTTCGGGTGCCTGTGCCGCAGGCTGATAGTCATTGTTGAAAAGCTTGTCATAGCTTTGGAATGAAGGATTGTTCACAGTTGTGAGAGCAGTTTCAAAGTCATCTCTGTTTTTCAGATTTCTTACTTCGGTATCGGTCAGGTCGTCTATGCTGTTTTCTCTTAAAAATCTTTCATAGTTTTCAAGTACACCCAGAGAATTTCTGATGCCTTCAGTCCTATCCGCCATATCAATTCTCAAAGCCGCGTCATGAAGTGCATTGGCTGCGTTCATTGTGGTATTATCCCTGAATGGAGTAGACGAGCAAACATTGATAAGACTGTCCGAAACAGCCTTACAGCCTCTGAAAACATTGCTGTATGAAATATCCTCCATAAATATTTCTACATTAGAAAAGCCCTGTGCCTGTAAGCTCTCTCTCAACACTCCCTCAACGCTTTCTGCCATCTCGGCAGAAAGATCGGTATATTCCACATATTCTGCAAAATTTTCCTCGGTAAATTCATCGTTGATAAGGTCGGGTATAGACGGATACAACCTGCCTATTTCAGCCTGTATGGAGAAAAGTGCGTCAAGCCTTCTTCTGTTCATCTCATCCGTTGTTTCCTCCGGCCTTCTTGCAAAGGTCTCGTGAAACCTTGCCGTAAGCTCGTCTTTTCTCTCCATAATTTCGTCGTCATTGGCAAGAATTTCTTCCTCTCTCATACCCTGAGAAAGAAACCATGCATTCATAAACGCTACAAACTTTGAGGGATCGGACATATCCTCACCAAGTCCGTACATATCGGCAAGAATTTTTCCATTCTCGGAATAGAGCATTGAAGCGTATCTCTCCGCCAGCTTTGCTGTTTTTTCTCTTTTTCTGTTGTTATATGACACGGAATAGTCATATATTTTTCTTCTTTCGTCCTGTGCTACATTTATAAATGCCATATTGATTCTCCTTATGATGTCATAATATATTAATTGTGTTTGTTTGCCGATAATAATATAACACAGTAAAAAAAAGATTGCAATAAATTGGCGCAAACGACAACGTTAACGACGTAAAAAAAATTATGCGGACGTTTCTATAAATCCAGACAGGGGTTTTACAAGAAAAAGAGGGACTGTTACATTAAATTTTTGTTTATGTTAGTAGGTTCGACCTCTCAGTCAGCCCCGTTCACAGTTATTTTTATTTAAACTTTTGCCGCGGCTGACAGCTCCCCTTGCGAATGGGGAGCTTTAGGTTTATGCCTTTCAAAGTCGCTAATTTACTTAGAATTAACAACAACTAAGCTGCTGTCACATCCTCGCGGTAAACGACCTCCCCTAGCGTTAGCGTCGGAGGGGAGGGGGACCATGCGTAGCATGGTGGAAGGGTCGTTTTTCTACACTAAACAAAAATTTAACAAAACACCCCTCCTTAAAATCTTATATCCTCTTTCCTTATACATTTCATTTCAAACACAAGAAATAAATATACGAATACGGCGGTAACAAGAGTAAGCATAACGCCTATTTTGTAAGAAATACCATACCATATATGGCTTTGTCCCAGTCTTGCCGTAAGGCAGGCGCCTGCAGCTGCAAGGGCAGGCCTTATGTACTGGGTAAATACCGGTATATCAATATTCAAAGCATTATTTACCCTCATGACCGTTGCCGATGTAACTATTACCGTAGTGCCTATCCACGGCAGTAAAAAGCCGTTTATTCCGTAATAGGGCACAGCAAAGTAAATTGCAAGCAGATTTACTGCCGATGAGAAGAGATTTATCTTGAATATAAAAAGCTGTTCACCAAGTCCGTTCAATATACCTGACATGGTGACCTGTATGTAGAGAAAGGGACATATTATACCCAAAAGCCTTAATATAGCTTCTATCTGCCTTTGCGAATATATAAGTATGCCTATTTCTTTAGGAAAGAATATGAATACTCCCGAAGTAAATGCGCCTATTACGGAGGTTATTACCATAGACTGATGTATTGTGCTTTTTATTCTTGTAAATTGCCTTAACGCGTGGCTTTCCGATATGGCAGGCATAGTTGCCGTTGAAAGAGCTGTAAGCAGCGATGATGGAAACATCACAAGAGGCATCGCCATACCGCTCAGTCTTCCCAATATGCTGAGGGACTCTGCCTGAGTACAGCCAAAAAGCTGGAGCCTGTGGGGTATGAGAATATTTTCGGCAGTTGAAAAAACAGAGCCTGTCACTCTGTTAAGCGTAAGAGGAACAGCCGTAGCCATTATCATAGCTATACATCCATTTACGGCAAGGGTCGGCTGATCGTATTTTTTCCTTTTGAGCGCATAATAGATCAGTACATATAAAAAGGATATTATCTCCCCTGCCGACATACCCCATACGGCGGCGGCGCAGGCAAATTCAAGTCCCTTTGGTATGAGGAAGGAGGACAGCACATATATGACCGCCATTCTTACAGCCTGCTCTATCACCTGGCTCACAGCTGATATCATAGTGTTTTGCAGGCCAAGATAATAGCCTCTCATTACGGAGCCGAGAGCCATACAGGGAAAGCAAAGGCTTATTATCCTCAGTGAAAGCTCTGTTCTGACATCCTTTATTATATAAAGTGCTATATCATGGGCAAAAATATATGTAACAAGGCTTGATGCCGATGCTATTGCAAAGGAAAACAAAAGTGACAGATGCAGAAGTCTTTTGACATTTCCTGCCGTTCCCCTTGCCTTCTCCTGAGCCGTAAGCTTAGACATAGAGGTGGAAAATCCCGAGGATGACAGCGACCATACAAGCATATACAAAGGTGTTATAAGCTGATAAAGTCCCATACCCTCTGCTCCTATTACCTTTGCCATATATATTCTGTAGAAGAAGCCCAGTACCCTTGTTATGATACCTGCTACAGTCAGTATCAGTGCGCCTTTTATAATAGTATGTCTTGACATGGCTGCCTCCTTGTCCCTATAGGTCTATTCTATGAGGCAGGCAGTTATTTTATTTCAAAGTATTAATAATTGTTGATAAAAAGAGGTATCTGCGGTATACTGGATACAGGGAGGTGATACTATGTTCGATATACAGGCAGAGCTTAAAAAGCTGCCCGAAAGTCCCGGAGTATATATTATGAAGAATGAAAGCGACGAAATAATATATGTGGGAAAGGCTAAAATTTTAAAAAACAGAGTAAGGCAGTATTTTCAGAACAATGCAAATCACTCACCTAAGGTAAAGACTATGGTCAGCCATATAGACCATTTTGAATATATAGTAACAGGCAGCGAGGTAGAGGCTCTTATACTGGAAAATTCCCTTATCAAAAAGCATTCGCCCCGCTATAACATACTTCTTAAGGACGATAAGACATATCCCTATATAAAGGTCACTACAAACGAAATGTACCCCCGTGTGTTTATGACAAGAAAGCATCTTAAGGACAAGGCAAGGTACTTTGGTCCTTTCACAAGCGGTCTTACGGTCAAGGAGAATATAGAGCTTATAAACAAGATTTGGAAGCTGAGAAGATGCAGCAAGGTATTCCCGCGGGATCTGGGCAAGGAAAGGCCATGCCTTAACTATCACATAGGGCAGTGCAAGGCTCCCTGCAACAATATGATATCCCAAGAGGAATACAACAAAATGGTAGACGGCATTATTAACTTTTTAAGCGGCAAGACCGACAATGTTATTTCCGATCTGAAAGAAAAAATGCTGCAGGCATCGGAAAATCTGGAGTTTGAAAAGGCTGCCGAATACAGAGATACCATAGAGAATGTCAAGACCCTCAATGAAAAGCAGATAATAGAAAATATGCACACCGATGACAGGGATGTCATTGCCTTTGCAAGAGGAAATGACGGCGAATGCGTTGTACAGGTATTCTTTATCCGTGGAGGAAGGATCACGGGAAGAGAACATTTTATGCTGGAGGATTGTCAGGACGCGGCAGACAGTACTGTACTCTCTGAATTTACTCAGCAGTTCTACAGCGGCACACCCTTTATACCAAAGGAAATAATATTACAGTGCGATGTGGACGATTTCGATATAATAAGTCAGTGGCTAAGCGAACAAAAGGGACAGAGAGTAAATTTGCTCATTCCTCAGAAGGGCGAAAGAAAAAGGCTTGTTGATATGGCAAGACAGAATGCGCAGATAACTCTTGACAAATTCGGTACGGAAATGCGCAGGGAACAGGACAGAACAAAGGGCGCATTAAATGAGATAAGGTCGGCGCTGGGCATAGACTTTGATCTGGACAGGATAGAAAGCTATGATATATCCAATACCCAGGGCTTTGAATCTGTGGCATCAATGGTAGTCTTTGAAAAGGGAAAGCCCAAGAGAAGTGATTACAGGAAATTTAAAATAAAGGGTGTTGTAGGCGCCAACGACTATGCCTCTATGTACGAAGTTATAACAAGGCGCTTTACAAGATATATAAATGAAAAGAACAATATAGGCAAAAAAGCAGGCTTTGACAGGCTGCCCGATATGCTCTTTCTTGACGGAGGCAAGGGACAGATAACGGCTGTTGAACAGGCTCTCAGCGACCTTAATATAAGCGTGGCGGTATGCGGTATGATAAAGGATGACCACCACAGGACAAGAGGTATAATATATAAAGGGAAGGAAATAACTATGCCCTATTCCTCCGAGGGCTTCAAGCTCCTTACAAGAATACAGGATGAGGTCCACCGCTTTGCCATAGAATATCACAGGTCTTTACGCTCCAAAAAGCAGGTACACAGTATACTTGACGATATAAAGGGTATAGGCTCCGTCAGAAGAAAGGCGCTTATGCACTACTTTGGAGATATAGACAAAATAATGCAGGCAAGTGAGGAGGAGCTTTTAAAGGCAGAGGGTATGGACAAGAGATCGGCAAAAGCCGTATATGATTTTTTCAGAAGCAACAGATAGCAATGTAAAAGGACTGTTCGGCTGTGTGAAAAAATTTCTGTAAATTGGCTTTCTATGATAATTTCAAAGAATAATTGGTGGGCAGTTGAGCAGT
>CANQBJ010000040.1 GCA_947589665.1 uncultured Clostridia bacterium
TTAAACCTTGCAAGAGAATACAAAAACCGCTTTGAGCCTCGTAAGGCTATAAGCGGTATATTGAAATGCAATTTATTCGATATAAATAATCTGGTAAAATTTATCAGAGATTTTGTTGCGCTTATTAATGTTTCAGCTTTTTTACAGAATTAGATTGACGTGCTAAGAGTTTTGAATGGCTTGCGTATAGAAGAAAATGTGATATAATGGTATAGGTATGATAGGTAGATAAATCGGGTAAATGAATACAGGCATAGTAGTTATATGATATTACAAAACCACAAGGAGGTATATACCAGTATGAAACTTAAATCAACAGTAGCCTACGCATGGCAAAAGATTGAACAGCCAATGCACACACTTACAATTAAGGCCCTAGCCATCTGTTTAGGGATGAGTGTAGTATTTGGCAGTGGAGTGGCACCCGTGAAGGAGTTAATGGTGCAGGAAGTATATGCGGCAACACAGGAAATAACAGACTTCACAGACTACAGTTCAATCAGGGATTATGCAAAAGAACCCATATCAGCATTATTAGCAAACGGTGGTATACAAGGATACCCTGATGGCTCGTTTAAGCCATCGAACTCGATAAGCAGGATTGAGTTTACATCGATGGCTTTCAATGCAGTTGATCCAAGTGGGGGTGCAAGAGCAAAAATTATTGATGCCATGAAGAATGAGGTAGAGATTGACAAGACCCTTTACGAGATTTCAAGGGAATCAAAAGCGGATGACATAGCTGACGTATGGGGTGGCAAAGCACAAGACCTTATAATCATATCAGGTAATATTGGTGCGGCAGTATTTGATGCATCTACTCAAGAGGTCAATGGCAGAAGTGGTTGGCTTGCGCCTGTGACCAGGGCAGAAGCAGCCCAGATACTTGCGGTTGCATTGGATAAACTTGGTGGAGAGCAGTTGCCTATAAAGGACAATGTAGAAAGCATAATCACTGACTGGCAAACAAATCATTCACCAGAATCAACTAATTTGCATTATAATACTGTGAAAGGCTGTAATGAGAGTAAGTTTATCAAGCAACTCTATTCAGCAGGCATTGTTACAGGTAATGAAAATGGAGACTTTCAACCACAGTACAATATGACAAGAGAAGCTGCAAGCAATATAATCTATAGAGCCGTAAATAAGGACAAGAGGGCGGCAGTCAATATTGCACCAAAGCAAGAGGCACCAAAGCCTGATAATGCAATATTTGACATTAAGGATGCTTCAAGACGAGACCTTGTTGAAGGTGACAAACTTACAGTAGATGGCAAGACCTATGAAATCAAGGCAGGTGTAGGTGGTATCTTAGGTGAAGGCTTACCAATAGGTATTGATACGGGTAGAACACTTACAGATGATAATGTTAAGTTAGAACCTGGTGTAATATCAGATGGTACAGTTGGCAGGCTTGGTGATAGATATATGGAATGCCCATCAACAGGTGAAGCACATTTTCGCGACGACTGGGAAAAGATAATGGATGGTTATGTAACTATTCAAGAGAGTAAAGGGCCAGGTATAGAAGGGCAACATATAAAAGTTGGTCTTGATGGGAGTCTTGAGTTAGAGTATATTGGTGGAGGTTGGTTAGCTGTTCCACCAAGTTGGTTATACTTTTAAGTAATAAAAAAGACACTTCAAAAAGGAGTGTCTTTTTTGTTTGGTTTTCTTATACAGGCATATCATTTATAGGTAAGTATCTACAGTGCAATAAGTAGAAATATTAAACGTCGATGACCCATTTTCCCGTGACCTTGTGAACACAGTTTCTCAAATACTCATTTTTCCGTGACCTGGTCACAGGAAAATATTAATACTAAAGTATAAACAATACCTTTTGCAGCTACAATCAATTTAATCAAACTCCTTTCAATGTGTATGCTTATAGTATAAAACATTAAAAAAGAGTAGGACAAACCTACTCTTTAGATTGTTTATTATTACTACTGTTACTTATAAATTCCAGCCCAGAGACATCATGATTTTGTGTATGTAGTATTATTTGAGACATATAATTTTCTTCTTTGGGATTAAATAAATACTTCGTAATCACTAGCGGGACTGAAATTATAGTAGCAACAAAGCCGGTTATTGCAGTTACTATAATAGGAATAAATTCTAAAAAGACGCTTATATCTTCACTATTATATGCTTTTTTTAATATTTTTAATTCATAATAACTTACTACTATCAAAACTGCAATCAAGACCAATATAAAAATGGTCTTACAACATTCTTTAATGATATTTCTAACTTTAGAAATAAATACATAATGTTGTAATAACTCAGTATAAGAAGCATTTCTTTCACTAATCTCGCCTTTAAAGTTCTCATTAAAAAAGTTATTAATGTGTACAACTTCATCAATAGGAATAGTGGAAATTCCAATCTGTGAAAACCCATTTTCTAAATCATTCGGTATCGAAATTCGGCTTAGGTACGTATTTACGTCTTTTATTTCATCAGATGTTTTATCGTCCATTTCATCAGATGTTTTATCGTCTATTTCATCAGATGTTTTATTGTCTGTTTCATCAGATGTTTTATTAACTATTTCATCAGTATACTTTGTATCATTATCCATTTATTATAGGCATCCCTTCTCTATTTAAATACGAAATACCTAAATAATTTAGTCTTGCCTCCATAACTGAAGTGGAAACACCAAATTTCTTAGCCAATATAGTAGAATAAGGTTTATCCAAACTTAGATATACTTCTTTAAGTTTATTAAAAGGAATAAGCAATTCACCAGCAAATATATTAGCTTTAATTTCTTTGAGATTTGCCTTATATTCTTCGTCATCCATACGAAACTCTATATGCCGATAAGGAGTAGAGTTATTATATAAACAACAATGAGCCAACTCATGAGCTATCGTAAACCTCTGCCTATTAGGAGTATCATCTTCTCTGTAATATATTATTGCATTTTTAGAATCAGATACAACTAAACCTAATACTGTCTTGCCGGTAATTTTTTCTAATTCAGTAAAATCCATAGTATCGTTGGAGATTCCTATATTCTCTAACAAGACTCCTAAGTCTAAAGGAAAAGTTCCGTCATGGTAATATTCTTTTAAAATCTCATCAGCACTTAATCCTCGTATCTTGTGTAATGGTGGACACATATACACCACCTCTTTCTTCTTATGTATAAAACTTTGTAAATAAATAATCTTTGCCATGTTGTTATCCTTTGATCTATAAGACATTTGTTAATTCAAGTCTAACATAACCATAAAAATAAACAACATAACCTCATCATCAAAAATTTACATAAAATATTATTTTATCACATTTTTAATGATTATGCAACAATTTAATGTATTATTATTTTGTAATACTATATATAGTGATTAGATATTACACAAACACTATATATTCCAAGTAATACATATTTTGTGCAATTTTATTTTATATTATTTGACGAATTGTGTCAAGTATAATTTACAAATTTTTGCAAATATTTACAAAGTTTTATGCAAATTTTTTATTATCATATAGTGTAAAGTAATTTTAGCTGACAATCAGAATCGTAATATTTAACTCACATGTATTCTTATAGTATATAGCTTATAACTAATATAGCACCATAAAATGAATTTTACAAGAGCAAAACTTGTATTTTGGAGTTTTAATAATAAAAAGCGCCAAACTAACATATAAAAAATCAGTTTAGGGATTACATAATTTTTAGAATTGCATTTTCCCGTGACCTGGTCACGGGAAAATGGGTTTGTTTTTTATGATACATTTTGTAGTTGTAACAGATAAGCCTCGTCTGTCATATTGTACAGGGGAGGCGATATTTATGGGAAGAGATATTACAAAATGTCATCCCGAATTGCAGGTATTGGCGGCAAGGCTTATTGAGAAATGCCGCAAAAAGGGACTTATTGTAAAGCTCGGCGAGTGCTACAGAACAGTTGAGGAGCAAAACAGGCTCTATGCTCTGGGCAGGACTGAAAAAGGCAATATAGTTACATATGCCAAGGGTACGGACTACGACTCCATGCATCAATGGGGCATAGCCTTTGATATAATAAGAAATGACGGAAAGGAAGCCTATAACAACAGCGACGGTTGGTTTAACAAGGCAGGAAAAATAGGAAAGGATATAGGTCTTGAATGGGGAGGCGACTGGACAAAGCCTGTGGATCTTCCCCACTTTCAGCTAAAATACTGGGGAAGTACGCCTGCCGGCCTTAAAAAGCTCTATAAGACCCCCGATAACTTCAAAAAGACGTGGAAGGATGTTTTTATTGCTAAAAAGGAGGAGTACGAAGTGGTTGAGACAGGCTATATAAATATAAACGGCAGGACTATAAAGATAGATAAGATAGTAAAGGACGGCAGAAATTTCATAAACCTTAGAGGTCTTGAAAATGCCGGCTTTACCGTGGGCTACAACAGCAGTACAAAGGTACCCTCACTGGACAATAAAACAGAAGACATAGATATTTCGGCAAACGGGAATATAAGCAGGATAAAGGCAATAAATATAAAGGGAAACAACTATGTACAGATAAGAGAGCTTGCAAAGGTACTGGGGGATATAGAGGTAGGCTACACCGACGGAACAGTAATATTAAACAAAACAGAACGATACTAAAATAAAACAGCCTCATTTTCGGGGTACCTGGTACCCCGAAAATGAGGATTATTTTTTTATTACTGATTGAAGCGTGCTGAACATTCCTTAAGTCTTGCTATAACGTCTATCTGCTGAGGACAGGCTCTTTCACACTGACCGCAGGCTATACAGTCTGCTGCCCTTCCGCCGTCCTTTACAGCCTCTGCATACATCTGCCTACCCTTTTCAAGCTGACCCCAAATCATCTGCTGATTTGCGGCGGCAAATATTTCCGGTATGGCTATATTCTTAGGGCAGCCTGCCGTACAGTAATGGCATGCAGTACAGGGTATCGACTTTATATTGCCCATAATTTCCTGAGCCTTATGTATTACCTTCTGTTCCTCCGTATCAAGGGGCTTAAAGTTTTTCATATAGGAAAGATTATCTGCCATCTGTTCTATATTGGACATACCCGAAAGCACTGTAATAATGCCCTCTAAGGATGCGGCATATCTTATAGCCCATGAGGCGGGAGATGCGTCTTTATCCGCTGATTTAAAGACATCGAGCACAGCCTTCGGAGGAACTGCCAGGGCGCCGCCCTTTACAGGCTCCATTACCACAATACTTTTGCCATGCTTTCTGGCTACTTCGTAGTTGGCTCTTGCCGTAACATCGGGATTTTCCCAGTCGGCATAGTTAAGCTGAAGCTGTACAAATTCGGCATCGGGATGGACTGTAAGCAGCTCGTCCAGTATTTCGGGAGTAGCATGGAATGAAAATCCCCAGTGCTTTATAAGTCCCTTTGCCTTTTGTTCCTTTACAAAATCCCATATATGGTATTTGTCATAGGTCTTATAGTTTCCTGCCTGTAATGCGTGGAGAAGATAGTAGTCAAAATAACCTGCTCCTGTCCTTTCCAAGCTCGTATAGAACTGCTGCTTGGCACTCTTTTCATCATGAGCGCCCATCCATGCGCAGAGCTTTGTGGCAAGGGTATAGCTTTCACGGGGATAGCGGTCCACAAGGGCAGCCCTTGCCGCCTTCTCTGATTCACCGCCGTCATACACATAGGCGGTGTCAAAGTATGTAAGTCCCGCCTCCATAAACATATCCACCATTTTCTTGGTCTGCTCTATGTCTATCCTTCCGTTTTTGAGCTTAGGCAGACGCATAAGACCAAAGCCCAGCTTGGGTGTGCTTTCACCAAAGTAGTTTTTCATAAATTTGCCTCCTTGTTTATTCTGTTCTTTGACTGCCGTATATCTTATTTTGAGTATACAACTTAAAGTCAACTTAAAGTCAATATATATCGATAAAAAATACTTTAAATTTCACAGCAGACTGTATATAGGTCCTTCGCATATATACAGTAAACACGGCATATACTTATTCCGAAATAAATACAAAAAAATGTCGCAAACGGTAAAATACACGACGCAAACGGTTTTTAAAGTATCAAAAATTATGCTATAATTAATTGCAGTTATATAAAAGTTATATTACAATATTGTAACTTTATTGCAAAAATCTGACAAAGATGGTATTATAAGTCTAGGATATTATAAATCAAGCGGCAGCTTGTTTTTATATCACATAAGTATATCTAAAAAAGGAGTGAAATTTACAATGGAAGTAACAACAGCTTTAGCGCTTACGGAAGCCGAAAAGGAAGTAGCTGTAGGAGGCGCGGCAATAGGCGGAATATTTGGCATAGGTATAGGTGTGATCCTTACGGCTTTATTAGTATTCTGGATATTCCAGATAATAGCTTTTTGGAAGATATTCACAAAAGCAGGCGAGCCCGGCTGGAAGAGTATCATACCCATATACAACGGCTACGTACAGTATAAGATCACATGGAAGACTATGTGGTTCTGGATCATATTTGTAGTATCTATAATCTACGGTGCTACAAACGGCATTATTCAGGGCGGTTCAACAAGTGTAATCGTTTCAGTTATAGAGCTTATTGCGGCAATTGCATATTGCGTGATACAGATCATAAGCTATGTTAAGCTTTCAAGATCATTCGGTCACGGCATCGGCTTTGCCATCGGTCTTATATTCCTCTATCCTATATTCATACTTATATTAGGATATGGCAAGTCAGAATACAAGGGCGCCGATTTATAAAATTTACATAAACAGACTGTTTGCAGCCTTGCATACAGTCTGTTTTTTTTGCAAAATAACTTTTAAAAAGGGTCATGGCAATAATGTATAAAATATGTTTATTCCCTAATACGGCATTAAAAAATGCAGTTTTTGTCGAAACGTACACTTTGACAAATTGTTTTGGCAAAGCTATAATAAAATTGTAATTTGTAATGGTCAATCCATGACAAATATTCCCTTTTAACGAGGCGCGATTTTCCGAAATATGTGCCTCAGCACGTTAATAAAATCATTACGTTTGGGAGAAATGTCCACATTCCTTTCATTACGTCAATTTTATTGACCGACTAAGGCGCAGTTTCTTATGAACTGCGTCTTTTTTGTGTGCTTTTTTGCGGATTTGCTCCCTGAGCAAAATTTTCTTGTACTTATGGGGCAGAAGTGGTATAATAACATTAATTATATAGAATATAATATGTGTTTATACAGGAGGAATAATATATGGGAAAATTTTTCGGAACAGACGGTGTAAGAGGTGTAGCCAACATAGAGCTTACTCCGGAGCTGGTATACAGACTGGGCAGAGCCGGTGCTTTTGTTCTGACAAAGCATACTAACCATACTGCCAAGATAATAGTCGGTATGGACACGAGAATTTCAGGAGATATGCTTGAAGCAGCTCTTATTTCAGGTATATGTTCGGTAGGCGCTCATGCTGTCAGCTTAGGCATATGCCCTACTCCCGCCGTTGCTTTTCTTGTAAAGAAATACAGAGCCGATGCAGGCATAGTTATAAGTGCATCCCATAATCCCGTACAGGACAACGGCATTAAATTCTTTAACTCACAGGGCTTTAAGTTGAGAGATGATATCGAGGACGAAATAGAGACCTATATGACCGATAAATGGGATGCTATACCAAGGCCATATGGCGATAATGTAGGCTCAAAATCCGTAAGCGATACCGCTATTGACGATTATGTTAAATTTGTACAGTCAACTACGGATATAAAGCTTGACGGCATAAAGATAGCCATTGACTGTGCAAACGGCGCTACATACAAGGCTGCTCCCCTTGCCCTTGAGGGTCTAGGCGCAGAGGTGCTTGCAATACACAGGGAGCCTGACGGAACAAATATCAATCTGAACTGCGGCTCCACTCACATAGAGAGCCTTTCTGAATTTGTAGTCAGCAATAAGTGCGATATAGGCATTGCCTTTGACGGCGACGGCGACCGTTGTCTTGCCGTAGACAGCGACGGCAATCTCGTAGACGGCGATGTTATAATGGCTATATGCGGCAAGTATATGAAGGAATGTGGCAGGCTCAAAAATGACACTATAGTTGCCACAGTCATGAGTAATCTGGGTCTTTTCATAATGGGTGAAAAGAACGGCATATATATTGAGAGAACTAAGGTCGGCGACAGATATGTCCTTGAACACCTTCTTGAAAATGGCGACTGCTTCGGCGGCGAACAGTCAGGTCATATAATCTTCTTTGACTACAACACTACAGGCGACGGTATACTTACTGCTATACAACTGCTTACCACCCTTAAGAAGACGGAACAGACACTTAAGGAGGCAAAGACTATTATGGAAATACTTCCTCAGTGCCTTGTAAATGCCAGTGTTGACAACAAGAGAAAGAACGACTACCTTAAAAATGAGACCATTAAATCTGAAATAGACAAACTGGAAAAGAAATTCAGCGGAGAAGGCAGAGTACTTATAAGACCGTCAGGCACAGAGCCTATTGTAAGAGTTATGATAGAGGGCAGAGATAAGGCTGTCATACAGAAAGAGGCCGAAAGACTTGCAAGACTTATAGAGGGTCTTTTAAGCTAAGGAGGATAAAATATGTGTGGTATTGTTGGATATATAGGCAGGCACAATGCGGTTCCCGTGCTTATAAGCGGACTTGAAAGCCTGGAATACAGAGGCTATGACTCGGCAGGTGTGGCTGTTCTGCAAAAAGACGGCATAGGCATAAGAAAGACTAAGGGCAAGGTAGACAATTTAAGGACACTTCTGCTCAACAATCCTGTATCGGGCAATGTGGGTATAGGTCATACAAGATGGGCTACTCATGGTGCGCCTTCGGATAAAAATGCTCATCCCCATTTCAGCAACGGTGAGAAAATAGCCGTGGTACACAACGGTATTATAGAAAACTATCAGGAGCTTAAGAGCGAGCTTGAGGCAAAGGGCTATAAATTTGAGTCCGAAACAGATACCGAAACCGCCGCTAACCTTATATATGACTACTATAAGGACTGCGGCGATCTTTTGGAGGCAGTAAGAGAAACTCTTGAAAGAATAGAGGGCTCCTATGCTTTGGGTGTACTCTGTAAGGACTGTCCCGATCAGATAATTGCCGCAAGAAAGGAATCTCCCCTTATTGTGGGTATAGGCAAGGGCGAAAACTTTATAGCGTCAGATATTCCCGCTATACTGGAATATACAAGAGACGCATATATACTTGATGACAAGGAGCTTGCCCTTGTAAAGGCAGACAGTATCCAAATATTCGATATAAACGGCAATGAAATAGAAAAAAGCGTATATTCCTATAAGTGGAATGTAGAAGCCGCTCAGAAAAACGGCTATGACCACTTTATGCTCAAGGAGATATACGAACAGCCAAAGGTAGTAAAGGACAATCTGGCTCACAGATTTTCCGAGGACGGCAAACATATTGAGCTTGACGGCATAAAGCTGGGAAAGGCCGAGCTTGAGAATATAAACCAGATATATATAGTTGCCTGCGGTACGGCATACTATGCGGGACTTGTAGGCAGATATCTTCTGGAGAGAATAGTGAGAATACCCGTCAATGCAGAGGTGGCAAGCGAATTCAGATACAAGGACCCTCTTATTGACGAGCATACCCTTGTAATAGTGGTATCACAGTCGGGAGAAACTGCCGACACTCTTTCAGCCCTTAAGCTGGCTAAGAGCAAGGGCGCCAGGGTGCTGGGCATAGTAAACGCTGTAGGAAGCTCCATTGCAAGAGAGGCAGACGATGTACTCTATACCCTTGCAGGCTTTGAGATAGCCGTTGCCTCTACAAAGGCATTTTCGGCCCAGGTCGTGGCAATGTATCTTATCACTTTGCACATAGCTCAGGAGCTTGGCAAGATAAGTGAAACAGACTTTGCCGAGATAAAAGCCGCTTTGGATAAAATACCTTCTCAGATAAATGATATACTTACAAAGGCAGTTCCTGCCATAAGGAAATTTGTAAATAAATATATAGGCTCCAAGAATGTATTCTACATCGGCAGAGGTCTTGACTATGTTGTAGGTATGGAGGGTTCCCTTAAGCTTAAGGAAATAGCATACCTTCACTCAGAACCCTATGCAGCAGGCGAGCTTAAGCACGGCCCTATTGCCCTTATTGAAAAGGAAACTCTTGTTGTAGGCGTAGTCACTCAGGAATCTCTTTTCGACAAGACGAAAAGCAATATAAAGGAAGTCAAGGCAAGAGGAGCAAAGGTCCTTGCCATTGCCATGAAGGGCAATACAAGTATAGAAGAGGTTGCAGATGATGTGATATACATTCCGAGAACACACTGGATGCTTACATCTGTTCTTGCAAATATCCCTCAGCAGCTCTTTGCCTACTATATGGCTTTGGGCTTAGGCGAGGATATAGATAAACCGAGAAATCTTGCCAAGAGCGTAACTGTGGAATAAACGGAGGTTTTTGCTATGACAATAGGCATTATAGGAGCAATGGAAGCGGAAATAACCAATATTCTGGAGGATATGACCGTACTCACTACCAAAAACGTAATAGGGCTTGATTTTTACATAGGCTCACTTAAGGGCAGTTCACACAGTATAGTACTTGTGCGTTCAGGCATAGGCAAGGTAAATGCCGCCCTTTGCACACAGGTGCTTGTGGACCTTTTCGCCGTAGATACCGTAATAAACACAGGTGTTGCAGGCGCCATAAGCCCCGATGTGAAAATAGGTGATATAGTCATTTCTTCAGACGCTGTACAGCACGACTTTGATATATCTGCCGTCGGCGACGAACCGGGAGTTATATCGGGACTTGAAACAAGTATATTCCCCTCAGATAATTCCCTTGTATCGGTCGCCTATGATGTAGTAAAGGAGCTGGGACATAATGCCTATGTAGGAAGGATTGCCAGCGGTGATCAGTTTATATCAGACCCCGATGCCAAGGAAAAAATATCCTGGATGTTCAGACCTCTTTGCTGTGAAATGGAAGGAGCGGCTATTGCCCATGCCTGTTATCTCAACAGAATACCTTTTGTGATAATAAGGGCGATCTCCGATAACGCTGAAGAGGGAAGCGATATAAACTATGAAAGATTTTTCAGAGAATGCGCGGTTACCGCAGGCAGGATCGTTAAAAATATGGTAACAAGACTTTAAATAAAAGGGGGAGTTGTAATGGGTTCTGCATTCTGGATAGCATTGTCGGCTGTAATGCTTATCCTGGAGGCAATAACTGTGGGACTGACCTGTATATGGCTTGCAATAGGCGCCTTTGCGGCATTTATAATATCCTTTGCAACAGCTAATGTATATGTGCAGTTCATAGTGTTTGCAGTAGTTTCTGCCGTATCCTTTGCCTCACTCAGACCGTTTCTCAAACGCTTTATGCCTGTTAAGGACAGAACTAACTCTACTTCAAGGCTCATAGGCGAAAAGGCTGTTGTTATACAGAAGATAACGGAAATGGGCGGTCGTGTAAAGGTAGGCGATATTTCATGGATGGCAGAAAGCGCAGACGGAAATGACATAGAAGTAGATTCTGTGGTTAAAATTAAAGAGGCAAAGAGCAATAAGCTTATTGTGGAGAAAATATAAAGGAGGCTTTTAAATGATAATTTTACTCTTAATTATTGTAATAATCGCCGTTGTGGTGGCAGGCTCATGTATAAGGATAGTACCTCAGGCAAGAGCCTATGTTGTGGAATTTTTAGGCGCTTACAAAACTACCTGGCAGACAGGTCTTTATTTCAAGATACCGTTCTTTGATAGAATTGCAAGAAATGTGAACCTTAAGGAGCAGGTAATAGATTTCCCGCCTCAGCCTGTTATTACAAAGGATAATGTTACAATGCAGATAGATACTGTAGTATTTTTCCAGATAACAGATCCAAAGCTTTACTGCTATGGCGTTGAAAATCCTATTATGGCTATTGAGAACCTTACCTCCACTACGCTGAGAAATATCATAGGCGACATGGAGCTTGATGAAACACTTACCTCAAGAGAAAGGATAAATACTCAGATGGGACTTTCCCTTGATGTTGCCACAGACCCTTGGGGTATCAAGGTAAACAGAGTAGAGCTTAAGAACATTATGCCTCCTGCCGCTATACAGGAGTCTATGGAAAAGCAGATGAAGGCAGAGAGAGAAAGACGAGAGGCTATACTTATTGCCGAGGGTGAAAAGAAGTCTACTATTCTTGTTGCCGAGGGTAAAAAGGAGTCTGCCATACTTGAGGCAGAGGCTGAAAAACAGGCAGCCATACTCCATGCCGAGGCTGAAAAGGAAAGAAAGATCAAAGAGGCAGAAGGTCAGGCAGAGGCTATTCGTCAGGTACAGCAGGCAAATGCCGAGGGTATCAGAATGCTCAAGGAGGCAGGCGCCGACGAAAGCGTGCTTACGCTTAAGAGCCTTGACGCTCTCAGCAAGCTTTCAGAGGGCAGCGCCACAAAGATAATCATTCCTTCAGACATTCAGGGAATAGCGGGCTTGGCTACCTCTTTCAAAGAGATAATGACAGATAAATAAGCATAGCTTGGATAACACCGGGCTATGAATAGTCAGATTTATATAATAAGTTGTTAAAATTTTGGCTCTTTGTCAATAGTTGGGGTAACACCAAATTAAGAGCGACCGACCACCTGTTATTTAGTGTAGCAGGTGGTTTTATTTTGTTATGCAAATATATGTAAAATCCTATTTCTGAAACGTCTGAAATTCCTGAATCCGTAAGCGTTGCGTTTAAGCACCTTTATTTTGTTGTTGCTGCCTTCCGTAAAGCCGTTAGTATAGCTACAGTCAAAGGCATTGGTTATACTGTCTATCCACTTTCTCATTGTTCCTGCGCACTTTATAAATCTATCCAGCCCACTGTTTTCGGCTGCCATTATCCATACGGATATTTCTTTTTCGGCTTCTTCTTTGTTTTTGCTTTTCATTATATCATAAAAGTCTTCTTTCAATATATATGCACTGTATAGCTTTTCACTGGCATTAAGCATTGCTGCAACAGCCTGTCTGCTTTCTTCGTTCAATTCCGAATATCGCTTTAAAAGTAAACTTCTTGACCGTTTAAATAGTTTACGTTTTTCTTTTATAAAGCGTTTTTGCTCTTCTTTTCTAACAGCTTCAAATGCCCATGTTACTTGTCTTACAAAATGATACTTATCAGTTATGTATACAGCCTTTTTAAAATATGTTTTTGCTATATTGGCATAGGGTACCCACATATCGCTTACAAAATACTTTGTGTTTTTTCTTTCACATGGCTTAAAATAATCAACAAGATAGTTCTCATATCTGACAGGAAGTATATCTATAACTTTTTTGTTCTTTATATCTGTTATTATACATTGATATTTCTCGCCACCGGTATTCCCTTTGAATTCATCTATTCCGATCACTTCGGGAAGTTCAGGCTTTGTATAGTTTACGTTATCAAATATGCGGATCACTGTTGATACGGATACATTCATTTCTTTTGCTGTATGGGTATATGAAGAAACATCCTTAAGCTTTTCTATTATCAAATATATAAGCCTTTTTGTCATTCTTTGGTACTTGGACAAAAAAGGTATTTTTTCTGTGAATCTTTTATTACAATGAGTACATACATATCTTCTTTTTCTTATAACTATATAAATCTCATACCCAAATGCAGAAATATCCTTTATTTCCTGAGTCCTGTAATCATGGACTTTAGATGTCATATGCCCGCAGCATGGACATTTATGCTCTTTTAGCTCCATTTGACCGTATATTTTCCTGCAATTTTTATAATCATTAACTTTTTTTACACAAAACCCTTTTAAATTTATTATTTTGCTGATATAATTAATTGAGGACATTTTTCAAACACACTCCTTTATAATGGTTTGGTCACTTTATTATAAGGTGTTTTTGGATATTTGTCCTCTTTTTTTGTAAAAAAATAAATGTTGAGGTCCTTTACACCCCAACATTTATTATAGAGCCAATAATACATAAAAACCCTGAACACCGTTAAGCAGCGGAGTTCAGGGTTTAATATTGTCTGTTTTCAATTAAAATCCGGTATTTGTGCTCTTAAGGAGTTTGACGTTTACAGTCATTTCATTGCCGTTTCTTATGAGCTTGATAGGAACGGTCTGATCCACTTTACAGGATTTTACTGCTGTTGTAAGCTGATCCGTAGTAAATATAGGCTGATCGTTGAAGCTTGTAATAAGGTCGCCTGCCTGTATGCCTGCTGCCTCAGCACTTCCACCGGGTATGATCTCCTGTACGAGAACACCTGCCTGGGGCAATCCGTACTGTCTTGCAATATCTTCTGTAATGCTTGTGATATACACACCGAGAGCAGGGGCATCTGTATTGTTCATAAGCTGCTCAATAATAGGCTTTGCAACATTTGAAGCTATGCTGTAGCCTATGCCTTCTATCTGGCTCATTGCTATTTTAGCTGTGTTTATACCTATGACCTGACCCTTGCTGTTTACAAGAGCGCCGCCACTGTTACCGGGATTGATAGCTGCGTCAGTCTGTATAACAGTGAGCTTTCTGCCCTGTATATTAACATCCTTTGCCTGTGAGCTCAATATACCTCTGGTAGCTGTATTTCCCTGACCTAAAGCATTTCCTATGGCGATTACGGTTTCGCCTACCTCAGTTTTATCGGAATCGCCGAACTGAGCTACCTGTACATTTGTAACTCCTGCTTTTTTAAGATCGTTCAAAGAAACCTTTATAACAGCAAGATCGGCATTTTCGTCCTTGCCTACAAGGGATGCGGCTACAAGGTCACATTCGTTAAGTGAGATGCTTACACTGTTTGCGCCTGAAATAACGTGGTTATTTGTTGCTATATAGGCATATTCGCTGTCCTTATAGAATACTATGCCTGAGCCTGCGCCCTCACTCTGGTATGGCTGATAGAAAAAGTCCAAACCCTGAGTAAGAGAAGTGATACACGCTATAGACGGTTTTACCTGCTTTATTATATTTACTGTGTTTACAGAGGATTCGTCCATTGTAGTGGTAACATTGCCGTCAGTATCTGTTGTTATGTTATCTGCTTTATTCTCTGTTGTTGCAGCTGCCTCTTTCTTGTCTAAAATATAGCCTGTTGCAGGAATACCTATTCCTGCTGTCAGACCTATGACGCCGCAGCAGACAACAGATAATACTATATTTCTGAAATAATGTTTTTTCTTCATATACAAAATCCTCCTTAGAACTGCTCGTTAAGATTTAAAAGAGTAGCCTTAACGGTCATTTTCTGATCTATATTTCTGAGTACGGTAAGTGTTATCTCATCACCTGATTTATGGGCGCTTATCTTGGAAGAAAGCTCTTCAACCGTTGTTACGGCAGTACCGTCGATCTCGGTTATTATATCGCTTACCTGCAAGCCTGCCTTTTCTGCTGCAGAGCCGCTTTCGATCTTGCCTATAAACACACCCTTCTGACTGATACCGTATATCCTTTGGAAATTATCATCAATGGTATAGCCTGATATTCCAAGGTATGGCTTGTCAACTGTTCCGCTTTCCATAAGAGAATTTATAACATCTGTAGCCGTAGATACGGGAATAGCATAGCCTGCGCCTTCAACACTATTGTCATAGCTTGAATATTTGGCTGTATTTATGCCTATTACCTCGCCATTTGTATTAACAAGGGCGCCGCCGCTGTTACCTGGATTGATAGCTGCGTCAGTCTGGAGCATTGTAAGCTTCTTACCGTCTATGTTTATAGTCTTGTTGGCTGCGCTTATGATACCCAGAGTAGCTGTTTTGCCTCTGCCAAGGGCATTACCTATGGCTATAACATTTTCGCCTACCTGCATATTGTCGGAATTGCCGAAAGTGGCAGCCTTTATGTCTGTGATCCCTGCCTTTTCAAGATCGGCCTTGCTAACATATATGACGGCAAGATCTGATGTGGCATCCTTGCCTACAAGCTTGGCGCTTATCTGCTCGGTACCTGTAACTGAAACAGATACGGTAGTGGCGTCCTCCACAACATGGTTATTTGTAACAACATATACCTTGTCGCCGTCTACCTTATATATGATGCCTGAGCCTGAGCCTTCGCTCTCGTAGGTCTGACCAAACCAGCCTCCTGTCACCTGAGCCTTTATATTTATATTAACAATAGAATTTTCCACTGACTTAACAGTCTTTGCAATACTGCTGCCGGAAGGAGCCAGATCACTGTCTGCAACAGGCTGCGCCTCATTATCTTCGCTTACATTATCAAATGAAAAATCACCGTTTACAATATTCTCTACTGTATTGGTAAAGGCTCTTGAAGCATTGAGTCCTACGCCTAAGAAATAACCCATAGATGCTCCGCCTAATATAACGGCGGCTAAACCTGCGGCAATGCTTTTCTTATAGCTGTATTTTTTCTTTTTGGGAACCGTCTGCTCCTGCTGAGGAATATTACTTTCGTTTACACTGCTGCTCTTTTCCTCTATGAAGTCAGCGCTTTCAATTTCCGCAGCCTCTCTGATATCATTGCTTTCTGAACCAACAGTATTCTCCTCTTTATTTTCAAGTAAATTTTCTTCATTATTCAACATACAAAAACCTCCTTTGTTGGTCGATAAGATAATTGTATCATATTTTAAAATAAAAGTGTTAATATTTTGTGAACAATACGACAAAAAAACATTTTTAATTCCCGTTTAATAATTGCTTAATCTTTCCTTAATTTTGGTATAATAAATCTTTAATTTTTATATAAGCTTGAAGTTGTTGTATATGGCTTGTTTAAAGGGGATGTGAGCTTTTGGAGTGAAAAGTTAAGGTGGGCTAAAATCACCTAAAAACAAGTCCGTAATATACACATAATATACAAGACAATATACGCATAATATACGCACAATATACAAACAGGAGGGAGAGGCTTTGCATATATGTCTCTCGTGGTGCGCTTACGGAGCGGACGACCGATAAAAGTCATTATATCACATTGACGGCATCAAGGAGAGGCTTAAGCTCAAGCTGAGTATATACATCTCTTGTGACATTGCCCCCTGAATGCCCGACTATTTTTTGAATGATAACCTCCTGAATGCCTGCGGCAGTCATAAGAGAAACAAAGGTACTTCTCGTATCATGAGGAGTATGTCCGGGAAGATGCATAGAGTAATATCTGCGGAGGTCCTCATAACTCAAAGGGAGAAGGTTCGAGCCTTCAAGAGACATATAATGATCAAAGAAAGGCTTTATCTTGTCCGCTATAGGAACATAGCGTATGCCTGCCTTAGTCTTTGACTTGGGGATATAGAAATAATTATCCTCCAGGTGAACATCGGACTTACAAAGAGAGGTAAGCTCCGAAGGGCGACAGCCCGTATATATATACATCAGAATAATATCATATTCCGATTTGTGCGCCCAAAGCTCATCTATTTCCTCAGACTTAAATGCTTTGTGATTTTCTATGGCCTTATAATCTCTGACTTTGACAAAATCGGCATAGTTTTTGGTGATAACATCGTTCTCCATAGCCCAGTTGAATACAAAAGACATAACTATCTTTATATTATTGAGTGTGGACTTGGAAGTTCCTATGTTGCTGTCCATAACCATATTGAGATCGTCAAGGCGAAGGTCTGCCATTTTGCATGAATGAATGGCAGCGCATTTCTTGAAGGCAGAGGAATAAGAATAATAACGAGCAGAGGAGCAGTCCGTAAGGTTGCGTTTAGCCCAGCGTTCCCATGCTTCGGCAAAAGTGATGTCTATATATTGAGTTGGTGTGCGGAGAATATTATACTCCGCAAGGGCTTGTTTTGCCTCCTTTATTGTGGGATAATATCCCAGATACTTATACTTCTGGCGGTATATGCCGTTGGCATCAGGAATAAGAGAAGCAAGCTTGTCCGTAATACGGACTGCGTATCTGTTGCGCCTCTTCTTGCCAAGATCGACTATACAGCCGTAACCATTAGGATTTCTCATAGTAATTCTCCTTTCATACATAAATAAGCCACTTGCAAGGGGGTCTGTATTGTGAATGAAAAGAGCCTTTCATTTGACTGTTGTATCACCTCTCCGTCAGCCTAACGGCTGCCACCTCCCCTATTGTATGGGAGGTTGGGGGTAGGAAAAGGGGGTCTGTATTGCGAATGAAAGGAATATGAGATATTACAAATATTATAAAAAAATATAATATACTTGACAAAATTAATATAAAACATAGTTATACTTATACGCTTTTATTCAAATACTTGACAAAAGGTATAATAAATGTTAAAATATAAGTGGATTTCTCATACCAACGAAAGTGAGTACAGTTATAACTTGGCTCGGCGTAATAGTACTTAGCTTTCGGAAGGCGCAGACTTTAGGGTCTGCGTTTTTTTATTGCTTAAAATCGTATTTTCTGAAAATCTCATCATCTGTAATAGGTACACAGGGATAATAATACTTGTCATATTCTATAATTTCACCTGAGTTATTGACCTTAAGTGATTGATTTTTAGTAAACTGACCTAAAGTAATCCCACATATATGCTTCATATCCATAAGGCTACTGCAATTTGTTTTATCTGCTGCATATAAAAGCAGGTCACCTAAAATAACAGAACGCTTTTTAATATCATTGCTGAAGTTAATATTTACAGCTTTGCAAAGCTCTGATAATTTGTTGGGAGAATTGTTGAAAGCTCTTCTGTAAATCAAAGAAAGACACATATAGTCAAAGCGAATGCTCTTAAGCACCTTTAAAAGCCCTGGGAAATATCTTTGCGCAGGCTTTGTATTGGGAATAGTCTTGTTCAAAAGATATTCAAATGTTTTTATTATAGTTGATACAGTGAAGTTTGCATCATACATTATAACGGTTTTGTTAAAAATTATAGGTTCTATTTCTTCCCATGCTTCATGAAGGTATGGGAGTGAAGATTTGTCGCTGCCCGAAGGAGCTATTTTCCAATAATATGTATTAATAAGATTGGAATTGCTGTATTCGGACAATGAAATTCCCTTTATGGCATCATGGGGCTTGACAGCTTTTGAAAATATGCCTTCGTCTATATCTGCATATAATGTTATAAAATTCATTCAAAGTTTCCTCCGAGTTTATATTTAAATTTTTTATCCTGCATTTCCTTAAAATAATCGGGTGAAATATTATGCTTTTTACCATTTACTTCAATTGCAAATGTTTCATATTTATTTGTATTTATAAATCCATATAAAGAACATTTTGCGGGCTCACCCTTTGTATAAATACCTTTATAAAATAAAGTTTTAAACTGTCCTTGCCTATCTCTTGTGATAAAGCCATGTTCTTTTAGTTTTCTTTCTATATCTTCCAGAGAATTAAGGCGTATTATTTCAGGAGTATCATATGATTTTTCCATAAGCTATACCTCCTCGTATTATATAGTTATAGTGTTTAAAGCCCTGAAACAGGACTTATGTTATAATGTATAAGATACTGTGGATCAGTG
>CANQBJ010000041.1 GCA_947589665.1 uncultured Clostridia bacterium
TAAATTTTTGTTTATAGTAATAATTACCTCTCCACCAACCTGCGGTTGGTCCCCCTCCCCTGATTAGGGGAGGCTATGCACCGCAAAGCTATGGCAGTCGATCAGGTGTTGCTTTTTATAAGTAAATAAGGGATTTTGCAAAGCGCACAACTAAGGCTCCCCTAATCAGGGGAGCTGTCAGCCGCGGCAAAAGCTTATATAAAAATAACTGTGAGCGGGGCTGACTGAGAGGTCGATTTTACTCAGCTAAACAAAAATTTACTATGAATTAACATAAAAAGCTGCCGCTGTGCGGCAGCCTAAAAATTACTCTATAAACTCACCAAAGGCCCTGAATCTGTCATATCTCTCCTTAAGGAGAGTATCTATATCCTTAGCCATAAGTATTTCAAGCTCTGTTTCGAGTTTAGCTTTCATAAGGTTGGCAGTAAAGCCGAAGTCGTTCTGGCAGCCGCCGTCAACTTCCTTTATCACCTTTTCAATAACACCCATCTCAAGGAGATCATTGGCAGTTATCTTCATAAGGTCTGCCGCCTCCTTAGCCCTCTTGGCATCCTTCCAGAGTATACTTGCAAAGCCTTCGGGGGAAAGCACTGCGTATACGGAGTTTTCAAGCATCCATACCCTGTCTGTAACAGCAAGGGCAAGAGCGCCGCCGCTGCCGCCTTCACCTATTATAACAGAGATAGTAGGCACCTTAAGGTTAGCCATTACCATAAGATTTTTTGCAATGGCCTCGCCCTGTCCTCTTTCCTCGGCGCCTAAGCCGGGATAAGCTCCGCTTGTGTTTATAAGGTTTATAATAGGTCTGTGGAACTTCTCAGCCTGTTCCATAAGCCTTAATGCCTTTCTGTAGCCCTCGGGATGGGGCTGACCGAAGTTTCTCTCTATATTCTCCTCCATGGTCTTGCCCTTTTGTATGCCGATCACGGTAACAGGGATACCGTTAAGAGAGGCAATGCCGCCTACGACTGCCTTGTCATCCCTGAAGCCTCTGTCGCCGTGGAGCTCTATAAAATCCTCAAATATATGGTCTATATAGTCAAGAGCCGTGGGTCTAGTGCCCTTTCTTGCAATTTTCACATTATCATATGCAGGCATCAGTCCTCGACCTCCTTTTTGCAGTTATGCAGCTTTAAAATAGCTGAAAGCGTCTGGGGAAGCTTTTCTCGCTCTACAATAGCGTCTACAAAGCCGTGTTCAAGCAGAAACTCTGAGGTCTGGAACTCATCGGGGAGCTTCTGTTTGATAGTCTGCTCTATAACTCGTCTGCCCGCAAAGCCAACGAGGGTCTTAGGTTCAGCCAGTATAATATCGCCCAGCATAGCGAAAGACGCCGTAACGCCGCCTGTTGTAGGGTCTGTAAGCACCGTTACATAGAGCTGACCTGCCTCCGAATGCTTGGCGGCAGCTGCGCTTACCTTAGCCATCTGCATAAGAGAAACTATTCCCTCCTGCATTCTGGCACCGCCTGAACAAGTAAATATTATGACGGGGAGCTTATGCTCTGTGCCGTATTCAAATACTCTTGTCAGCTTTTCGCCTACAACGGAACCCATGGAACCCATCATAAAGCCGCTGTCCATAACGCCTATAACACACCTATAGCCGCCTATGGTACAAGTACCTGTCTTAACGGCATCCTTTAGTCCCGTTTTTTCCTGTAAGCCCTTTATCTTGGCAGAATAATCGGGGAAGTTAAGAGGATTGGCAGCCTCCATATTTATATCCATTTCCTTAAAGCTGCCCTCATCGGCTATAGCCTTTATCCTGTCCTTGGCATTCATTCTGAAAAGCTTGGCGCACTTAGGACATATCTTAAGACTGCCAAGAGACTTCTTATCTATGATATTGCCGCAGCTTGGACACTTGATCGAACCCTCGGGTATCTCTTCTTTTTTCTCTTCTTTTTCTTCCTTCTTCAATGAAGGCTTGGGAACAGCGTTCTTTATAGCCACTGCTCTTTCCTTAAGGGTATCGACGCTTATTTTGTCAAGACCGCCCTTTATATTGTCAATTAATTTCATATCTCTACCTCATCAGCCAATCATAAATGTAAGCTCGCCCTCAGCGACCTTCTTTTCACCTACATAGGCAATACCCTTGCCTACACCTGCATTTCTTCTGAGCTTTATCATTTCCACCTCAAGGCGGAGAGTATCCCCCGGAGTTACCATACCTCTGAACTTAGCCTTGTCTATGCCGCCGAAGAAGGCTATCTTGCCTTTGAACTCATCCATAGAAAGCATTGCTACGGCGCCTGTCTGAGCAAGAGCCTCTATAATAAGCACACCGGGCATAACAGGCTGTCCGGGAAAATGTCCCTGAAAGAAGGGTTCGTTCATAGTCACGTTCTTTACGGCAACACATTTTTTACCTTCTTCTATTTCAAGTACCTTGTCTATTAATAAAAAGGGGTATCTGTGAGGAAGTATTTCCATTATTTCCTTTATGTCAAGCATATTTATTCCTCCCACTTCTTAATACAGAGTACACCATTGTGACCGCCAAAGCCCAAGGTATTGCTTAAGGCATACTTTATATCCCTGGGAACACCTGTATTAGGCGTAATGTTAAGGTCGCATTCCTCATCGGGTACCTTATAGTTGGCTGTAGGGGGAACAAAGCCGTTCCTTAAGGCAAGTATAGTTGCAACAGCCTCAACACCGCCTGTAGCGCCTAAAAGATGACCTGTCATAGATTTAGTTGAGCTGATGTTTATGTCCTTGGCATACTCGCCGAACGCCTTCTTTATGGCAAGTGTTTCAGAAGCGTCGTTTATGTGGGTAGAAGTGCCGTGAGCATTGATGTAGCCGATATCGCTCTTGTCGATACCCGCCTCAGCCATAGCAGCCTCCATAGCCTTGCAGGCGCCGTCTCCGTCAGGCAGCGGACTTGTGACATGATAGGCGTCACAGGTAGAGCCGTAGCCCACTATTTCCGCAAGTATCTCTGCCCCTCTTGCCTTTGCGCTTTCAAGACTTTCCATAAATACTATACCTGCACCCTCGCCCATTACAAAGCCGTTTCTTTCCTTATCGAAAGGAATAGACGCTCTCTTCGGGTCTTCGCTTGTGGAAAGAGCAGTAAGGGCAGCAAAGCCGCCTATACCCAATTCACAGATAGCTGCCTCTGAGCCGCCTGCTATTATATAGTCGCTGTAGCCGTGCTTTATGTTTCTGAATGCCTCGCCTATGGAGTGAGTACTTGAGGCGCAGGCAGTTACAACGTCAAGGCAGGTGCCTCTTGCGCCAAAGCGTATGGCAATATTGCCTGCCGCCATATTGCTTATAGCCATAGGTATAAAGAGCGGTGCTATTCTGGACATACCCTTTAATGCCATTTTTGTAGACTGCGCCTGTATAGTGATGATACCGCCTATACCTGAGCTGACTATAACACCTAAACGATGCTTGTCTATTGCATCCATATCTATACCGCTCATAGCCACAGCCTCATCTGCCGCTGCCATAGCATATATGCTGAATAAGTCGTTTCTCCTGACTTCCTTTTTATCCACAACTGCCGAAGGATCAAAGCCCTTGACCTCTGCAGCGCATTTTACCTTACAGTCCGTTACATCGAACTTTGAAATAATATCCACACCGCTTCTGCCGTTTTTAAGACTGTCCCAGAAATCAACGGTGTTGTTGCCTATAGGTGTAATGGCGCCTATACCAGTTATAACAACTCTGTGTTCCATTCTTATTCCTCCTTAACCTATGACCATACCGCCGTCTACTCTAAGAACCTGTCCCGTAATATATTCTGACTTAGCCAAAAATACGGCTGTTTTTGCTATTTCCTCGGGCATACCAAATCTTCTGAGCGGAATAGCCGATAATATCTGTTCCTTCATCTTATCGCTCAATACATCCGTCATATCCGTTGCTATCATACCGGGAGCAATGGCGTTGCAGGTGATATTTCTTGAGGCAAGCTCCTTGGCTACCGAATATGTCATACCCAATATACCTGCCTTGCTGGCAGCGTAGTTGACCTGACCTACATTTCCCGCTATGCCTATGACGGAACTCATATTTATGATAGCGCCCTTTCTCTGCTTCATCATAGGCTTTGTACAATGCCTTATCATATTGAAACAGCCCTTGAGGTTGGTCTCTATTACCCTGTCAAAGTCCTCCTCACTCATACGCATAATAAGAGTGTCCTTTGTGATGCCTGCATTGTTTACAAGCACGTCTACTGTGCCAAATTCCTTTAGCGCAGCGTCTACAAGAGCAGCAGCCTCGTCAAACCTGCTTATATCCGCCTTATATGTAAGACACTTAACTCCCATAGCCTCTATCTCCGCCTTGACACTGTCGGGAGATGTACTCCTGTAATTAAGCACTATATTGGCGCCTTCACCTGCAAAGGCAAGAGCGACTGCTCTGCCTATACCCTTTGCGCCGCCTGTTACTATAACTGTTTTATCCTTCATTATAATCCTAAACCTCCGCAAGTCTTTTCAAGGGTCTTGATATCCTCTACGTTATAAATACTTACCTCTGCGCCTACTTCCTTTGCAATTTTCTTTACAAAGGATGAAAGTGTCCTTCCCGGACCCATTTCAACAAATATGCCGACACCATCGGCTATCATATTTCTCACTGACTGATCCCACCTGACAGGATTCATTACCTGCTTTGTAAGTATATCCGCTACCTGTGACTTGTCCTTTACCGCCTCGGCAGTAAGGTTTGTGACAACGGGTATATCCATATCGCGGATCCCTATGTGCTTAAGCTCCTCGCTAAGCTTTTCTGATGCAGGCTTCAGAAGAGGTGTGTGGAAGGGACCGCTTACATTGAGCATTACCGCTCTCTTGGCGCCCTTTTCAACAACTATTTCAGCCGCTTTTTCAACAGCCGCCTTATCTCCCGCTATGGCTATCTGACCGGGGCAGTTGTAGTTGGCTATATAGCATCTGCCCATGTCCTTTACCTCGTCGCAGGCCTCCTGTATCTTGTCCTCGCTTAAGCTGAGAACAGCACACATAGCGCCCTTGCCTGCGGGAACTGCCTCTGTCATAAATTTACCTCTTTTTCTCACA
Organism: uncultured Clostridia bacterium; assembly: GCA_947589665.1. GTDB lineage: Bacteria > Bacillota > Clostridia > Lachnospirales > CAG-274 > CANPXH01. The sequence goes on from CANQBJ010000041.1 coordinate 5,057, forward strand.
AGCTGCACTGCCTCTTCAAAGTCAAAGGTGCCGCTTGCAACATGGGCTGAGTATTCGCCAAGGCTGAGACCTGCCGTATAATCTGCCTTTAAGCCCTTTTCCTCCATAAGCCTGCATACGGCAGTACTCATGGTGAGTAGAGCGGGCTGGGTATATTCCGTTTCGTTAAGCTTTTCGTCCTCGCCAAAGCATATATCCGTTATTTTAAAGCCAAGGGCTTTGTCGGCTAAGTCAAATACGTCCTTCACACATTGGAAATTGTCGTAAAGCTCCTTGCCCATACCGGCATACTGAGCGCCCTGACCGCTGAATATAAATGCAGTTTTCATATTTTCCTCCTACTTTACAAGAGCCTCAAACTCGCTCATTATTTCCTCTATTATTTCCTTACAGCTTTGTTCCTTATTTACCATACCTGCGATCTGACCGCTCATAATAGAGCCGTTGTCCATATCGCCCTGTATAACGGCTTTCTGGAGTGCGCCTGTGCCAAGAGCGTCAAGACGTGCCAGATCAGGCTCGTCCTTGCCTGTTTCCTCCTTTTCAATCTTAAGGAAGGCAGATGTGAGCTTATTCTTTATAACTCTTACGGGATGACCCGTTATGTTGCCTGTGATAACGGTAGCAATATCGTTTGCCTTAAGTATCTTGTTCTTGTAGTTCTGATGAACGGTACACTCATGGGCTACAAGGAAGCGTGTGCCTATCTGCACACCCTCTGCGCCAAGCATAAAGCCTGCCGCCATACCTCTGCCGTCTGCAATACCGCCTGCTGCAAGTACAGGAATAGAAACAGCGTCAACTACCTGAGGCACCAAAGCCATAGTAGTAAGCTTGCCTATATGACCGCCTGACTCCATACCCTCTGCTATAACGGCGCTTGCGCCTATTTTCTCCATCTTCTTAGCTTGGGCAACGCTTGGGACAACGGGTATAAGGCTTATGCCATGCTCCTTGAATTTATCCATATACTTGGAGGGATTGCCTGCGCCTGTGGTAACTACCTTTACGCCCTCCTCGCACACAAGGTCTACTATATCCTCTACAAAGGGGGAGAGGAGCATTATATTTACGCCAAAGGGCTTATCCGTAAGCTCCTTACACTTTCTTATCTGCTCTCTTACTATGTCGGCGGGAGCGTTGCCGGCAGCTATTATGCCTAAGCCTCCTGCATTTGATACTGCTGAGGCAAGGCTTGCATCGGCTATCCATGCCATAGCTCCCTGGAAAATGGGATATTTGATATTAAGCATTTCACAAATTCTTGATTTCATTTTGTTTCACCTATAACCTTTCGTAAATTACCATTCTATAAGCATACTGCCCCAAGTAAGCCCTGCGCCGAAGCCTGTTATTATGATCTTGTCTCCTCTTTCGAGCATACCCTTGCCGCTCATTTCACTTAACGCAATAGGTATGCTGGCAGCTGATGTGTTGCCGTATTCGTCTACATTGATGTAGAACTTACTTATATCCGCCTTGAGCTTTCTGGCAACTATATCTATTATCCTTGAATTTGCCTGATGAGGTACTATGTATCTGATATCCTCAAGTCCAAGCCCTGATTTTTCAAGAATTTCATTTACACTGTCCGGTACAACTCTCGTTGCAAAGTTGAATATCGCTCTGCCGTCCATTATAAGGTAGGGGTTTCCCTTTTCCGCATCCCTGCAGACCATATTTTCCACAACGTGGTGTCTGCCTGTAAGGGATATATCATCGCCTCTTGCGTGCAGGTCCTCTGCTATTATGCCTGCGCCTTCTCTGGGTTCAAGGAGCGCTCCTCCGCCGCCGTCGGCAAAGAGTACACAGGTGTTTCTGTCTGTCCAGTCCGTTATCTTGGAAAGAGTTTCTGCGCCGAATACAAGTACCTTTTTATAAAGGCCTGACCTTATGAACTTATCCGCTATGCTGAGTGAGTACACAAAGCCGCTGCAAGCAGCGCTTACGTCAAAGGCAAAGGCATTTACGCAGCCCAGAGCCTTCTGTACCTGACATGAGGTGCTTGGGGTAGCGTAGTCGGGAGTAATGGTAGCCACTATTATAAGGTCTATTTCCTCCGCCTTGACTCCTGTTTTCTCAAGCAGTTTATTTCCTATGTTTATACAAAACTGTGAAGTATTTTCACCTGTTGAAAGATGCCGTCTGCGTATGCCTGTTCGTGAAGTTATCCACTCGTCGCTGGTATCTACGATACGGCTCAGCTCGTCATTGGTGACCACCCTTTCGGGTACATAGCTTGCCACAGCCTTTATGCCTGTGTTTATCATAGTTTTCTCCTTTATTGATTTGCAAATTTAAGTCTGTCATTTAAGAATTGATTAAGGCTTGACAGCGCTTCAATAAACATATCCGCTTCATAGTCCGACAAGTCCATGATAAGGGATTTGACCAGCTCGAAATGAAATTTCTGATGAGCCTTGTAGAGCGCCTTGCCCTTGTCCGTAAGGCTGAGCATATACGCCCGCCTGTCCGTGTCGCTGCGCATTTTAATAACGTAGCCCTTCTTTACAAGATGATTAATGGATACCGTAAGAGTACCCATTGTTATTTCAAGCTTTCCTGCAACAGCAGACATAGTTTTAGGCACATACATACCTATAGCGTCAACTGTATGTGCCTCATTTACTGAAACGTCGTCAAAGCCGCTTTCTCTTATGGAATTGTGCTCCACTCTGGATATATCATTAAAGGCACCGCTTATAAGCCTGTTCAATGTATTGACAGTATTTTCCATAAAACGATACCTCCCCGAAAAATTTATTTTGATAATCAAAGTATATAACAAATTATGGATAAAGTCAAGGGATTGTATATGGGTAATTTTTTGTTTGAATATGAGTTATAAACTCACAGCAGGATTTGGCTTTTTTGTCGTATTTTGTCATATCCCATATGATATAAAATTATTGGAGGTGAAAATATGACATACGGATATGTAAGAGTCTCTACAAAAGAGCAAAAGGAAGACAGGCAGATTATTGCCCTCAGCGAATGTCCTATACACATAGACAAGATATATATGGACAAGCAAAGCGGTAAGGATTTCAACAGGAAGGAATACGCCCAGCTTATCAAAAGGCTTAAAAAAGGCGACATACTCGTGGTCAAAAGCATAGACAGGCTTGGCAGGAACTACAATGAGATATTGGAGCAATGGCGCAATATAACAAAGGTAAAAAATGTTGATATAGTCGTACTTGATATGCCGATACTGGACACCACGCAAAACAAGGACCTTCTCGGCACGCTCATAAGCGATCTTGTGCTCCAGCTTCTGAGCTATGTTGCCGAAAACGAAAGAACAAATATAAAGCAAAGGCAGGCGGAAGGCATAGCGGCAGCCAAGCTAAGGGGCGTAAAATTCGGCAGGCCAAGAAAGTACGATCCTAAAGACTACATAGATATTTATATGCGCTTTAAAAAGAAGGAAATAACCCAAAAAGAAGCCAGAAAAATAATGGGCGTGAGCAATGATACCTACTACAGAATAATACACGATATCAAAAGAATGCAAAAAAATTGCCGGTAATGTATACATTATCGTAATTATTTATTTACAATTAAATAATTTATTTTATATTGACATTTGCATAAAATCGTACTATAATTTACTTATAAATTTATATATTTTTGACATTGCTGGTAAGGTATACCTTTTCGGCAAGCCGTTGAAAAAAGGTGTTTGCGATGAATAAAGCTTTGTACCTTAACGAAAAAGAACTCAACATAATGAAAGTGCTTTGGTCGGCGGACAGGCCCATGGCTGTCGCCGATATAGCTCGTATGGCTCATGATGAAAACATAGCAAACACACTTAAGGCTCTTGAAACCGCAGGCAATATAAAGGTAGTCAGGCGTGACAGGATAGGCGGGACCATACGCCGGATATTTTGCCCTGTCATTTCCTCGGACAAATGCGCCTTGGATCAGTTCAGGCTGTACTATGTCAGGCAAAACAGCATACCTGCCATACTTTCAGAGGTCATCGGCATAATAGAAGAAGGGAAGCCCGATATACTCTTCAGGCTAAAGGAGCTTCTTAGAAGCTCCAAATGCAGCACAAGGGAAGCAAAGGGAAATTCGTTCTATCTCAACGAAAAGGAAGGCAAAATAATGAAAGCCCTTTGGTCATCCTATGAACCGCTGTCTGCTTCTGATATAGCGCGGCGCATAGACGAGGATTGGGCAGAGTCAACAATATATCGTTTTATAAAATCACTCATGGCCAAGAAAGCCGTAAACATTGCCGATTATACCCAGATGGGCAAGGTATACGGCCGTTTGTTCAGCCCTGCTGTTTCATCGGAGGAATATTCTGTAGGACAGTTCAGCCTGTATTACGTTAAGGAAAACGAACTGCCTCATATTCTGTATTCCCTTGTGGATAATGTGAGCAAGGGGAAATTTCAGCTTCTCGACAAAACAAGGGAGCTTATCGAGGGCTTTAGCTAAGCTTTAAACCGTTAAGGTTTACATATGTGACACAGTGACACTTCTGTACTGCAGAGCAGATACGCCTGTGTCAACGTTATATGAAAGGGGGAGAGAAAGCAGCAGTTCGATGACTGTATAAAATCATCGGTTATAATTTGCAAATTATAAATTTAAATTTCAAAGGAGGATACAAAAAAATGAAATTTTCTTTTAAGAGAATTCTCAGCTCAGCTTTGGCAGCTGTTATGGCAGCTTCCGTAATGAGCGTGGGAATGGTAAGCAGCGTTATGGCTGCAGCCCATGAGTGGGGTACTGTTGTAACAGAAGGTCAGACTAAAACATGGACATTTACAGGTGCTCCGGCTGAAGGTATAACTAAAAGTCAGGATATTAATGAAGGTGATTCTGTAAATGGTATTATCTTTAAACAAGGTACCGGCGGAACAAATAAATACAAAGCTAATTCAAATAAACCATGGAATGTATCAATATTCAAGGGAGCAACTATGCAGATACCTGTTCCTGCAAATTCTACCGGTACACTGTCTATAACACCTACAGGTAGTGATGAAAGCAGGAGCTTACATTTTACTGATGGTACTGAAGATAAATCCTTTGCAATGCATGCAGATACAGAGGTTTCTCAGAAATTTACAGCAGCCGCTACATCAACGGGCTATATTACACTGACTCCTCAGACAACAAAAGATACTGATACTTCTGCTGAGTATAAGATAGGAACAATAAAAGTTACTCTTGATGCCGGCTTTACTTTTGATGGTTCTGATGAGCCTAAGCCAACACCTGTTGAGCTTCAACCTCTTGAAGCAGGTACATATGGTGCAACTGAGATTGTTAAGGGAGCGCCTAATTTTGATTTAACAGGAACAACAGGTGTTTCCGGTACTTCTGTAAAGCCTAAAAATGGCGAAACAATTAAATTCAAGGTAAATGCCAATGCAACTGTAGAAGTTACATATAAGTGCGGTTCATCTACACCAAATAAAACAGCAAAATTGAAAATAACAAACGGAAGTACTTCTGTAGAAGGTCCGGAATCAAAAACTGATAATTCAGATCCGGAAGCAGGAAAGGGTACAGCTCCATTAGTAACAGTAAAAGCAACAGGTCTTGAAGGTGAAGTTACGCTTACTCCTGAATCAGGTGATACTACTGCACAAATCACAGAGATAAAGGTAAGCTATGACGGTACAGTTGAGGAGCCAAGTTCAGAAACCTCATCAGAAGATGTGTCTGAAGAATCTTCAGAGCCATCAAGCGAAGATCAGCCTGATGTTCCTGCAGACGGTTGTGTAGCTGTTCCTTACAATATTAAATTTGATCAAACAACAGGTAATGCTGCAGCAAGGATGGAAGCTGCTGGTGTAAAGAGCCTTAAGAGCGGTAAACTGGATAACATAACATATGAGCTTAGTGCAGATTATTCACTTAAAGATGATGGTTCAGTTAGCGCGAATGTAATTAAGGTAAAAAATGGTTCTATTAAATTCAGCACGAATAAAAGCATAATGTTAACAGTTGTTGTTAATGGCGCTGATGCTGATCATTATATAGAAATCAAGAATGCAGATGGAACAGGTGATCCTCTTGGTTCATTTGGTGTAACTACAGAAGCTGTATTATTACAGCCAGGATCATATACACTTGTATCCGGCGGTAAAGACACTTCAATATCTGAAATTGATATAGCTGCTGCTTCAAATATAGCAAGCACTAAGAAACAGGTTCCAAGTGATGATGATGACTATTATGCTGTAGATGCAGCAAATAGCAATACATATATCATTCATACAATATCAGCTGCAGATGCTGCTGCTGCAACTACACTTGCTCTTAAAGACGCTCCATCAACCACAAGCACTAACACAGTATATGCAGCTGTAAAATTCGCTGATGGTTCTCAGATTAATGCATCAGATTTTGGCGCTGATACATATATCTATGCAGTTCGTGTTACAGGTACAGAAGGCGCAGCACCTAAAAGCGCAATTGAATGGGTAACAGCAGAGTAAGGGGGTAATGACAATGAAAAAACTTTATACAAAGCCAGAAGTTGATATAACAGTTTATAAGAATGCAGATGTTATTGCCACTGTTGCTACAACATCCGGTATTCAGTCTACATTTAAAAATGTTAGTATGGGTGAAATCACAGCCTTCTAATACTGATTATATTAATACAAATACAAAAGGACCTCTCCCGAAAGGGAGAGGTTTTTTATTTGATACGAATTGTGTATATAAGTAAGGATTGTTGCATTAAATTTTTGTTTATAGTAATAATTACCTCTCCACCAACCTGCGGTTGGTCCCCCTCCCCTGATTAGGGGAGGCTATGCACCGCAAAGCTATGGCAGTCGATCAGGTGTTGCTTTTTATAAGTAAATAAGGGATTTTGCAAAGCGCACAACTAAGGCTCCCCTAATCAGGGGAGCTGTCAGCCGCGGCAAAAGCTTATATAAAAATAACTGTGAGCGGGGCTGACTGAGAGGTCGAACCTATTCATATAAACAAAAATTTCAAACAGACAGCCTACAGTCCTTGACTCTCCATATCCCATACAACATTTAACCGTTCTGCTCTTCCATATATCTCATCATATCCTCATAAAATTTGGGGAATTTTTTCTTTATATTTACGGGTCTGAAATCCCTGTCCACAAAACAGTGTTCGCTTGTGCCTGTCATTCTCAGCTCGCCTGTGGCAGCGTCTGTCATTGTATAGGCAAAGCCCATCTTTATGCCGTTGAACTTAGTGAATTTCACTGCTATATCCACAAAGTCCCCATATTGCGCGCCCTTTTTATACTGAGCGGTAACTGAAAGCACAGGCATCATTATGCCCATATCCTCCATAGCCTTGTAGCTATAGCCCATTTGCTCCATAATATAAACTCTTGCCTCTTCATACCACTTTATATAGTTGGCATGGTATACGATAGCCATTTTATCCGTTTCGTAATACTGCACTCTTCGTCTGTAGTTATCCATATCCTCACCTTTTTCTGCTGTGTATATTTCTTATTTTCTTTTTCTTCACAGGCTTGTCTGCCTTCCTGTTTTCTATCCTCCGCGGTCTTATAAGGCATTTTCCGTCAAAGCCTATAAGGTCTGTTCGTCCTGCTTTTATAAGGGCTTCATGGACAAGGTCGTAATTTCTCGGCAGTCTGTACTGCATAAGAGCCCTCTGCATGGCCTTTTCGTGAGGCGTCTTAGGCACATATACCCTTTCCATAGTGCGGGGGTCCATTTCCGTGTAGAACATACAGGTGGAAAGGGTACCCGGCGTAGGATAGAAGTCCTGCACCTGTTCGGGAGTATGACCTATATCCCTTAAATATTCCGCAAGCTCCACAGCCGCTTTAAGGTCGCTGCCGGGATGGGAACTCATAAGATAAGGCACAAGAAACTGCTCCTTGCCTATCCTCCTGTTTATATCATAAAATTTCTTTGTAAAGCGGTCATATACCTGTCTTGAGGGCTTGCCCATTTTTTCCAGTACCCTCGGCACAACGTGTTCGGGAGCCACCTTAAGCTGACCGCTTATATGATACTTGCAAAGCTCGTTGAAAAAGGTCTCGTCCTTGTCGTATATCAGATAGTCATATCTTATTCCCGAACGCACGAACACCTTTTTCACCTTAGGTATCTTCCTGAGCTTTCTTAAAAGCGCCGTATAGTCGCTGTGATCCACTCTCAGATTTTTGCAAGGCTCAGGGAAAAGGCACTGTTTGTTCCTGCAGGCGCCCTCCTTAAGCTGCTTTTTGCAGGCAGGCTGCCTGAAATTGGCAGTAGGTCCGCCTACATCGTGTATATATCCCTTGAAGCCGCTGTCTTTCGTTATTTTCTCCGCCTCCTCAAGTATGGATTCATGACTTCTGGCCTGTATTATCCTGCCCTGATGAAAGGCAAGAGCGCAGAAATTGCAATTACCAAAACAGCCTCTGTTGCTTATTATGCTGAACCTTACCTCTTCAATGGCAGGTATGCCGCCCTTGTCCTTATACATAGGGTGGTAGGTGCGCATATAGGGCAGACCATAGCTGAAGTCAAATTCCTCCTGCGTAAGAGGTAATGCAGGCTTATTCTGTACAACATAGCAGTCACCATAGGGTTCTACAAGTATTTTTGCCGTAACGGCGTCGGTATTTTCATACTGCTTTAAAAAGCCCTCGGCATATACTTTTTTGTCACGGGAGCTTTCCTCAAAGCTCGGCAGCTCTATATATTCGTCATATATGTTTTCAAGAGTTTTAGTCTTGTAGACAGTGCCTCTTACAAAGGTTATGTCCTTTGCCTCTATACCGCTGTCAAGAGCCTCGGCAAGCTCTGTTATCTGATGCTCGCCCATACCGTACATAAGTATATCTGCCTGAGAGTCAAGCAGTATGGAGCGGCGCACCTTGTTGTCCCAGTAGTCATAGTGCGAAAGCCTGCGCAGGCTTGCCTCTATGCCGCCTATGAGTATTGCCGTATCCTTGCCGTATGCCTCTCTTATCCTCTGACAGTATACTATAGTTGCCCTGTCGGGTCTGTGACCGCTCTCGCCGTTTGGAGAATACAGGTCTTTGTTCCTCTTCTTTTTGGCAACGGAATAATGATTTACCATAGAGTCTATATTGCCGCCGCTTACAAGGAATGCCAGTCTTGGTTTTCCAAAGCGCATAAAGTCCTTGGCGCTTTTCCAGTCGGGCTGAGGCAGCATACACACCTTATACCCTCTGCTCTCCAGTATACGCGTGATTATTGCCGCACCAAAAGAAGGGTGATCCACATAGGCATCACCGCATACATATACAAAATCGGGCTGCTCCCAGCCCCTTTTTAACATTTCCTCTTTAGTCACAGGCAAAAAATCCATATTGCACCTCATATACAATCAGTATTAAAATAAAAAATGGATATTGTCAATTTGATGTCATCCAGCTTGGCAGGTACTTATTTTTAAGGCGGCTATTCTGCACCTTGCCCCAGCCCAGGGGATAGCCCTCGACGCATACCAGCACCCAGCCGTCGGCACAGTCCACATTAAAGCTTTCGCCTCTTAAATATCTCTTCAGATCATCGTCATCCTGTTTGAAATCTAAGCTTATCTTGGCATCTTCCTTCTTAAGCGTCATGGCAAAGGCTTGGCTCGGCTCAAAGCGGTTCTTCCTGCAGTCGCCTAAATACAGACCGCTCCGCATTACCCTCAGTCCTTTCAAATCAAGGCAGAAGGGTACCGCAAAAAGGCTTTCCCTGTGGAGTACAAGGTCGTCCCTTATATCAATATTCATATATCTGTCCATAAACTCAAAGTAATCTGTCAAAAGCCTGTTGTCTGCCCTTCTGTCCCTTAAGGGTTCAATAAGATCGTCCTCGCCCTTTTTATGTAAAAGGCACAGGAAATGTCCCTCGCCCTTTACCTTATACGGCATAAGTCTGCCGCATTTTTTAAGCTCCTCTCCGCCCTTTACCCATTGAGGCTGTCCGTCAATAAAACCGCCACTCTTGTCAAAGTCCATAAGCTCAAAATCGGGGTTTTCGTTTAGAAATTCCTGTATCATGCCTTCGTCCTCTTCGGGGGCAAAGGTACAGGTCGAATAAGCTATGATACCGTCGCCGCTCAGAAGCCTTGCCGCTGCCTTAAGTATATCCCTCTGCAATGAACAGCAAAATTCCGTTTTATGAGTTTCCCAGCTCCTGACAGCCGTTTCGTCCTTTCTGAACATACCCTCGCCGCTGCAGGGCGCATCAACTATTATCCTGTTGAAAAAGCCCTCAAACCGATCAGCCAGTCTTGACGGGTCCTCATTGGTAATAATGCAGTTAGGCACGCCGCTCAATTCTATGTTCTTAAGCAGAGCCTTGCACCTGGAGGCGCTTATGTCGTTGCTCACAAGTATGCCCTTGCCCTTTAGCTTAGCCGCCGCCTGTGTGCTTTTTCCGCCTGGAGCGGCGCACAGGTCTATTACTCTGTCACCGGGCTTTACGGGGAGCATCGCTCCCACGGACATAGCGGAAGGCTCCTGTATGTAGAAAAGTCCTGCGTTGTAAAAGGGATGCTTGGCAGGTCTTACGCTTTCGCCGTCATAATAAAAGCCCTCTTTGCACCAAGGTATGCCTTCAAGCTGCCAGTCCAATTTATTCCTTAATTCTTCGGCAGTTATTTTAAGAGTGTTGGCTCTTAAGCCGTATAATCTGGGCTCCTTAAAGCTTTCCATATAGGCGCCGTATTCATCGCCTAAGAGCCTTTTCATTTTATCCGTATATTCCTGTGGTAAATTCATAGTTTTCCTCTCAATAGCTTAGTTATATACATTTTAACATTATAGCAGGATAATATCAATATTGAAAAATTATAATTATTGATGTATACTTAGAAAAAAGGAGGGTCAACTATGGCAAAGCAGATATGGAAGCCGGGCACAATACTTTACCCCATACCTGCGGTAATGGTAAGCTGCGGTGATATGGAAAACAGCAACATAATAACAATAGCGTGGACGGGAACCGTCAATTCCGATCCCGCCATGACATATATTTCGGTGCGCAAGGAAAGATATTCCCACGATATAATAAAAGACAGGGGAGAATTTGTAATAAACGTGACAACAGAGGACCTTGCCTATGCTACGGACTGGTGCGGTGTTAAAAGCGGCAGGGATATCGATAAATTCAGGGAAATGAAGCTAACTAAGGAAAAGGCGGCGCATCTGGACTGTCCCGTCATAGCGGAAAGTCCCATAAACATAGAGTGCAGTGTAAAGGATATTATCCCCCTGGGTTCTCACGATATGTTTATTGCAGACATTGTGGGAGCTATGGCAGACGAAGAATATATGGATAAAAACGGCAGGTTCAACTTTGCCCAAAGCCGACCTATATGCTATGCTCACGGCGAATATTACGGACTTGGCAGATATATAGGCAAATTCGGATATTCAGTACAGAAGAAAGGCAGAAGAAAGAAATGAATAAAAATGAAAAAATAAACCTTGTAAAATATTGGAGATATATGTTTCTGGGCTATATGATGCTGGCATGGATAGTACTCGTGTTCTTTATGGACAAAAGCGAATGGACGCTTATACCCGCATTTTTTGTATATCTTATAGCAAGCGCTGTAGTGTGCCATGCATATTTTATAGGAATGATAGGCAATTTCTTTTATTTCATAAGAAAGCCCGACAGGGCAAAGGTATTCTATAAAAAAGCAGTCGATATGAAAACAAGGAATGTAAAAGCCCTTTACAACTATGCCCTTGACGCACTTCACGAGGGTCGGGCAGATGAGGCTCTTGCCATTTTCCAAAGGGCTGAAAAAATAAATACAAAGCCTCTTTTCGACAAGCTTATACCCCTTGCCATATCCAGCTGTTACTGGGTACTCGGAGACATAGACAAGGCTATTGAAGCAATAGAAAGGCTTATGGAGAAATACACCTATATCAATCCCAACACGCTTACTACCCTTGCATACTTCTATATGCTTAAAAATGATTTTGACAAGGCTGAGGAGCTTACAAACAAGGCGCTTAAGGACAACGGGGAATATGCTCCCGCCTGGGATAATTTAGGTCAGATATATTATTTAAAGAACGATTATCAAAAGGCCGAGGAATATTTTAAGAAGGCATTAAGCTACAGGGAAACTATGACGGAAAGCCTTTATTATATGGGACTTATAGAAAAGAGCAAAGGCAATATCGCCGAGGCTAAGGAATATCTGAGAAAGGCAGGCAGCGGCTATATCTCCGCTCTCAGCACCGTCAAGAAAGAGGATATAGACAAAGCTATGGAGGAATTGAATTGAAAGTAATACTTTCTCCTGCCAAAAATATGAAAAAGACAGCTACCCTGCCATTTTCAGAGCCTGTGTATAAGGACAGAGCCTTGTATATAAATTCCACGCTTAAAAAATATCAGCCCCATGAGCTGGAAAGCCTTATGCGTATAAATACAAAAATTGCCATAAATACCTTCAGGATGATATGTGATTTTGAAGAGGAATGTCAATGCCCCGCCATAGAAAGCTATGACGGCATAGCCTTTAAAAATATACGAGCCCTTGATTTTACAGAGGAAGAAAAGAGATTCGCCCATGAAAGCATAAGGATATTAAGCGGATATTACGGCATACTCAGAGCCTATGACGGTATCGCGCCCTACAGACTGGACTTTGAAAGCAAAATAAGGCTTGACAAGGGAAGCCTTTATGACTACTGGGGCAGCAGTGTATATGAGGCATTGGAGAAGGATATAGTGATAAACATAGCCTCAAAGGAGTATTCAAGACTTATTACGGACTTTACGGACAATGTCATAAATATAACCTTTTACGACAACAGAAGAGGCAGGCTCAGGACTCAGGCAACATATGCCAAAATGGCAAGAGGCGCCATGGCAGGCTGGATAGTTAGAAACTTCATAGAGGACCCCGCACTCCTCAGAGAATTTGAGTTTGAAGGCTACGGCTATGCCGAAAACCTATCCTCCGAAAAGGAATTTGTTTTTGTAAGAGATATTATTGATATATAAAGCAGCCTTCAGTATTTTGCAGTAACCTTATTTTTGCTTTTGCTGACTTCTGCGTAATGTTAAATGACAATAAAACGGATATAAAATTTTTTATTGATACAAAAAAAGTGAGGTCTATATAACAAGCCTCACTTTTTTGTTAAATTTTATTTAATAAAAATTATTTCTACTCATAATCCACTACGTTTATCCAGTTGAGCAAAAATTCTCTTTCGTTTTCGTTGCCCTTTACGGACTGAGAGGCAGCGACAATGGGGAGCCACTGCTGGACATACTGCTTTGCGGTGTCGCTCCTTTTACAGAACATATTCATATACATTTCAGCAGCCTCCTTATCGCCCTTAAGCGAAAAGAGAAGATATGTCCTTGCGGCATCGGCAGAGGCATTGCCCTGTGTGGCGTGGGACCAATCCAGAACGTAATAATTGCCCTCGGGAGATATTATTATATTGCTGGGGTTAAAATCCCCGTGGCATACCTTATTGTGCTTTGGCATACCCTCAAGCCTTGTATGCAGCTCATATCTTGTAGTAGCGTCAAGGTCGGTCTGACTTATTTTTCTGTTCATTTTGTCTTTAAGCTTATTGAGAAGAGGAGAGCGCTTGGAATGTATCTCCATTTGTATCTCCACAAACTTTTCCATATACTTTTCAAGGTTTCCTCTGTCCTCCTCCATCATTGATGCAAGGGTCTTGCCCTCTACATACTCGAATACTATAGCCCAGTTACCGTCTATTTTTCTGACCTCTATAAGCTGTGGTATCCTCAGTCCCGTTTCCTCAACTCTTGCCTGATTGAGAGCCTCGTTAAGGATATCGGACTTGGCAAAGTCCTTGTCAAATTCCTTTACAACATAGTTTCCCGATCTGAATATTTTTTTGTTTTTTCT
>CANQBJ010000042.1 GCA_947589665.1 uncultured Clostridia bacterium
CACTCATCGTTTACGGCGTGGACTACCAGGGTATCTAATCCTGTTCGCTCCCCACGCTTTCGTGACTCAGCGTCAGTAACAGTCCAGTAAGCCGCCTTCGCCACCGGTGTTCTTCCCAATATCTACGCATTTCACCGCTACACTGGGAATTCCGCTTACCTCTCCTGCACTCTAGTTATACAGTTTCTCATGCAGGCCGGAGTTGAGCCCCGACATTTCACATGTGACTTGCATAACCGCCTACTCACCCTTTACACCCAGTAAATCCGGATAACGCTTGAACCATACGTATTACCGCGGCTGCTGGCACGTATTTAGCCGGTTCTTCTTAGCCAGGTACCGTCATCTATTTCTTCCCTGTTGATAGAAGTTTACATACCGAAATACTTCTTCCTTCACGCGGCGTTGCTGCATCAGGGTTTCCCCCATTGTGCAATATTCCCCACTGCTGCCTCCCGTAGGAGTCTGGACCGTGTCTCAGTTCCAATGTGGCCGATCACCCTCTCAGGTCGGCTACTGATCGTCGACTTGGTAGGCCGTTACCCCACCAACTATCTAATCAGACGCGGGCCCCTCCTATACCGATTAATCTTTTCTCTCGTCACGATGTCATGTCGGGAGCTTATAAGGTATTACCACCAGTTTCCCGGAGCTATCCCTTAGTATAGGGCAGGTTGCCCACGCGTTACTCACCCGTCCGCCGCTAATCCACCTTCTATCACCCCGAAGGGATCAATCCAGTTTCATCGCTCGACTTGCATGTGTTAGGCACGCCGCCAGCGTTCATCCTGAGCCAGGATCAAACTCTCATTTAAAGTTTGCGCTCAATGATCTCTCACTAGCTTCTCTTACATTTTTTTAGTTGTGTCCAACTTCTTTCCTTTATTTACTCTTGTGGAGTTGAATCGGATCAATCTTTCCGATTCAATTCAAAGGAATCTCTTGGGTTTTGAGTATTGTTTTCTTTCAGGTTATTCAGTTTTCAATGTCCATTTTTATAAGCTGTTTTCTCGTCAACAGCAAAATTAATTTTATCACAGAATATACGCCTTGTCAATATATTTTTTCAATAATTTTTTAATTTTTTTATTTATATAAATTGATTCATATCTTTGCTGTATCTGTAGTCTATATTCGCAAGCTTTTCGCATATTTCCTCATATGATGCGTTATAATTTAGGCAAAGCTCTTCCAAGCTGTCATAATTATCTCTCAGCTGAGTATTTACAAAGCTTAAAAGCATTATCGGATCCTCAGGCATTCTTATTCTCCTTTCTGAGCTTTCTTATATATTCAAAGGTCGCCCTTTCTCCCTTTTCCGCAAGCATTGTAAGCAGCTCCTCTATACGTGCCGCCGTATTCGGATGCACTCTTCTGAAATCCTTCCTGCTGTTGTAATAATTCAATGAAAAGCTGTCGTTGTATTTATCTTTGCCGTATATCTTGCTTGCCGCAACTCTGTCGCAAAACATTTCTATTACATATTTAAGTGGCATTTCTACCGGCTCCATCATGTGGGTGACATTGCTATAGTCCGTCCAGTATTCAAAGTGGTGCTTATTTCTGCCCTTGTGGTGCATCCAAGCCTTAGAATAGCCATTTACCTCTCTGCATCTGTCATTGGGACTTCTTGTGCCCTGATAATATTTTATACCTTCCGAAAATTCGGTCCAGCTATACTTGGACAGATCATGCAAAAGTCCCTGTAGCGGTATTCCTGCCTTGAAACAATGGAGCATTACCTTATGCCTGTGCTTTGTAATTGTTTTGAAATGATTTACCGCATTTTTAAAGCTCATACCGCTTCCTCCTTTCACAGTTATTTATTATGATACTACTGTTGAGAAAGAATTGCAAGATATTTTCCTGTGACCTGGTCACGGGAAAATATAGTGACCAGGTCACGGGAAAATACAAATTTTTGTTTATATGAGTATCGACCCTATCGGCAGCCCAACGCAGGCGTAATCTCAACTCAACGAAATGGTTGGGCTGCCACTTCCCCTTACGAAGGGGAAGCTCAGGGTTTCGCTCTTCTCGTTTTTTTAGTTAGAAATATAGTTATTTTTTCAACATTATTAAAGCCTTTGAGGAACATAATCCTAAGTCGTCCCTTCTACTCCTCTCTTTAGCCTCCCCTAGCCCGTAGGGCGTCGGAGGGGAGGGGGACCGTTTCAAACAGTTGTTTGAAATGGTGGAAGGGTCGTTATGAAGCAAAAGTCGAAATTCCGCTAAACAAAAACTTTGATCTATATAAGCAGGTTCGACCTCTCGGTCAGTCCATGCAAATCCGTTCACAGCTTGCAGCCTTCGGTTGGGCTGACAGCTCCGAAAAAGGCAAAAAAAGAAGAGCCCATATGGGCTCTTCTCATTTATCTTAACTAATTATATTAATCTTATAGATTAGTTGTAGATAGCTGTTCTAGTTTCAGCATCCCAAGATACAGGTACACCAAGTGCAGTACCGAGAGCTCTGAAAGGTACGAACATTCTGCCATCAACGATCTCAGCCTTAACACCATTCTCCATAGTGATAGCTGTACCATCGATAACCATTACAGGGCTGTTAGCCTGGAACTGAATTATCTTCTGGCCATTACCTGCTGCATATAAGATTGTAGCAACCTTATTGTTTGCATCCCAAGTAATCTTGCTTGAATTGTCAGCGTCCTCAACAGCTGCCTGATCAACACCGATTGCTAATGAAACGAATCTTAATGGAACCATAGTAGAGTTAGATGCAGTCTGGATATAAGCTGCTGTATCCATAGCTACTTCCTTACCGTCCATCTTGATTGTGCTAGAACCGATAGTAACCTCAACCTTACCGTCAAGTGTACCCGGATCAGTCTTGATTGTTAAGTAATCCTTGAATTCGAAGCCTTCCTCTTCAAAGAGGTCGTATTCAGAACCTGAAGTCTTGCCATCAGTATCTTCTCTTGACTCAACTGAAAGGAACTGACCTTCGTCGATGCTAACCTTAGAAGGAACATCTACGTCTTCCTTATAGTTGTTTACGAGAGCGTCATCACCAATGATGATTGAGTAGCTGCCGTAAGGTATAGATCTTGTAGTACCAACCTTAACACCGGTAATAGTTATAGTTGAAGGATTGTTGTAAGAAGAAGCGTCTACAGTAAATGTAATTTCGCCGCTCTTAACCTTGAAGTTCTTGATTTCAACTTCGCCGTCTACAGTATAGTCGATATCGCTGTCATCAAATGCTATATCTGATGCATAAGTATCGTCTAACTTGATATATACAGGCTCCTCAAGAAGAGCGCCGTATGCATTCTCAGTAATCTTGATGTCAGAAGTTTCAACAGCCTTGTAACCAATGTTAGCAGTTGTTGAAGCAGCCTCTACAGTTACAGGAGATACAACCTTAGCAACAGTTAAAGCTGATAACTGTTCCTTATCTAAGCCAGCACCTGCTACGTCTACAGTAACGTCGCCTGCGAAGTCAGCAGCAGCTGAGATGTATAACTGAAGGTCAACATATGAGCAGTCGCTATCATTTAAAGCACCCTTGAAGTTTGAGAAGCTTAAAGTAGTACCGTCATCATCGATAGTAGCAGACTCAAATGGCTTCATGTCGATATACTTGTGATCTGTGATCTCATAACCAATGATCTTAACGCCATCAGGAACTGTGAATTCAAGCTTTCTGCCGTCTAACCATGTACCAGGTGTAGTCTCAGCAAATTCGAATTCAGCTGTTTCAAAATCTTCTTCCTCTAAGTCAGAATCTCTTAAGAAAGATCTACCAGCAAAGATTGTAGGAACATCTTCAAGAGCAGTTAAAGCAAAACCGTAGTCAGCTCTTTCACCAACCTTGATAGTCTGTCTTGTGATACCCTTGCCACCGCTTACTGTGATCTCGATGTCGCCGTAAGTATCATCTTCGTCAGTTGAAACTACGATGCCGCTGAAATCAATAGCAGTAACCTTGTCACTCTTATATCCCTCAGGAATTACAAATTCCATAGATCTTGCATTGCTGCTAAGAGTAGCCTTAGAATTAGCAGGGATTAAGCTTCTAGCGTTTAAACCACCGTTAACGTTACCAACATCAACGATTGTGTAGTTACCGTTAACTCTTAAAGTGATCTTTTCGCCAGGCTCAAATGTACCAACAACATCTTCCTTAACTGTTATAGTAGGAACCTGATAATCTTCGTCAGAAGTAACTCTGATGTCAGAAGTTGAAACAGAAGCAGTAGTAGAACCGTCGCTGTCTGTTACTGTAGCTACAGTATAAGAACCGCCTGACATTCTAGTGTAGTTGTTGTCGATAGAAACTGTTACAGCACCCTCTGAAGAGTCCTGAACATCGATAGGAAGCTTGATATTGTAGTAAGGAACACCCTTTGCAATATCATTGTCCTTCTCGTTAGCATCCTTATCTTCGATAGGATATAAGTAAACCTGAACCTGAGTTGAGTTTACATATTCCATTAAGTAAGGTAATTCTCTTGAATCACGCTGCTTAACAAATCTAGCTGCTACATTAGTCATATCAGCAGCTGATGGGTTAACAGGAAGAGCTCTCATAACGTCGTCCCATGTAGGAACCTGATTACCGCTTACAGGGCCTTTCCATACATAGTTATCATCGTTTACTAAATCTTCATTGAACTCACCATTCTCAATATTTAAAATGATAGAGTCGCCAGATTCAACAGCGTTGTTAGGTCTTACTTCGATATTAGCAGGCTCGCCGTTGAATAAGATTTCAGCTACGTCATACGCAGTATTAGTGATGTCAGTCTTAACAGTAAGGTCTGTTCTACCAACACTATTTGATGAAGAAGCTAAAACATTCATTGGAAGCATGCTAACAGTCATAGCAGCAGCTAACAAAAATGCAATTTTTCTTTTCATTTCGTTTTTCCTCCTTATGAAAATAAATGTGTAGAGGTTAGCATAATTTACCTCTTTTACAAAAGTATTATAGCATTACACTTCAGACAAGTCAACCAAAAAAGCCAAATGTAATATTAATGTAACATTCGCTGTTGACCCTCTATGTGCTTTGCTTGAACATAATATATCACCTTTCAAAAAATAAATCAAGGGGTTTTGACCAACTGAAAAACAAGTGTAATATTTGCGATAAATCAGTAACAAATCAAGAACATTACTGCAAAATATCACGCCTTTCTACTATAATATATGCGTTTTATATGCTTTCACGTTTTATTTGTGCTCGGGAAGTGCTCCATGCGCAATTGACCGCCTTTACATAATGCTTTTAGATATACATAAGCTATACCCTTATGTTTTGATCCCTGCTTTGAATATTTCCTTCCGCACTCTTTTTATAGGAAGAAACTCCTTACATCATTTAAAAATATATGCGCATCAGCTTTACTCCTCTTCCTCTTTTTCAGGCAAAATATCCAGTATTACATACTTCTGACCGCCATCGCATCTCAGCAGCAAAAGCTTGTCTCCTTTTTTCCACAGCTGATGCTCAAATCTTTGGGTAATTATAAAAAAGTCCTCCGAAAGCTGGAGCTTTTGTTCTGTACGGACAACAAATTCTTCATCGTCAATCACCTCGCCGGTAACAACGGACACAGGCTTATCCCCTTCTATCGCCTCTTTGGCAAGAAGCTTTATTATATCACCTATGTCATTCATTGAGCACACCTCCTGTGACCGAGATCTCCATAATATGATTGTTGTCGCTGAAAATATGCTTACAGCTTTTTACCTCCATAAGCTCGTCCACCAAAAAATCACCTATATCCAGCTTCACCCAAAGATACGACCCTGCTCTTATATTCAGATTACCTGCCGTTTTAATAATAAGACTTCTGTTTTTGGTTTTATACATATTAAGTAAACCACGTGCCATTACATTGCCGTCTGTTTCTTCATCTATATGGGCATAATGCTGAAGAACACCCCATTCCTTTATTGAAACAGGGTCCTTAGCCGTATACACATTGAGCACATGGGTATATTTCGTATCCTTTTTGTGAATGAGCTTTATGGAATTATAAACTCCCTTGTCAATGGTAGTGTCATAGCTGAAGTCTATAGAGCTTCTGTCATTGACAAGAAGATTTGTGACCATAGCGCTGCTGCTTTTCAGATTTATACTGCCGTAGTCGTCATAGAGCACATATGTCCTGCCATTATACATTCTCGTAATATTGAGAGCAGAATATATTATGTCAAACAATGTGGAGTTGTCCTCGACCCTCTGAGGGATCACATAGCCTGTGTTTTCTATAACGCCCTTTTTGAGAGAGTAATCATCGCATATCATATTTACAACATCGGAAGCCTTTTTTGCCGTATATGTATAGGTATCCTTATTCCTCAGATAACGAAGCTGGTCATAACAGGTGGTGGCTATAAGACCCTTCTTATTTCTGGACTTGCTGAAAACATAGCCCATAAAAAGCTCTCTGTCATCGACCTTGAGCCATACCCTGTCTCCTTCCTTGTAATCGATGCTGCCTTCCTTAAGCGCTGTAAATTTCAGCGTGCCGGCACCCCATTTTTCCGTATACCAGCTTATTTCATCACATATCACAGGCATAAAAATGCCCTTTACCCCCTCTATCCATAGTTCTGTCATATATTACCTCCTTTTGTTCACTTGAAGCTGAAGCTTTCCCCTGCGATTATCTCCTCCATAGCGTATCTCATAGCGTCCATAAGGTGATTGAACTCATCGCAGGGCACATTTATCCTCTTTCCGAATTTGTCCACGTCCCAGCTGTAGTTGCTTATTTCATTTAAAAAGCCTTTACATCTGTCCATTATAAGTATCTCGAAATCCTGCAAAAAATCTATGCCATTATTTACGCTGTCGGGGCCTTTTCTGGCAGCCCTTATATTTGGTATACCCAGCTCTCTCAGTCTGTCAATGCTTTTAGGCTCCGAACAGTCGGCTCTTATTCTTTCCTTGCGGTATCCCTTTTTAACGATTTCATTGTATATATCCTCATTGCTCATAGCCTTTTTATATATCTCATCAAAGACATAGAGCTTCTTCCCCTTAATATCCGCAAGCCCGCAGAAAAGAGCGGTCTCGTCATTTGTATATCCGAAATCCAGACCGAAAACAGCCTTAAGCTCTCCATTTCTTTTAAGCTGTTCAAGGTCAAAGTCGCACTCTCTCCAGTTTTCATATACAAGTCCCTCTGTTATTCCCCAGTTCCCCAATCCTGCCACCTGATAGCGGCGAGGATTATTTTTCTTCATATCTTCAAACACCCTCAGGTCTGCATCGTCAAGCCATTCGTTACACATATAATTAGTGGTCATAGCCAAAATATCGCTGCTTTTTACATCAAAAAATCTCCTCTTTATCCAATGTCTTTCATTCCACGGATTCAACGTAAGGGTTATCTGCTTGAAAAGTCCTTTCGGCACGATACCTCTTATGCTTTCGTCAAGCATATTGAAGTCGTTTTCATCGCTTATCTCATATGCCTCCTCTATCCAGAGCCAGCAAAGACAGCCTACGCCTACGGTAATAGACGTTATTTTAATAGGATCGTCAAGACCTCTGAAATAAATTTTCTGTCCCGTAGGCAGATACGTAATTTCAAGGGGACTGAGCTTGCATTCAAAATACTCCTCCAGTCCCAACCGCCTTACAGCCCAGCAAAGCTCTGTATAGCAGCTGTCCTTAAGGGTAGAATAGACCTTCCTTACCACAAGTATATTCGCCATAGGGTATTTTACAAGGCGAAATATCATATTGAGCGCAGTAGTTTTGCTTTTCTTGCTGGCTCTGGAGCCCTTGCACACTCTGTATCTGCCCTTGAAATGCCAGTATTCGTCATATCCTCCGCCTACAGTCTCCTTTATTGAAATTACATTCTCCTTAATGAGCCATCTCTCCTTCCATTTCTATACATGCCATTACAAATGCCTTTTCTCTTCTGTTCATACCTGCTGTACGTGAGGGCGGCCAGCCAAAGCGCTGAAAGCAGTAATATGCCATATTGGACTCACAGCCGCCCTCCTTTATCAGTTTTTTGCCTCTTCAATATCCTCTCTCAGACTTTTAAAGCCGTTTAACTCCTGCACAAATTTGGCAAGCCTGCTGTAATCACCGGGCTTGTCCAATATTTCCTTTACAAGAGCCTCAGGAGACTTTACCCCGTAGCTGTCCTGAAGCTTAGCGTCATAGAGATTGGGAAATACAACGGCTTCTGCTATCATTTTTTCAATATATCTGTTTACATTTAGCTTATATCTGCCTCCAGAGCAGTCGGTACATTCCTCTCTTATTTTCTCCTCTTCACTTGTGGATATAGGTCTTATCTCCCACTTTACAATATTGCCTTCGCTGTCTTTTATATCTCTGCCTGCGCAGTAAAATACATTTTCTCTTGCTTTTCTGTTTTCCTTTAAAAAAACGCTTAGATCGTTCATGTTTATCCTCCTATGCTCTTAAGTTGCCGTTTACGAATATTTGAGAACGCTGAGCGCCTACGCTCATATTTTCATAGCTTTCCTGATTATACAGATTTATTCTTACGTCCATAGGCTTTCCGCTTTCGGAATTTATACAATAATTTCCGTTTATAACGCCATACCACATTCCCTCGCCAAGTATATTGTATCTTTCATCCTTGTACTTATCGAATATGCAGTTGCTTATCCTTACATGACCTCCTATGTTGCTCAGATATATGTTGGTATACACGTTATATCCCAATACTTCTGACATTTTAAAACGGCAGCTGTCTATTACAGACTCTGAGCCTACCACAAAGATACCGTGTGAATCGCTTGCGCACTCATTGCTGTATATCCCTATTTTTTCAACTCTTACCCCTCCGGCTCTCAGATAGAGCATAACGTTATCGGAGGAATCTTCATGCTTATTTATGCGAGTGTGCTTGCCGCCCATACCTCTTATGCTTATGCTTTTTTCTACGAGTATACACGTTTTTATATAGTAATCGCCGTCAAGAAGAAGTAGCTCACCGCCCTCCTGTACCTTTTCAAGAGCGCTGTTGAGCACAGGTATACAGTCTCCCGTACCGCATTTAAAATCAGCATATTCCTTAAGAGGATCATTGCTGTTATAGGCGGCTACGATAACAGATGACTTTGAGCCGCCTGATCTTGCGGCATCTATGCCATCGGCAAGCTTGCTGAAGTTGCTGTTTGTAACATCTACATTATAAAAAGAATCCTGCGAAGGATATATCAATCCATAATTATTATTCATATTATTTACTCCTTTCAGACTATATTCTGAAGTCCCAAGTGACTGTAGTCAGCCAGCTGAGAATGCCTGTATTTTGAAAGTATTCTGTGAGTGGTATGGAAAATACTGCACTCCAGCTCAATATTGGCAGGTATGGCCTTGTCCAAAGCTTCATTGACCTCTTCAAGATATTTTTTGTTTTCAAGGTCAAGTGTCACCTTGAGCTTATAGCTGCCGCTGTCATATTCAGCATTCCAACCTCCTTCGGGAAGTATGGAATCAAGTATTCCCGCAATATTTGCCCTGCCCTGCGTAAATTTAGCCTTTAGCCTGAACCGTCTGTAATCAAGGCTCTCATCGTCGCCCGAAGCTATTCCCAGCATATTTTCAAATCTTTTTATACCTTTTTCATCAGCGGTCTCTATAAAAAAATTGTTTACGCAGCTGCTGCTTTCTTCTCTCAGTCCTCTGAATTCCTGTTCCTCAGACATTATTATTTCTTTCATTTCCTTATATTCCCTCATATACTCGGGAAGATATTCAATAAGCTCCACTATACCACCTCCAAAGCTCCAAGACAGGCGATATGATCTCCGCTTACTTTTACGAAGTCGCCGTTGTTTATCTTTACAGACGAAATATTTTCAACTCCCGGCACATCAAGGAGCCTGACAAGTATCCTTGCCGAATATATGACAACATCTCCCTTTTCCCAGTCTTTATTTACCTCATTTATGCAGTCCTCGACCGCCTTCTGAAGGGCAGGCTTTATGCCTGAAACAGTATAGCCTGATTTAAGAGAAACATCGGCTGTCACATTGATCCTGTAATTCTGGGCGCTCTTTACCGTTACGCAATGTCCTATGGGAGCCGTTCCCATACCCATACCTTCATATTCTTCGGGATCCAGTAAGTTTTTTATTTTCTCAAGTATGGCGCCGCTTGCAGGCTCATTTTTTTCATCTACTACGACTATCTTTACATTTCCTCCGCCGCCATAGGCTCTTTCCACCTTTACCTGACCTACGCCTTCTATGGCCTTTACCCATTTTATATAATCGGCTTTGTTTCCGTTGAAGGCGGTATTGTTTATGCTGTCAAAGTATCTCTGTCTGAAATCCTCAGTATCCTCCTCATCTCTTGCGGGCACCAGTACTTCTGTAAGGCTTGCCTCTGTAAGCCCGTCTATGTACTCTACTGCCGTAAGCCTTCCCAGATGAAGATTGCCCTCTGTTCCGGCGGTTTCGCATCTCATTTCATATTCACAGTCTTTTATTTTTCTTTCGGCAGAAAAATTTATCTTGTCAATATTGAATCTTGTGCCTATGGGAATATCCATATTGAAAACGCCTTTGCAAAGGGAATACGTCGCCTTGTAAGGGGACAGTCCTCTTTCTCTTGCCCTTAGTATAAGATACTCTCTTGGGGCAGTATCCGCAAAGCCTGCGTCTATGGTGTTTTCAAGAGCAATGTATATCTGTGCAAGCTCTGCGCAGGCAGGAGCAACAGCATCGTATATCACAGAGCCCTGTCGCTTGTCCACATCTGTACCTACAGCGCCGAGCACTCTTTTAAGTATGTTTTCATATGTCATATTTTCATACAAATACAACACCTCCTAAACATCGAATTCATTTGAAATATCAATATCTCCGGACTCCGTTTCAACTGTGAATTCCGCCAGTATACTGTCTTTTTTTATTGTCAGAGTCCAGTTTTTTATACCCTTTATCCTTCTGTCGTATAAAAGGGCGCTTTCAACACGCCCTTTCAGTACGGCACATACATAGTGCTTGTCCATTCCTATAAGGTCTGCAAGCTCTATGCCAAAATTTCTGTCATATATTGCATACCTATACCTTTGAGTCATAAGTATCTTGTATATAGCCTGCTCAATGGCAGGTGCTCCGTCAACAAATCCCTTTATGCGCTCACCATTCATGCCGTATGTCCTACAGACCATATCCGTATAAGCCAATTCCTTTACGTCAGCTCTTTCAGGTATCATAAGACCGCCTCCTAGAGCATACCGTCAATAGCATTAAATTCCTCTACAAGCTTAAAGTCCTCAAATGTAAATTCCATTTCCTCATCAAGATAGGAACCGTCTGCATCAAACTTTGCAATAACTCCTCCGTCAAGATTGCAATCCATAAGAACAACGCTCTGTCTGCCTGCGGCGCTGGAGGGATCCTCATTTACCACCTGTATTTCAAAGTATATATCTTCTCCCGAGTTCTTGTATTCCTTCAAAAGACGTCTGAAAACGCTTGTATTATAGTGGAATTTGGCTTTTCCCTTGCCGCTCCAGCCCGTTGCTTTGTTTCCTCTTGCAGTCTTGCCAAGTATAGGCACCTGGACTTTGGTTTTTTCCATAACGGCTTCCATATTTATTGCCTGCATAAAGTTATATCTGCTGCCGTTTATGGTCACATAGCACTCTGCAAGCTTAGCGCTTATAGTATCTCTTGCATTTAAAATTGCTGCGCTCATATCATACCTCCTATTCCACAGTTACCTTCATATAGAGCTGAGCCATAGCGTTTACGGGAGTTATAAGATCATACACCACAACGCTTCTCTTTGTCTCGCCCTTTTCAACAACAATATCCTCTTCCTTGAAGTCCTCAATAGCCCTCATATCCATAAGCTTTTCATGATGCTTCACAATATCGCACCACAGAGAATTTCTGCCCGCAAGGTCATTAGGCACCTTGCCAAGATAGTAATCGGCAAATATAGAAGCTATATCCTCAGCGATCTGGTCTATAACTCTTATAGTCTGATTATCTCTGAATATCTCGCTTTTTTCCTCTGTAAATTCCGTGAGGCTGTTTATATCCAGAAGCACTCTCCATTCATCTCCCACCTTGTGGAACATAAATACGCCCTCCTTTATATCTCTGTCCAGCACAGCCTGTGAGTACTGATCGAACTCAATGCTCATCTCTCCGTCATAGAGCTTGTTTGTAAGGGACTTGTTTACAGGACAGCCTGCAAGAGCGCCTGTAAGCCAGAAAAGAATATCACAGTCGGATTTTCCGTTTTTCATGACCCAGCTTCTTGTATTTACAACGCCCTCATAGTTATAGCCCGACTGGTCAAACACAACGCATTGGAACTTTTTGCCTACCTCTTCTCTCATTCTCTTTGTAAATTCTACAAGGGGCTTTACATACTCCTCATTGTCAGAAACTATAGTGACGGCATTAAAATGACAGCTCTCTATCTTTTTAAGGAATTTTTCTATATCGGCGCCTGTAATACTGTCGCTGCTGCCGCCTGTAAGATTCATGCCCCTTGTATTTTCAAGAGTCTCCTCTCTGTTCCATGATACAAAGCTGTTGCCTACAAGCTCGGCAGCAGAGGAAACGCTCTGACTGTCTGCAAGCATTTTGCCTATATATGTGCTTACGAGCTTTCTTCCGTTCAGATCGTCCTCTATAACTATCCTTATATCATTGCCCTTTTCGCCTTTGCGAACAGCGGTACAGTATTTACAGGAAGCAGCCTTGCTTTGTGAGCTGTTCAGCTTATATATATAAAGCTTGCTTCCGTTTCTGAAGAAATCTCTTATTCCCACAAGCTCATCGTCGGAATAGCTGCATCCGAAAAGGGTAAAGCAGTCGTTTATAAGCTTTTCTCTTGTAAGCTCTACCAATGTATCATCAGGGAACCAGTCCAGTTTCATGCCTATAACTCCCGTACCTCTTTCGCCAAATGTATTTACAATATTTTTAGTAGATACAAAGTTGATATAAGCGCCCGGAAGCACCTTGTTTTCGCTTGTAAAAAATCCTCCGCCTAAAGCCATATCACATCACCTCTCCTTCCAGAAATCCGCATAATATCAGATCCACCTCGTCAAGTGTATACATTTCATTATCATCTAATATTGCAGACAGAACATCTCTGTGTTCTGCATATATATCGCTTTTAATTATTACATTTTTACTGTATTTGGTATCTTCCATAATATCCTCCTTACTGAGGCTTGCTCTTCAGATCAAGCTCGCCCATAATATCGATCTCATATTTATCCTCAACAAAATAGAAACAGCAGTAGCTCACCTTAAAGCTACAGTAATCCTCCTGTATCTCCATTTTCATATTTTCTCCTCTGAGCACGCTTCCGGGAATATCGATATATTCCAGACAGCTGAAAAGCCTTGTCATAACATCGTTATGATCTTCTCTTTTTTCATATCTGTCGGAATAGTAATGAATGTCGATAACATTTTCGCTCCTGTAGCGTTTTCCCCTAAAGAGCTGATTGTTAATGCTCTCGCAGTTTATGGAGAAGCAAGGCTTTTTAAAGCCCTGCTCCACCTCCTCGCTGTATATGGTAATATCCCCGAACTCTTGGGCAAGCCTCTGTGCAACACCTTCTATAATTTTTTTAATCACTAGGACCACTCCTTAAAATTCTCAACCAAAATCTCGTTATGGCTCATATACTCAGCTCTCTCTCCGCTGTGATAAAAAACGTGTTCGCCTTTGTCATTGGTCACAGCAATTTTGCTTCCCGGCTTTATGAGTATGTCAGGCGCCGTAAATATCTTTACAAAAAGCGGATCCTTTACGGCGTCCTTATCCTCCTTGCCGGAATTAAGCTTGTTAAAAAGCATACCTGTGGAATATGAAACTCTGCATGGTATATCCTCCAGCACAAGCACTTCTCTGTGCTTTGTTATGCCGACTTCGTCCTTGTACTCCTCTTTTTCATATACGCTGCACCTGCATGTATAAAGCCCTTCCATATCCCTTCTTATCCTTACCAGCTCAGTTTTCGACAGCATACCAGAAGTCCCTCCTTGTCCGTAAGCTTATCTATGAGCATATTGAAAAGCTCCTGGCTGCTTGTGCCCTTTCCATAGCTTATGCTTACATCGCCTTCCGTCACATTTACAAGGGCGCTTTTCACATCATAGCCTTCAAGAGCGCCTATGCTGTTCTTTGTTTTGAGGAACACTCCGCAGCACATATCCACAGCGGTATTGTACAGCCTACAGGGTATTTTCTTGATATTGCAGTAGTTTTTAATATACTCCTCCGTACCCCTTATGCTCATTTCAAGAGTGAGAGTATCGCCGTTGTCGGCGTTATAGCCCAGAGTATTGAGCCTTAATACAACGTCTTCCTTCCTTATCATATTAAAGTCTGCCCTTGCTTATTATTCTGGCAATAGGAATGGACTTGTGATTGATATACTTAGGCTCCTCGCTTCCATCGTTTACAAGAGACCAGTTGCTGCCGTCCTTAAGCTCCTCGTCTGTAGGAGAAAGTGTTTCCTGGTTCTTTTTGAGATAGCTTATGCCAAAGGGGGCAAAGCACTTCCTCTGTCTTACATAAAGAGTATCCTGACCGCCCTTTACAGCAGGATTTCTGCCCATTTCATAGGGTACCTTAGCGCCTATGTTCTCATAGTCGAAAGCGCCCTGACCCAATATATATGTAGTATATACGCTCTTGCCGTCATCGCCTTCGGTTACGGGCATGCTGTCGTCTATAATGACGCTTCTTCCGTTCCATGTGGCAAGGGTCAGATCTCTCTGTATGCCCATAGCGTCAGTCTGTTTAAGATAAGCCAAAAGATTTAAGTTTTCAAGATTTGTGGCTACCTCAGAATGCATTATGGCAAGTGTAAACTTATTCTTGTTATCTCCGCCTGCCTTCTGTATAGCCTTGTTGAGAGTAGCCGGCTCTACAATACCGTCACCCTCCTTTGTAATATCGTAGGTGTGTTCATCTACAAATTTCTTGTTCTCTTCGCCTGTCATGGCGTAAATGCCCTCCAGTATGGCAAGAAGGGTATTCTGATCCACCTCGTCAAAATACTCAGCCACCTGCTGAGCAACGCTGTCCATAAATCCGGCTCCCGCAGTAATGTCCTCTGCAAAGTCCGTTTCTATCCACGCCTTTGCACGTCCGACCACTACAACTCCTCTTTCATATGTAGTAGTGTCCGTAGCTATAATGTCTGTCTGACCGTCATAGTTAAGCACATCGCCGTCAAGAAGGCCATACATAGGAAGTATGGCGTAGGCTGTGCCTGTCTGAGAGCTGAAGGCATTTCTTATTTCGGCATTTCCTCTTAATGCCCTGCTCTTCACCAGCTCATTTTTCTTTAACTGAGGAATCCTCTCCACATAGGCGCCAAAGGCCTGTGGGTTAAAGCTTTTGCTTTCAAATTTAGCCATTTATATTTCACTCCTTACAGTATCATTTTTTTAATACTCATTTTCCCGTGACCAGGTCACGGGAAAAAATTACTTTCCTTCAAAATACGCACACAGCTGTGTGTAATTCATATCCTCTACACTTATATTTTCATCATCGCTGTTTCCCACAACAACACCCTTGAAGCCTCTGTTATTGTCAAAGAGATACTTGGTATCATTGCTTTTTTGCAAAGACTCTATTTGCTCATCGAGACCCTTTACATTACCCTTTTCATCGATTACTATCTTGTCTGTGTCAATTAAAGCCTTTACAGCCTTCAGCGTTATTGCGCCTGCTCTTGTAAGAGCATTTTCAACAGCGTTATTTTTATTTATAGCACTTATTTCCTCTGCGTGCCTAAGCTCTGTTTCCCTGCTTTCCGCCTTCATGCTTTCTATTTCGGAGGTAAGAGAAGCAATTTTTTCGTCTGCCTCTCTTTGGCGTTTGCCCCATTCCTCTTCTATTTTCGCTATGTTTTCGGCGTCAAGCCCCAGCTTTTCCAGAAACTCTTTCATCTTTATCACTCTTTTCCCTTTCGGAAGTCCTCTTTTCATTTTCAGGGGGCTTGCTGTTTTCCTTTTTTATTCTCTCAAGCTCCTTTTTAACATCGTCTGTCCATGGGTGCTGAGCCACAATAGTCTCTCTGCTCAGTATGCTCATAGACTTTATGCAGCTGTCAATAGCTTCGCTTTCGTTTATGAGTATATCCCTGTTGAATATCACATCGACCTTCTCATTGTCATATACCTCTGCTTCCGTATTTGAAATATGCATATTTACAAATTTCAAAAGCTCTTCAAAGGCATATCTGTACTCTCTTTCAATGCCGTTTGTATCCAAGTCTATATCGGAATACATACTCTGTATGTTCATCTGGTTTGGAGCTCCGCTAAGCCTGTCGTCTTTGGCGTCATAGCCCATGCCGTTTTCAATGATGCTCTTTTTGAACAGCTCAATAAGCGTCTTGTAGTTTTCGGCATTTACATTTATGCTGAGCGTATCCACACCGCCCTGAGCACCGTCTATTGTCCTTACCTTTACGGCGCCGTAGCTTGCCAGATTCTTCCTGAACTCGCCCAGATTCTCACCGTCATAGTTCTTGAGCACAAGTATTGTGTTTCTGGGATCCTCCTCCATAGCATTTAAAAAGTTGCTTACAATAAGATTAAGTCCGTCCTGAAGAGTTTTTACCATTTTAATAAGAGGGATCTCCTTGTCATTGTATTTAAAAGGCACAATAGGCACTCTTCCGAAGCTGCCCTGACCCTCCTTCATATAGAAATGAGCCGTTTTCCAGTCTGTACCGTCAGGCACAAGTCTGCCTCTGTCAATTATGTACCTTCTTATATACACTCTGTCATATACCTCAACGCAACGGCGAAGCTCTCTTTTGCTGCCTATGTACTCTATCCTGTCGTATATCCTTACCGCATAGTCCAGCTCTCTGTGATCCTCATTTGTCCAGCCGGGTATTATTTCCCATGCTCTGAACCTTCTGAACCTGAGCCGACCCTTGTCGTCATAATGTACATACAGCCAGCCTATACCGCAGTTAAGACTGTCCTCACACACATTGCGCATTACCTTTATGAAGCTGTCGTCAAATATATCCCTCAGCTTTTCAATATATTCCCTGTTCTCTCCGTCAAAGGTAATAGGCTTTCCCAGAATGTAGTTCATTTTCTGAGTCACCAGTTTTTTGTACTGATTGTCAACTATCCTGTTATTAGGCAGATTTTCAATTTCTATCTGCTTTCCTCCCGGTCCGATCCCCATTCTCTTTCTTCTGAGAATATCGTGATCACCGCAGTAGTAATCCTGACCCAAAAGCATATCCCTTCTCTTTTGCGAAGCCAGGAATTCCTTTATTTCCTTTAATATAAAGTCCTCCTCCCTTATTGCCTTTGCTCCGTTTTCAATTATGGAGTTTATCTCGGGCGTACGGGAATAAGGAAACTGAAAATCAAACAACTGACCACCTCTTTTCTGTTTTAAGTCGGAATTTTTAACATGAAAAAAGGGAGCTTCCATAGGAGCTCCCTCTGTCAGATATATCGCTTTGCACTCCTATGTTTATCTGACAAAATCAAATTAACATAAAAAGTGCGACAAAGTGCGACATTTATAAAATATTTTATTTTAAATCAAGCTTTTCATTCCATTCCTTTTCCTTAAAGCCCACAAGCACAAAGTCATCGCCTATAAGCACAGGTCTTTTAACAAGCATACCGTCAGAGGAAAGGATACCGAGCATATCATCTTCACTCATATTGGGAAGCTTATTTTTCAGATCAAGCTCTCTGTACTTCATACCGCTTGTGTTGAAAAAGCGCTTTATATCCATTCCGCTTTTTTCATGCCAGCTTTTAAGCTCATCGAATGTAGGCCTGTTTTCAACTATATGTCTGTCTGTGTACTCTATTCCCTTATCGTCAAGCCATTTCTTGGCATTACGGCAGGTAGAGCATTTAGGATATTCTATAAAAAGCATATTTACCTCCATTACTCAATATCCATAACTATAGGCAGTATCATAGGGCTTCTCTTTGTCTTTTGCCACAGATAATCTCTGAGCGCATCCTTTATAAGAGTCTTTATATAGGACCATTCGCTTATATTCTTTCTTTCACATTGCTCAAGAGCAGTATTCACAACAGCCCTTGCCTCCTCCATAAGCTCTTCGGACTCCCTTACATATACAAAGCCTCTTGAAATAATATCGGGGCCGCTGAGTATTTCGCCTGAATATTTCTCAATAGCCACAACTACTATCATAAGACCGTCCTGAGCCAGATGACGTCTGTCACGAAGCACTATATTGCCTACATCGCCTACGCCAAGACCGTCAACGAATATCTGACCGTTAGGCACGGCGTTCTGTGTGAGCTTTGCAGAATGTTTTCCCAGCTCAAGGCAATCTCCGTTTGCCATTACGAATATATTTTCCTTGTCCATTCCCAGATCTCTTGCAAGATTTTTATGACATATGAGCATTTTGTACTCACCGTGTATAGGCATGAAGTACTTAGGCTTTATAAGGGCATGCATCATCTTTATTTCTTCCTGACGGGCATGACCCGAAACATGAACGTCCATAAGGCCCTCATATATAACGTCTGCGCCTTTTTTCAAAAGCTCGTTTATTACCTTATACACATTCTTTTCATTTCCCGGTGTGGGAGAGGCGGAAACTACGATGAGCTTTTTGCGTGCCGGTGGTATGGATCGGCTGATAAAAGAGTTGCGTCAGCCGGTGCTGGGCATTTGCCTGGGCATGCAGTTGATGTGCCGCCACTCCGAAG
>CANQBJ010000043.1 GCA_947589665.1 uncultured Clostridia bacterium
GATGCCTATGAGAAGGGCAGAGTTGGCATTTTTGCCGTCTCGGTTATAATAGCTCATACCGTTTGTTGCAATTCTTTCCTCTTCGGAGGCGGCGGCTACAACATAGCCTCCCGGACACATACAGAATGTATATGCGCTTCTTCCGTTAGGAAGATGGGCAACAAGCTTATAATCGGCAGCAGGGAGATACCTTGCAAATTCGCCGTACTGAGCCTTGTTTATCATATCCTGGCTGTGTTCTATCCTCACACCCATTGCAAAGGGTTTTTGCTCCATTGCAATACCTTTTTTATAAAGCATTTCAAAGGTATCTCTTGCAGAATGTCCTATTGCCAGTATAACATATTCAGCAGGTATCTCTTCATTGTTTACCACTATGCTTTTGACTGCGCCCTTTTCAATATTGATGTCAGATACTTTGCTGTCAAAGCGTATTTCGCCGCCCATAGCAATAATATCCCTTCTTATATTGCGCACCGTATTGATAAGCTTATCTGTACCTATATGTGGCTTTGCAAGGTATAATATATCCTTTGGCGCGCCGTATTTCACAAGCTGCTCCAGTACATAGGAACAGCGTATATCCTTTATGCCCGTAGTAAGCTTGCCGTCGGAAAAGGTACCGGCACCGCCTTCGCCGAACTGTATATTTGACTTGGTATCGAGTACTCCCGTTTTATGGAAGATATCCACAGCCTTCTGTCTGTCCTCAACGGCATAGCCTCTTTCCAGTATAAGCGGTTTAAGTCCTGCCCTTGCAAGCACAAGACCTGCAAACATACCTGCGGGTCCAAAGCCTATTATAACAGGTCTTACGCTGTGTTTTGGTCGGGGTATAGACCATTCGGTTTTTTTATGAATAGAAACATTCTTTATATGAAGGTATTTGTTTTCGTTTTCGACCGCAACAAAAAGGGCAATGTTATAGCATACATTACCCTTATCCCTTGCATCCACGGATAGTCTCGCTATTTCTGCGGAAATTATTTGTTTTTCGGATATTTTCAGCATTTTTGTTGCCTTTTTTACAAGGACAGATATATCGGGTTTAATGCTGACAGGTATTTTTATATTGGATATCTTAAGCATAGGAACACATCCTCTATTTCATATTTTCCGCTGCGCTCATTCCCGCAAGCCGTCCGCTTGACCATGCCCATTGCAGATTATAGCCGCCGCAGTCGCCGTAAATATCCAGTACCTCGCCGCAGGCATATAATCCCTTTATTATTTTGGATTCCATTGTTTTGTCGTCAAAGTCCTCCGTAAGTACACCGCCTGCCGTTACCTGAGCATTATTAAAACCCTTGGTACCCGTTATTTCAAGGCGGTAATCCTTAATAAGCGACGCTATGGACCATAGCATTGCTCTGTCAAGACTGCTGACCTTAAATGAAAGCTTTTCAATGCCTGCTCTCCGTGCAATAAGATTGCCTATCCTCTTGTTTACAAGACCTGTGAAATAGCCCTCCATAGTTAGATGAGAAAGACTTTCACGTCTGTATTCCAGTATATCAAATACCTCCTTGGGTGTGTATTCGGGCATAAAATCAAGGGATATTGCCATATTGCTTTTAAAGGGCAGCCTTGCGGAAAGCCTGAATATAGGAGGACCTGAGATACCGTAGTCCGTAAAAAGAATCTCTCCTTCCTCCTCGGCTATATATCTGTCATTGTGTATGAGCTTTACTGTTCCGTTAAATTTAATACCCTGAAGACTTTTTACTTCCTTAGGGTCGGTTTTTATCTGTACAAGAGCGGGAGCCAGCTTGGATATCCTGTGTCCCAGTGACTTGAGAAGTGCAAAGCAGGAGCCGTCGGAGCCCAGGGCAGGGGAAGCGCAGCCGCCGCCTGCAATGATAAGTCTGTCTGCATACAGCACACGTCCATCTTTTGCCTCCAGCTTAAAGCCTTTTTTACTTTTGCTTACGGCTGATGCGTAAAATCCCGTTACAACTTCTATGCCAAGCCTTGATATTTCGTTTCTGAGACAGTCTGAAACAGCTGATGCCTGTCCCGAAAAAGGATATAGCTTTCCATTTTCCTCTTCCTTGGGGAAAACTCCAAGCTGATTAAAAAAGTTTACCGTATCGTTTACGGTAAACCTTTTTAAACAATTTTCAGCAAAATATCTGTTATGACCGTAATAGTTGTCAATATCCGTACCCATGTTTGAGAAATTGCATCTTCCGTTTCCCGTGGCAAGTATTTTCTTGCCGGTACGCTCCAGTCTTTCAGCTATTACTATATCTATATCGGTATTGGTGCGTCCTGCCTCAATAGCTGCCGCCATACCGGATGCGCCTCCGCCTAATATAATAAGCCTCATTTTAATCACCTATGCCTATTACAACAACAATATCATAATCAGATGCAACAGAGGGATCAACAATGACCTCGGCATTGTTAAATTCCTTTGCTATATCGTTGCCCATACCCTCTTGCTTTACAAATATGCGGGCATTGTCGGTCTTATCATTTTTGTAGGTACCTATGGATACAACATTATATCTCTTGTTTATAAGGCTGCTTTGTACCTGTGACGCTTTTCCGTTGGTATAGCCGCCGTTAAGCACCTGTACGGAAAGGGATTTGTCGTCTATATCCGTTACAGCCGCTCCGCTGCCCCCGGCATTTGCCTCTGATATTGCCTCTGCCGCTCTCTCAGCCTTTATTTCAGCTGACGGCTTCTGGAATATGTTATAGCAGAATTCCTGAACTGCTGCCTCATCCAGTACATAGCCTCCTGTTATGTCGTATAAGCCGCCCATATATCCGGGTATTGTATCGGTATATATATTATCTGAATTGAAGTCCTTTAATACTGCCATATACTTAATGGCATCGGATACTCTTACATCAGTGTCTATATATCTGAAAAATGCCGTAACATAAGCAGCAGCATTGCTGAATATAGTATCTGTACTTACAAGCTTCTTTATAAGGACCTTACAGAACTCCTGCTGAGTTTTTACTCTGTCTATATCCTGATTGTCATAGCCCTTTCTGTATCTTACAAGACCTACTGCCTGTTTTCCGTTAAGGGTCTGGGGTCCAGCCTGAAGGTCTATAAGAAGGTCCTGACCCGGGTCGGAGTAGTACATTCTCATAGGCACATCGTATTCTATGCCGCCTATGGAGTCTACAAGGTACTCAAGAGCCTCAAATTTCACCTTTATATAGTAATCGATAGGTACACCTATGATATTTTCTATTTCCTTCTCCAGAAGGGGAACGCCGTAGGTTTCGGCGCCGTAGTGATGGACAGCATTTATCTTCATAGCGTGCTGACCCGGTTCAGGAAATTCCTCCTGCATTTTGTTAAAGGTATCGTCATCAACTCTTATAATGGTATCTCTCGGTATTGAGATAATATTAAGCTCCCCAAGGGTATCGTTATAGCAGCATACCATAATGGTATCTGTTCTTGTACCGTCCTCGTCTACACCAAGCACAACGAAGGTAGTTCTTTCCTTAAGCTTGGGCTTTACAAGGCTTGCAACGGGATTATCGGGTATACCGTCCTTATTTATATCCAGCATATTTCCGCTTAAATAATACTGGAGCCCGAAATATGACAAGGCGCCTATGCAGTATATGCCCAGTATAATTGCAAGCACTGTAAAAAATCTGGATTTCAGGCTTTTTTTCTTTTTTCTTTTTCTCTTTGCGGGTGAAGACTTTACGGTATTTCCCGTTCTTGTTTTATTTGAAGAAGAACGTCTTTTACTGCGCTCAGCAGAAATATTTTCTTCGTATAGATCATATCTGTCCCTGCTCATTACCATTCCTCCATGATAATATGATAAGCCTTTAATTGGGCTTAAATGAACTCTTTAAAGAAATTATGCGGTTAAATACGATATTATCGTCTGTACAATGCTTGCTGTCGGCGATGAAGTAACCGTTTCTCATAAATTGGAACCTGTCCATTTTCTTGACTCCTTTTACAGAAGGCTCTATATATGCCTTTACTGTCTTTAAGGAATCGGGATTAAGAGAATACCCGTTGTCGGAGCTTTCGTCGGGTATAACGAGATTTTCATAGAGGTTTACGTTTACCTCAAGGGCAGTTTCGCAGTTTACCCAGTGTATAGTACCCTTTACCTTGCGGGCTGTAAAGTCAAGACCGCTCTTTGTGGCAGGGTCATAGGTACAGTGTATTTCGGTTATCTTGCCTTCATTATCCTTTACAACATCTGTACAGGTCACAAAGTATGCTCCCTTAAGTCTGACTTCCTTACCGGGGGCAAGTCTGAAAAACTTCTTCGGAGGGTCTTCCATAAAATCCTCACGCTCTATATATAACTCTCTTGAAAACGGTACTCTTCTTTTGCCCATTTCCTCATTTTTGGGATGATTTTCTATATCAAGCATTTCCGTCTGACCTTCGGGATAGTTGTCTATAACAAGCTTGACAGGGTCCAGAACAGCCATTACAACGGGACACTTGGGCTGCAGGTCCTCTCTTACGCAATACTCAAGCTGCGCAAGGTCCACAGTGGAATTTGCCTTGGCAACACCTACCATGGCGCAGAAGTTTCTTATAGACTCAGGTGTGTAGCCTCTCCTTCTTATGCCCGAAAGCGTAATAAGTCTTGGATCGTCCCAACCGTCAACCTGATTTGTTTCCACAAGATTTCTCAGATATCTTTTGCCCATAATGGTATTTTCCAGATTGAGCTTTGCAAATTCTATCTGCCTTGGCTTAACGGGAAAATCTATATTGTTTACTACCCAGTCATAAAGGGGTCTGTGATCCTCAAACTCCATAGTGCATATAGAGTGGGTAACGCCTTCTATAGCGTCCTCTACGGGATGCGCATAGTCGTACATAGGATATATGCACCACTTGTCTCCTGTTGCATGATGTGTCGCATGAGCTATCCTGTATATAACGGGGTCTCTCATATTTATATTGGGTGAGGACATATCTATTTTAGCCCTCAGTGTTTTTTCGCCGTCGGCAAACTCGCCGTTTTTCATTCTCTCAAAGAGATCAAGATTTTCTTCTATGCTTCTGTTCCTGTAGGGACTTTCCTTGCCCGGCTCCGTAAGAGTACCTCTTGAGAGCCTAACCTCCTCTGCGCTCATATCGCATACAAAGGCAAGTCCTTTTTTGATAAGCTCTACGGCATACTCATACATCTTGTCAAAATAGCTTGATGCGAAGTAAAGCCTGTCGCCCCAGTCAAAGCCAAGCCACTTTATATCCTCCTGAATGGAGTTTACAAACTCTATATCCTCTTTGACAGGGTTAGTATCATCAAATCTCAGATTGCATATGCCGCCGTACTGCTTTGCAAGACCAAAGTTAAGGCATACGCTTTTGGCATGGCCTATATGCAGATAGCCGTTTGGCTCAGGAGGGAAACGTGTAACGACCTTTGACGTATCCTCCAGGTCCTCTTCTATGAATGTATTTATAAAATTACTGCCGTATACGGCATCCTTATTATTATCCATTGCTGACCTCCTAAAGTCCTTTTGAGGCAAAATCACGATGATAATAGCATTTGCCGCAGTGAGGACAGACTCCTAAACGAAGTATGCTGTCATCGATGTCAGTGGAAAGAGTGTAGTCCATATAAATTTTAATGTCCTCGTTCTTAACGGGACAGCTGTGAGTTTCAAAATAGTAGTTCTTACTCTCGGTAAAATCCGTACAGGCTGACAAACTTCTTATTTTCTCAAGTAAATCCACATTTTTTCACCTCTTGTATTATATTTCCTAATTATAATATAAATAAACAGAATATGCAAGTTTTGTAACAATTATTAATAAAATTGTAATGAAAGCTTTATATTCCGCATTATTTGTAAACATATTAAAGAGTGCTGCAATATACAGCACTCTTTATCAAACCTCGTTATTATGCAGATTTCTGTGTACAGTCCTTATAGCTGTAGCAAGATCGCCTGCCTCTATCTGACCGGGAGCAGATGCCTTTCTGGCGCTGCCGAAGGTAACAGAAGAGCCAAAAATTTCTCCTGCAATACGGCTGACGATACCCTTTCCGTCCATACTCATAGTTATAATAGGGATATCGGGATATTTTGTGTGTATGGTATCCGTTACGTCAAGCAAGGACAGTACATCCTTATTGCTCTGAGGCATAACCGCAAGCTTTGGGATATCGGCGCCCACTTCTATCATCTGTTTCATTCTCTCTATCATTTCGGCTCTTGAAGGAGTTTTTTCAAAATCGTGATTGGATATTATCACTATTACATTGCTCTTATGTGCGGCATTGATAATAGATTTTACCGTCTTTTCACCGCTCATAAGCTCAATATCCACCATATCTATAAGACCGCTTTTAATGGCGTGTCTGTTGAGCGTACCGTAATCTCTTGTGCTTATTTTCTGTACACCGCCCTCTTCAATACGTCTGAAGGTAAAAAGCAGGGGGATAGACCCTATAAGCTTTCTTATAAGCCTGAGCATATCAAGGAGATTTTCTTCTTCTGTGATGTTGTCATACCAGTCTGCGCGAAATTCCACTATATCGGGCTTAAGTGACGCTATGGTCATAGCCTGAGATGTTATCTCGTACTGAGTATGGCCTACTATGGGCAGACATAATTTAGGAATACCTTCTCCTATTCTGATATTTCTTACCTCTATGGGACACATACCGTAACCTCCGATTATATGATTAACTGTTTTTTTCGCTAATTATTATAGCAGTGATATCTTAATTAGTCAAGAAAAATCAGTTTTCAATAAGGCTGTCCATATATCCCATAAGCCTCATTTTGTCATTATTATTCAGCTTATCATATTTTATAAGGAGGTTTTTCTTATCATTGGTTAAATTGTCACTGTCTATGGCGATCCTGATATCTGAAATTCCCAGTATATAATCTACGCTGGCATTGAAAAGCTCTGACATTTTTATAAGCAGAGGTACGGAAGGGAAATTCTTGTCATTTTCGTAGGCGCTTACCGCCTCTTGTGATACCTCCAGTTCTATGCTGAGCCTTATCTGTGACATTTTGTATTCCTCACGGAGTTCTCTTATGCGTGTAGCCATAATAATCACCTCAATACCATTGTATAATCTGTATTTATATTATATACAAATGCTACTTATATTTTCAACAATTAAAACTTATAATTTATACAAGAATTTCTTTTTGCAAATGAGATATTTTAGTGATTTATGTCGAAAAATGGAAGATATATCCTGTTGATAATGCGGTACGGATTGCTTTATCATTAATATATACAATAAGGGAGGGAATACAATGAAAAGATTTATTTTAATACTACTGACAGTACTTATAGCCGTATCTCCTGTATATGCCCACAGCGGCAGAACAGACGCCAACGGAGGGCATAGGGACAAAAACAATGTAAGCGGCTTAGGTCCGTATCACTATCACTGCGGAGGTTATCCGGCGCATCTGCATATAAACGGTGTATGTCCGTATGACAGCACCATAAGTGCGCCAAGCACACCGTCTTACTCGGACTATACATATACTAAGCCTGTAACCCCTGCACCCGATCCCAACAGGAACAATATATACATAATGCACTGCGCGCCGCAGATGTCCGTAGGTGAAAGCTTTAAGGCAGATGCAGTTTCAAACAATACATCTGCCGACATTACATGGTCGTCAAGCGACGATTCCGTTGCCTGTGTAGACCCCGTTACGGGAGTTGTAACGGCAAAGGGCTTAGGCTCTGCAATAATAACAGCATCAAACGGATATAAGAGCCAATCCTATACCGTAACCTGCAAGGGCTATATCTCATACACCGATATAAAGGCGGAGATCAATGGCTTACCCATACAGACCTATAAATATGGAAATGATATATATGTTTCATGTAATGACCTGAACAGCTATGGCTTTAAGGCAAGCTTTTCAAGTGACGAAGCGGGCAGCAGGGTAGATATAGACAAAGGCGACGATGCCGTTTTGCCTAAGGAAACGGTAAGCTATCCCGACGGCAAAATAGCCTATGAGGCAGTGCCTACTTCAATACAGGTAATATGCGGTCTTAACAATGCAAAGTGCGTAAACGGAGGTGGCAATATGTTCGTAGCCTTTGAAGAGCTTTCGGCATTGGGAGAGGTACACTACAGCGAGCCTGAAAACAAATACACATTTACAACATCAGAAGATACCATACTTACATCTGAATATACTCAGACATATTACTATTAATGCAAAAAATCCGCCGTTAAAAAACGGCGGATTTTTTGATGTGATAAAAGCACCAAATCCCTTTGTTTTCATATATTGAAATTGTAAAGGCGGTGAATTTATGAGAATAATGAACACTGAAACAAATAACGATATGAGCTGTATGCCTTTTGAGGAATATATAAAGGTAAAGGAGCTTGCCTTTGCTTATGTTCCATTACAGAAAATATGCAGCTATTTTGAACCAACCGAAAGTCTTGTAAAGGGAACTGTTTTCCCAAGCTTGTATAAACCCTATAAATAGGAGGCAATTATGAATAAAGAGCAGATTATAAAACGTCTTGCTGTACTGGATTTCATAGCTGTGGACCTGCAGCTTTATCTTGACACCCATCCTGAGGATATGGCAGCAGATGGTGCTGCTTGATCGGGGCAACATTAAAAAAATATTGAAACAGCTATCCATTATTACAGCCCTTCCAATTCTTTTATTTTAACGTCAAAAAATCCTGTCAAACGCCAATAAAAAGGGCATCGCAGACATTTTACTCATTATGTAGGGTAGGGAAATCATTATCATACAGTAAATCATCTGTTTCCCAAATATCCATTTTATGCTGAATAGCAAACAAAATTGTAGCATCACGGGCAACTCTGGGATAGAGCTCGCTGTATCCTGCCAGCTTGAGTGTCCTCTGTGCTTCTTCCTCATTGAGATGTAAGCCGAATATAATGGAGATCAGTTTGTCACGGGATGGATGCTTTCTGCCGTTGAAAATTTGGTAAACATAAGCTTTATCTTCGCCGGAATCACGGACTACATCTGCGCATATCATATCCTTTTTTATCAAAAGTTCATTTAAGTACTCGGAAAGATGTCGTCTCAACATTTTATCTTCATTTTTTTTAAGAAATTCTCCAATAGAATCTGTCTGTTTGAGATCTTGCTTCACATCTGCAGTTGATGGTCTGATTTTTGATAAATCTTTGATCATATTATTGTCTGCCCCCTTTGATCAAGTTATAGCAATACCGCAAATTATATCCTCTTGAAGAAATTTTATCAAATGATGTGATATTGCCTTAATATGCCGTAAAATCATTTATTACTTATTATTATATCATATTTCCCCCTTTTTGCAATATATGTGCAGAAAAATGGCATATCAAACCTGCTTGTAACGAATATCGGGCAAATAAAAAAGTGTGCTGAGAGCAAACTCATTATTGTTTTCGGTATGCTATAATAAAAATTGTAAAAACCATTTTGGGATCAGAAGGGAATGATCATCTATGAAAGAAATGTCGGGCAACCAAAATGAACAGCAGACTTTAAACAATACCCTACTTATGTTTAAGAAGGTGATGAAAGACACTAAAGAATCCATTGACGAACTTGTTACAGATATTAATGATTTAAAACATTTTGCAGAAGCAAATAACGGCAATATCGTTGATGTAAACGATATTGCAAGGCAGGTGTTTGGGGAAATAGATGATGAGGAGGAGAAAAAATAATGATATATGCTGTTTCAGACATACATGGAAATTTTGATAAATATACAAAAATGCTTGAAAAAATAAATTTCAGCCCAAATGACACTTTATACATTCTGGGAGATGTTATTGACCGCGGTAATGATGGATTTAAAATACTTCTTGATGCTGCAAAGCGTTCCAATGTGACTATGCTGATGGGCAACCATGAGGCAATGGCTCTTGACGCACTTCCGTCAATTATTAATTG
This sequence comes from uncultured Clostridia bacterium, assembly GCA_947589665.1. Classification (GTDB taxonomy): domain Bacteria; phylum Bacillota; class Clostridia; order Lachnospirales; family CAG-274; genus CANPXH01. Next base: position 9,908 of record CANQBJ010000043.1, read on the forward strand.
TATCCGCAAGGGCAAAAAAGTCAAGATCACCGTAAAGAACGCCGATGCTATAGATTTATGGTTTTATAATGGCGGTAAGCCTTCCCTTATTGATTTTCTGTCACTGAATGCAGATGATAGGCGGTTTGCATGGAATTGCATGAACTCCATGCCGCTGTATAAAGAGGTTGAGGTAGGAGGGCAAAAGTTTCTTCTACTTCACGGAGGCTTAAAGCACTTTTCTCCATCCCGTCCAATAGAAGAATATAAACGTGATGAAATAGTATGGTGCAGACCTCAGCCGGATACAACATACTATTCTGATAAGTATGTTGTTGTCGGACATACCCCTACCATATTTTTATATGATGAAGCAGGCATAAATACAGATGAGGCAAGGTTCTTTAAGACGGACAGCTTTATTGATATAGACTGTGGCTGTGGGCATAATGGGCGGTTAGGCTGTCTCTGCTTAGATACTATGGAAGAAATTTATGTTTAATTTGACTAAAAACATAGATGGAAAATAAAAGATATTAAGAAATGAGGGAAACAGAAATGTTTGGCAAACCTAAAAAATTAAAACGCATACCATATGATCTTGTGTCTTATATAATCATAGAAACAGAAGCTATACAAGATGCCAATGATAAGAATATGATATCAAGCTACTGTCTGAGTAAACTTAAAATGGTTGAGTGGTACATAGAACTTTTGGAATGCGGCTCTGAAAAATATATCGTTCCTCACAAATTGTCGGAACTGAAAAGTATCCGCGACCAGCTGCGTGAATGTCACAAGGAAATAATGAAGGTTAAAATCGCGCGTCCCGAAGAACGTCCGATAATTGACATAAAATATCCAAAAGGGTATAATGGATAAAACTTATATTCTCACTATGGGGAGCAACATGATATTCTTTTACCGAAGGAGGTGAACTAAAATGAAACTTGTAAAGCCATGCAAAAAGTGTCCATACAAGCTTGGAATTGTAAAGACAATTACAAATCCCTGCCCTCAGTGTATGCTTAACAACTATAATATGTATGAGATATTCAAAGATAGGAATATTTTACAAAATAAGTAGAATATACAAGACCAAAAAAATTAAATACAGTGCAGGTGTTAAACCTGCGTTCAAACTGTTATTTTTTTGACAGTCTGTATCCGCCGTTAGTAAAAAAACGGCGGATTTTTTATGTGATAAAAGCACCAAATCCCTTTGTTTTCATATATTGAAATTGTAAAGGCGGTGAATTTATGAGAATAATGAACACTGAAACAAATAACGATATGAGCTGTATGCCTTTTGAGGAATATATAAAGGTAAAGGAGCTTGCCTTTGCTTATGTTCCATTACAGAAAATATGCAGCTATTTTGAACCAACCGAAAGTCTTGTAAAGGGAACTGTTTTCCCAAGCTTGTATAAACCCTATAAATAGGAGGCAATTATGAATAAAGAGCAGATTATGAAACGTCTTGCCGTACTGGATTTCATAGCTGTGGACCTGCAGCTTTATCTTGACACCCATCCTGAGGATATGGAGGCTATAGATAAGTATAATTCAGTTATCAAGGAAGCAGATATGCTTAGAATGAAATATGAGGAGATAATAGGACCGTTATATTCCTTCCGCTCTTCAAACAACGGAGATACCTTTAAGTGGATAGATGACCCGTGGCCATGGCAGCCTTCAGCTAACTTTGAAATAAATGAGGAGGAAAACTGATAATGTGGATATATGAAAAGAAGCTTGAATTCCCGATCAAAATAAAGAAGACTGACCCTGCTCTCGCAAAGGTGATCATTTCTCAATTCGGCGGTCCTGACGGAGAGCTTGCCGCATCCCTCAGATATATAAGCCAGAGATTTGCGGCTGTCACTCCTGAGTCCAAGGCAACTCTTTCCGACATAGGCACGGAAGAGCTTGCCCATCTGGAGATGATAGGTACTATGTGCAGACAGCTTACGGCAGATGCCAATATCGATGAGATCAAAAAGGCAGGCTTTGATGCCTATTATGTAGACCATGGTCTTGGCGTATATCCTGCAAGCGCGTCCGGTGTTCCCTTTACTGCTGCATATCTACAGTCAAAGGGCGACCCTATAACCGATCTGTACGAGGATATGGCAGCAGAGCAAAAAGCCCGCTCTACCTATGAATATCTTATGAATCTTACAGATGATCCCGATGTACTGGAGCCTCTGAGATTTTTAAGAGAAAGGGAAATAGTACACTTCCAGAGATTTGGCGAGGCTCTGCAGAATGTAAAGGCTTATATGGACAGCAAAAGACAGTTTGTAATTGATAAGCCCGACTATATGAACGGCAATAAGAGCAAGTGTATGAAGTGCAGATAAAAAAAGGACTGTTTTGACAGTCCCTTCAGAAATTAAACAGCAAGAAATGCAAGCATTTCTTTCAAGCGTGTCGATTTAATCGGCACGCTGTATCAATAGCCTAATTCTTCACCTACAAGTACTACCTTTATTCTTCCCTTTATTCTGGAAAATCTTGTCATAACTACCTGACAGCATATGCAGTCGGGACTTGTGCAGTCGTGACAGATACCCGTAGCCTTACAGGGTGTATTTCTGTCAAGCCTTATGACATTGGGGACAGAAGCATAACTTCTGGCTCTTTTGTAAGCGCTTTCCACATTGTCCGTGATCTTGTTCACTCCTGCAATTATTATTACGTTCTTAGGACCGTATATAAGAGCGGAAACTCTGTTGCCCATACCGTCTATATTCATAAGCTCGCCGTCATAGGTTATGGCGTTTGTGCTCATAATATAGTTGTCGCAGGTAAAGGCCTTTCTGCAAATTTCATCTGCTTTTTCGGGAGAGTCTGCCTTTGCTCTGTCGTATACGATGTATTTGTCAAGCCTTTCCTTTAAGCCTATTTCCTCCAAGGTCATAGTGCCGCCCCATGTTACAGTGCTGCCTTCCTCCATAAGCGAAAGGACTATCTTTACGGCATCCTCCTTGCTTTCGGCATAATATCCCTCCATATTTCTCTTTTCAAGTCCCTTTATTACCCTCTGTGATAAGAGTTTATAATATTCCTTCTTAGGTGCCATGGTATTTCTCCCTTCCTTTTTTATTTAAGTATATTCCAAGTTTTAATATATTTCAAGTTGATTTTAACAAAGTATTGTGTTATACTGTATAAAGTTTAACAGAGGACAGTTCGAAAACCTCCTGTCCATAAACAAAACTAGGTCCTTGTTTTTTGGGCGTAGTATGCCCTTTTTTTATTGCAGAAAGGTGATCTTATGTACAGTCTTAAAACAGAACACAGCTTTGACTCAGCCCATTTTTTAAAGGGATATGATGGAAAATGCAGTAATATACACGGTCACAGGTGGAGAGTTATAATAGAGGTAATGGATGCCGAGGTAGGGGAAAACGGTCAGACCAGAGGTATGATAGTTGATTTTGCCACCCTCAAAAGGGAAGTAAAAGAGGAGACCGACGCTTTTGACCACTGCCTTATAATAGAAAAAAACACTCTTAAGGAAAATACCTATAACGCCCTTAAGGAAGAGGGCTTTAAAATAATTGAAACCGAATTCAGACCTACTGCCGAGAATTTTGCAAAGTATTTTTATGATCTATTCAAGGCAAAGGGCTATAATGTAAGACAGGCTACAGTTTACGAAACTCCCAACAACTGCGCAGCCTACTATGAGGTGTGATCATGCTGATAGCTGAAAAATTCGTGAGTATAAACGGTGAAAGCAGAAGGGCAGGTCAGCTTGCGGTATTCATAAGGTTCAAGGGCTGTAATCTGAGCTGCGGCTACTGCGATACGATGTGGGCAAACAAAGAGGATTGCCCGGCAGAGGATATGTCGCCTTATGATATATATTCATACATTCACTCAACAGGTGTTAAAAATGTGACACTTACAGGCGGTGAACCGCTTTTGCAGAAGGATATAAAGAAGCTTCTGGATATACTCTGCTCAGACAGATCTCTTTATGTAGAGATAGAGACCAACGGAAGTGTTGACATAAAGCCCTTTATTAAATACGACGTAAGCCTGACTATGGACTATAAATGTCCCTCAAGCGGTATGACGGATAAAATGCTCATGTCAAATTACGATCATATAAGAAAAAATGATACAGTCAAGTTCGTTTGCGGAAATACGGAGGACCTTAAGGCGGCTCTTGAAATAATAGACAGGTATTCGCTTACGGCGATATGCGGAGTGTACATAAGTCCCGTGTTTGGCAGTATAGAACCCAAGGATATTGTAGATTTTATGATAGAAAACGGTATGAACGGCGTAAATCTGCAGCTGCAGCTTCACAAGCTTATATGGGAACCCGACAGGAAAGGAGTATAATTATGGCAATAGATGTAAAAGCAATAGAGGAACATATAAAGGGAATACTCATAGCCTTAGGCGATGACCCTGAAAGAGAGGGCTTAAGGGAAACTCCCGAAAGAGTTGCAAAAATGTATGAAGAGGTATTTGAGGGAATGAATTATACCAATGCCGAGATAGCGGAAATGTTTGAAAAGACATTTTCGGAGGACTACCGTTCGGGCTTCAGCGATGTTGTTGTGGTAAAGGATATAGAGGTATATAGCTATTGCGAGCATCATATGGCGCTTATGTACGATATGCATGTTTCAGTTGCCTATATTCCCAAAGGAAAGGTAATAGGCTTAAGCAAAATAGCAAGGATATGCGATATGGCTGCCAAGAGATTGCAGCTACAGGAAAGACTGGGAAACGATATAGCGGAGATAATATCTATAGCTACAGGCTCAGAGGATGTTGCCGTTATGATAGAGGGCTGTCACAGCTGTATGACCGCAAGAGGTATTAAAAAGACATCTTCAAAGACCTATACGGAAACTCTGAGAGGCAAGTTTGAAACTGACAGCGCTCTGCAAATGAGGATAAGGGGGTGAGCCTATGAAGGTACTTGTATTGTCAAGCGGCGGTGTAGACAGTACGACTGCCCTTGCCATGGCAGTTAATAAGTACGGAAATGAAAATGTTGTTGCTCTTTCCGTGTTCTATGGACAAAAGCATGATAAGGAAATACAGGCGGCAGACAAGGTCGCAGAGTATTATGGTACTGAGCATATCAAAATGGATCTGAGTACTGTGTTTGATTACAGTAACTGCTCGCTTTTATCCCATTCGGATAAGACTATACCCAAGGAAAGCTATGCCCAACAGATAAGTAAAACCGGAGGCGCTCCCGTATCTACATATGTGCCTTTCAGGAACGGACTGTTTTTATCGGCAGCGGCAAGCATAGCTCTTTCAAAGGGCTGTTCTGAAATATATTACGGCGCCCATGCAGATGACAGCGCAGGCAATGCCTATCCCGACTGCAGCTCTGTATTCAATGAGGCTATAAATAAGGCTATATATGAGGGCAGCGGCAGACAGCTTACAATAAAGGCGCCTTTTGTAAATATGAATAAAGCCGATGTAGTTAAGATCGGTCTGGAGCTTGGAGTCCCCTACGAGCTGACATGGAGCTGTTACGAGGGCAATGACAAGCCCTGCGGTATGTGCGGTACCTGCTTAGACAGAAGGGCTGCCTTTGAGCTAAACGGAGTAAAGGACCCATTGGAGGAATAGATATGAGAGATAAAAGTGAAACAGAGGGCATAACCCTGCTTGGTAATAATAATGTGAAATATACAGGCGACTATGCGCCTGAGGTACTGGAGACCTTTGTAAACAAGCATCGTGACAATGACTATTTCGTTAAATTCAACTGCCCTGAATTTACAAGCCTTTGTCCCATTACAGGACAGCCGGACTTTGCAGCTATATATATAAGCTATGTTCCCGATGTTAAAATGGTGGAGAGCAAAAGCCTTAAGCTTTATCTTTTCAGCTTCAGGAACCATGGGGACTTTCATGAAGACTGTGTGAATACCATAATGAAGGACCTTATAGAACTTCTGGACCCTAAATATATTGAAGTATGGGGCAAATTTATGCCGAGAGGCGGCATTTCAATAGACCCATACTGCAACTACGGAAGAAAGGGCACAAAATGGGAGGAGGTAGCATGGCAAAGACTCAGCACTCACGATATGTACCCCGAAAGGATAGACAACAGATAATTATCACCATATAACGAAGTAATGTGAACGGTATTCTTTGCAAACCGTTCACTTTGCCGATCCATTTTTCGTTAAAATTTTACTTTTTTGACAGTCTTAGCACAGTATATTAATTATGCTGTGCGTTTTTTACTTGACTTTTTGCGGAAAAAGTAATAAAATATATAGCGTAAATATAAAAATATATGTATACGTGCATTATTACATATATTTTTTACACGCATGTAAAGCTATCAGGATCGTTCCTGTTATTGCTGCAAGAGGAATAATCCTGGTGCTTTATGGGTGTTTTTTATGAACATTGAAAATTTAATAAGGAGGTGTCCAGACTGATTACTTTAACCCCAATTATATGGTTATGTATAGTCTTTGCTTCCGTTTTGATTTCGCTTATAATAGGAATCTTTATAGGTAAGGCTTTAAGAAAGAAATTTGCCGAGGCTGAGATAGGCTCTGCTGAAAGAGAAGCAGAAAATATCAAGCTTGAGGCAAAGAAATCAGCCGAGGCCTCCAAGAAGGAAATACTTCTTGAGGCAAAGGAAGAGGCTATTAAGATAAAGAATGAAGTTGAAAAGGAATGCAGGGACAGAAAAAATGAGGTGCAGCGCCTTGAAAAACGTATTACTCAGAAGGAGGATGCTATCGACAAGAAAACAGCCTCTATTGAGAAAAAGGAGGATCAGCTTTCCGCTAAACTTGAAAATATAGAAGCTCAGCGTAAGGAAGTTGAAGCCTGCAAGGAAAAGCAGCTTGCCGAGCTTGAAAGAATTTCAGGTCTTACAGTGGAACAGGCTAAGGAATACATAGTTGAATCTGTAAGAGATGAAGTCCAGCACGAGGTTGCAGTTCTTATCAAGGATATGGAAGCCACTGCCAAGGCAGAGGCCGACAAGAATGCAAAGGAGATAATTGCCGATGCTATTCAGCGCTGTGCATCAGACTACGTTGCAGAAACTACTGTATCTGTAGTAAATCTGCCTAATGACGAGATGAAAGGAAGGATCATCGGTCGTGAAGGCAGAAATATCAGAACTCTTGAGCAGCTTACAGGTATTAACTTTATCATTGATGATACTCCCGAAGCCGTTATCCTTTCAGGCTTTGGTGCAATGAAGAGAGAAATTGCCAGAATTGCTCTTGAAAAGCTTATTATTGACGGACGTGTCCATCCGGGCAGAATTGAAGAGATGGTTGAAAAGGCGAAGAATGAAGTTGAGGCTTCCATTAAGGAGGCAGGCGACAATGCTACCTTTGAAACCGGTGTACACGGACTTCATCCTGAATTAATCAGATTATTAGGTAAGATGAAATTCAGAACAAGTTATGGACAGAATGTTTTACAGCATTCTATTGAGGTATCGCATTTATGCGGTATTATGGCCGCTGAGCTTGGTGTGGATGTAACATTGGCTAAGAGAGCAGGTCTGTTACATGACATTGGCAAGTCAGTTGACCACGACGTTGAGGGAACTCACATTGAACTTGGTGCTTCATTATGTAGAAAATATAAGGAGTCACCTATTGTAATAAATGCAGTAGAAGCACATCACGGTGATGTTGAACCGGAAAGCATTATTGCAGTACTGGTACAGGCGGCAGATGCTATTTCAGCTGCAAGACCCGGCGCCAGAAGAGAGACTCTTGAATCATATATTAAGAGACTGCAGTCCCTTGAGGCTATTGCAGACTCATTTAATGGAGTTGAAAAATCTTTCGCAATCCAGGCAGGTCGTGAATTGCGGGTTATGATAATACCTGAAAAGGTATCTGATGACGGTTTGGTATTAATGGCAAGGGATATTGCCAAGAAGATAGAAAATGAACTTGAATATCCCGGCAATATAAAGGTCAATCTTATAAGAGAGACCCGTGCCGTAGAATATGCCAAATCCTCTAAAGTGAATTAAATTGAATATGACAAAATTAAGGACTGTTCCATTTACGGAACAGTCGAGACTGTGAAAAAAACTCTGTAAATAAAAGTATTAAAAACAGGCCTTCTATGATAAAATAAAAACATAGGAGGC
>CANQBJ010000044.1 GCA_947589665.1 uncultured Clostridia bacterium
CCACTTCGTTGAATTTAAAATACATTTGCGTTGGGCTGTCGATAGGGTCGAGTTACTAGCATAAACAAAAATTTAATTATTCATCTCTCTTTACAGCGTGGTCATATTTTTAAGCAGATGTAAGCTTTTTTCTATATCCGACTTTTTGCCTACGGTACATACAGTCTTGTTTTTAAGCGCATTTTCTATATCTTCTCCTGCTTTCACAATGTCCTTTGGCTTAGCGGAAAGCAGTTCTTCACGTCTTTTAATAAGCTTTTCCGTACTGATATTCAGTAAATGCCGCCTTATAGCCATAGAGTTCAGCATATTGTTTTTCACGGGTATATCCGCCTCATTTACTGCTCCCAGTATAAAGCGGTCTATCTCAGCCTGTGTTTTACTGCTGCTCAGGTATTTTCCTACGTTTTCAAAGGCGTCATAGGTGCGTGTAAGCTGGGGGTCTCTGTAGCTGTACATATAGCATTTGTTAAGGTCGGCAAATCTGCAGCCTCCGCCGTAGGCGCCGCCCTCAAGTCTTATTTTGTCCCATATATATTCTCTTGTTATTATCTGCTGCACAACTCTGTATACGCCTGAGTCATATTCAAGCGGAAAGGCTATGGCATTGAAGTTTACATTGCTGTCCACAGCTATACTCATTTCACTGTTAAGGGCTATTTCAGTACATTCAATATTGGCGGAGGGAAGGGCGGAAAGCCTTTTATCAAGGTAGGAGGTAATTTTTACTCTGTCCTTTTCATCACAGGTAAGAGCGTATATCACATTGCCGGAGAAAACCTTTTTTGCCGCTGTACTTATATCCATGCGTATCTTTTCATATTCCGTACCTGTTATATAGCTGTAGAAACCGTAGCCTGCAACACTGTCTATAAGGGCAAATTCACTGAAAAGCACCGACAATGCTCTTGTATAGGCTCTTATCTGACCTGCCGTTATATATTTGTTCTTTATTACCTGCCTGTGTTCGCCCACAAGCTCCTTTATCCTGTCGGTATTATTGTAATCCTGCGTTATTACGTTAAAGAAAATATCTATTGCCTTATATATATTTTCTCTGAGCGCCTTTATCTTTACCTGCAAATAAGGGCTGTAACCGTTTTTGCCCACAACGGTGCGGCATATCATATCAAAGCCGCCCATATAATAGTCGATATCATTTGAATAAGCTGTGTTATATATATCCGAAATTACCTGAAGTATGCCCAGGTGAGAAAGCTCATTCTTATCAAAGCCCGATATATCAAAGAGAAAGTCAATATATACAACGTCGCCGTTTTTTACGGGTACAAAAATATTTTTATCCGCCTCAAATTTAAAGTCAAAGGGTTTCCTGCTTATTTCACTTACCTTTGATACATTTATCTTGTTTATCTCCCTTTCGTCGTCGGTCTGTGACTGATAATTTATAAGAGGCTCGTTGTTGGCAGGAGGTACTTCCTTTTCTTCATCGGGTACATTTTCATTTATAAGTATGGCATAGGTACCCTTGTCAATAAAGTATTTTTTTATAAGCTCTTTTATATCAGTTTTTTCTATATCATTAAAAAGCTTGTTTATTCTTATTGGCTCAAAGGTATAATTGCCGTACATAAAGCTTCGCATAAGAAGTGTACAATAAAAAAGTCCCCTGGGCTTGTAGCCGAAGTCCTCTTCCTTGAAGTAGAATTTATAGCTGTTCTTTATTCCACGGAGTTTATATTTGTCTATTTCAATGTTTTTAAAGGCGCTGTTAAGCTCTTGTCTGAATCTGTCTACATCCGTTTCTTCCGTACCCTCTATGTTTACGCTCATATTTGTAAGATATGTGCTGTCGTTGAAATCTGCGCTTATCTTGTTTCCCAGATGCTTCAGCTTTTCCTTTATATAGGCGCCCTCGCTGTTGAAAAGAAGGTCGCAGAGTATATCCAGCATAAGGCACTTTGAAAAATCATCTACACTTCCCGTATCGAAAAGAGCGGTCATTATATTGCCAACAGGGGAACTGTGTCTGACTTTTATATCGGGACAGTCCTTTGCCTTGAAATCAAAGTCAATATTACTTTGACGATATTCATATTTATTCAGAAATTCATTGTCCAACAGACTGAGATATTCCTCAATATCCAGCTTTCCGTACAGATATATCACAGAGTTTGAGGGGTGGTAATTCTTGCTGTGAAATGCCAGAAATTCCTCATAGCTCAGATCGGTAATGTATTTCGGATCGCCTCCGGAGTCATAGCTATAGGGCGTATTTTTATATACCTGAGCTGCAACTGCCTCGTCAAGTATGACCCGGCTGTCGGAATATACACCCTTCATTTCGTTGAGTACAACTCCGTTAAGCGCCTTTCCGTCACTGTGCCAGCCCTCCTGTAAAAATATACCCCGGTTTTTGTACATAAGAGGATTGAAAACCGCGTCGCAGTACACTCTTATCATTGCCTTGAAATCCTTTTCGTTGGTTCCCGCAACAGGGTATATCGTCCTGTCGGAATAGGTCATGGCATTGAGATATGTGTGTATCGAACCCTTATCCAGTATATTGAAAGGGTCCTTTACATTGTAATTATCCGAACCGCAGAGTACACAATGCTCCACTATATGTGCGGCGCCCTTGCTGTTTTCAGGCAGCGTCCTGAAGGCTATTGAAAACACTCTTTCCGTGTCCTCGTTTTCAATATACACAAGCTTTCCTCCGCTGCTGTGGTCATATACATATGCAGTTGAATTAATATCCTCTATTTTTTCGCTGAAATTTAACTTAAATGCCATTTTTCTTCTCCAGTATCATTTCTCCCATATAAAGGTCTTCGGGAGTAGTGATCTTTATATTGTTGTAGCTGCCCTCTATCATCTTTATCCTTATGCCCAGCCTTTCGGCGAGCATACTGTCGTCTGTGCCGTAATAACCCTCTTTAAAAGCCTTTTCATATGCCTTTGTTATAACGTCATATCTGAAACACTGAGGCGTCTGGGCTGCCCAGAGCGTGGCTCTTTCAGGCGTAGCCGTAATATAATTGTCATCATCGCATACCTTAATAGTATCCTTTACCCTTACTCCCATAACGCAGCCGCCGTATTCCATGGCTGCCTCCGTAAGCTCCTTTATGTACTTCCCCTCTATGAAGGGACGGACACCGTCGTGTATAAGCACAACATCGCAGTCGGGAGATACCTCCTTAAGTCCGCTGTATATGGAATCCTGTCTTTCTTTGCCGCCTGATGTAGTGCATATTACCTTGTTATAGCCGTTTTTAATAACTATCTGTTCTTCTACATACATAATGTCGCCCCTGCTGCATACTATAACTATCTCATCTATGTATTTGCTTTTGTTAAAGGCATCTATGGTGTAATCCAGTATCATTCTGCCCTTAAGCTCCATATATTGCTTTTTGACGCTGCTCTTCATTCTTTTTCCTGCGCCTGATGCCGCTATTATAACTGAGTTTTTCATATTGCTCACCTCTTTTATGATTTTACCATTGATAATTGAAACTTGCAAGTGTTATAATTATTATCGGAACAAGAGTTCCGATAATAATTACAGCTTGTCTTACATATATTCAAAGGATAAGCACTCAGTTTCACAGCAATCCTTTGCACAGTCGCAGTCCTTGCCGACTACTATATCAGTAAGAGTACAGTATTCTGCGCTGCTGTCATGGTATTTACATGAGTTTACTCTGCACTTGATAGAACGATTTGCTGACATATATATATCACCTCCCGATGTTATTTTGCTCTGAGGTATGTTATTTTATACGAAAGGTCGGTGTTTTTTGTGTTTGATATTTTTGACTGCCATTGCGATACTCTCACAAAGGCTATGTGGGAGAATAAAAATTTATATAAAAACGATCTTCATCTGGATATAGAAAGACTTAAAAAATTCAAAAGAGCAGTGCAGATATTTGCCGTATGGCTGGATATGCCCTATCTTGACAAGGCTTATGAAAATACCGTAAGGGCAATAGATTTTTTTGAAAAGCAGTTGATTGATCACAGTGAATATATTACCTCCGACATCAGCGATGAAGGTAAGGTAAGAGCCATACTTTCCGTAGAGGGCGGAGAGGCATTGGAGGGCGATATGGATAAGCTTTACTGCCTCGGTGAAAGAAGAGTAAGACTTATGACACTTACATGGAACAACGAAAATGAAATAGGCTACGGCGCTGTATCAGGTATCGACAAGGGGCTTAAGGATTTCGGCAAGGCGGTAATAAGAGAAATGAACGATATGGATATGCTCATAGACGTATCGCATCTTAACGACAGGGGCTTCTGGGATGTGTACAACATTTCGCAAAAGCCGTTTATAGCCACACATTCCAATTCAAGAGCGTTATGCGGACATTGCAGAAATCTTACAGACGATCAGCTAAGGGCTATGGCGGAAACAGGGGGTATGGTAGGCATCAATCTTTACCCGCCCTTTGTAGACGGCGAAAGGGGCAGCCTTGACAATATTATAAGGCATATTGACCATATAATGGGTATTATGGGAGAAAATAATATCGCCCTTGGCTGCGACTATGACGGCATTTCCGTCTGCCCCGAAAATATGGGCGACGTAAGCAAGCTCTATATACTGTATAACAGAATAGAAGAGGTATGGGGCAGAGGTATTGCAGACAATATATTCTATAATAATATGATAGGCTTTTTTAAATGGTAAAAACTTATTTCTTATTTTACTTGAAATAATTTGTAGTTTGGTGTAAAATCTATGTATACAAGCAAGGGGGTGTGTATATGAAATTATCAGATATGGCGTTAAAAATAAGGCCGTCTACTACTTTGTCCCTGTCCGCCGAGGCAAACAGAAGAAAGGCGGAGGGCGTAGACGTTATTAATTTCAGCGCAGGCGAGCCTGACTTCAATACTCCTGAAAATATTAAAGAGGCTGCCATAAGGGCTATAAATGAAAATTTTACAAAATATACTCCCTACGAGGGTATATATGATCTGAGAAAGGCTGTTGCCGAAGAGCTTAGCAACGATGGGCTTGAATATGAGCCTGAGGATATAGTTATATCCAACGGCAGCAAGCACGCATTGAAAAATGCCTTCTCGGCTATTATCGATCCCGGCGATGAGGTCATTATTCTCGCTCCCTACTGGAACAGCTATGTGGATATCGTAAATATGGTATACGGTGTTCCCGTTATAGTGCAGACCAGAAAGGAAAATCTTTTCAAGGTAAGCGTAGATCAGCTTGAAGAGGCATTTACACCTAAGACAAAGGCTCTTATCATCAATAGCCCCAACAATCCTACAGGCGCCGTATATTCCGAGGACGAGCTTAGGAAAATAGCTGATTTTGCAGTGGAAAAGGATATATATGTTATATCCGATGAGATATATAAAAGGCTTATTTACAGCAGAAAATTAAGGCATACAAGCATTGCTTCTCTCGGTAAGGAGATAAAGGAAAGGACTATCGTCATAGACGGCTTTTCAAAAAGCTTTTCCATGACGGGGTGGAGAGTAGGCTATTCTGCATCAAACAGAGATATAGCTCAGGCAATAGCAAATATACAGTCTAACTCTACTTCAAATGTCAATTCCGTCGCTCAGATGGCGGCTCTTGAGGCTCTTAGAGGAGATAAGAGCGAGGTAGAGCTTATGCTTAAGGAATTTCAGCACAGAAGGGATTTCATAGCCCAGAGGATATCCGATATACCTCTTCTCAGTTCTATACTTCCAAAGGGCGCCTTTTATCTCTTTGTAGATGTTTCCAAGCTTTTGGGACACGAGGTAAAGGGAGTAATGCTCAATGACAGCACAGATGCGGCAAGGGTACTCCTTGATCACTATAATGTAGCGGTTGTGCCTTCGGACGCCTTTGGTGTAAAGAATTACATAAGGATATCATATGCAACATCCATGAGAGATATAGTCGAGGGCGCTAACAGGATCGAAAAATTTGTAAAACGCAATTTTTAAAGACACCATTTATTGGTGTCTTTTTTGCCGATAACCGTTATCTATATTAAAAAATTGTTACGTTTTATTTACATATCTGTTAAAGCAATTCCTTTTTGTGCTAAAGTATGGTATAATACCTGCATTATAAAGGGAGAGTGATGAAAATGAGGTTTAAGAAAATAACGGCATTTATTCTGTGTCTTGTACTTCTGATGCCCAATATGGTATTTGCATCCAACAACAGGTACATTAGCCTTAATCTGAGATATGATTATCAGGATCACAAATATAATGCCGAGGAGGTTTTTGTTGCCATAGACGGCAAAAAACTGACTGATCTGCCTATGCCGCCTATTATACTCAACGGATATTCTCTTGTGCCTGCAAGAGAGGTGTTTGAGGGACTTGGAGCCAAGGTCACATGGCAGAAGGAAATAGAACAGGTATTTGTGGTTTACGGCAATAACAAGGTAATGATACCCATAGGCTCCAAGAAGGCTTATGTAAACGGCACCCCACACACTATGCAGACAGAGGCGAAGATCATAAACAACAAGACTATGATACCTCTGAGGTTCGTGTCTACTGCCTTAGGCTTTGATATAGACTGGAACAAGGATACCAGGATCGCCAATATAAAGACTAAGGACGAGGAAACTACAGTTGCAACGACTGTCACTACCACGACAACCACTACCACGACAACAACGACTACCACTACGGAAGCAACAACAGAGGCAGCAACTACAACTGCTGCGGAAAAGAAAACAGAATTTCCGACAAAGGCTCCCGTAAGTACAGGGAATGCCGGTACATCTTCAAATGCCGCAGCAAACGGCAATTTCGGGTATGACTACGATAACGACAGATTTTATATAAAGAATAGCTCGGGTGTAATAAATACATCAAGCATTATACACTACGATGATTATTATGATCTCAATTACACCTGTGAGATCCCTGTAAACCTTACTTCTCTTATTAACAATGAGACCTTTAATCCCCTTTCGGAGAAGATAAGCAAGTGTACGGTCACGGTCACACCTGAAAAGACCTCTGTGTCCTTTGATGAAAATATGATACTTGCCATGAAGGTGACTCAGGAAAACGGCTATGTATACTTTACGCCTGTATTTCCTAAGGAAAAGTATGACAAGATAATAGTACTGGACGCAGGCCACGGCGGCGATGATCCGGGGGCTCAGGCAAACGGCCTTGTTGAAAAGGACCTTACATTGCGTATGCTTTTAAGCGCCAAGAAGAAATTTGACTACGATGGCAAAATAAAGTGCTATGTCACAAGAGCAACGGATACCTATCCCAGCTTTGACGACAGAACGAACCTTGGCAACGAGGTAGGCGACGCATTTATATCCATACATATCAATTCCGCTACAAACACAACGGCTACAGGTACGGAGACCTACAGCCTTTATCCCAACGATCAGGGCAATGGACTTACAAGCTATACTCTTGCGGCGGAAATGTTAAATCAGCTACTTGAAAAGCTTGGTACCGTAAACAGGAAGGTAAAGAGCGAAAACTGGATAGTATTAAGACAATCCGTTATTCCTGCCACACTTATAGAGATAGGCTTTATAAGCAATGCAGGCGAGGCAAATATGATGAATGAAAATATAGACGCAGTAGGACAGGCTGTATATGACGGTGTTACCGAACTGTTCAGCAAATATCCGCCTGTGAGATAAGTAATCAAATTTATTTGTTATCTTTTTCAAGAAAATCCTCCTTGAAATGTTTGAAAATTATTATTTCAAACACTTGTAAGGAGGATTGTTTTTTGCTATAATATTTATTGCAATACTCATTGTAAGTGTTGCGTTGTGGTGTAGGCTGTTAGTTTGGAGACTGGAGTGCCTGCACCTTTTTATTAATTATCGTTGTAAACCTTTTGAATTCCTAACCTTATAACATCAGCTTTTGATAAACCTGTGACTTCACAACATTTATTTAATGTTTCAAGTTCAGCATCCGTAAGCCTTATACGATATTGATTAGTCTTCGGGGCTTCAGTAGGTCTACCCATTTTTGAGGTATTAATTATAAAAACCCCCTTTACTCTTGCCTTTATTTGTGCTATTATTAAACTGCCAAGGCGGTGGCAAGTACCGCCTTGTGTTTGTGGTTTGCCTTGCTTATTTGTTAAGCAAGGCTTCAATTTTTGCTTTGGCTTCCTCTAGGTCTTTGCAACCGTTGAGAATCTCAATAATCATTTTTAACATTGTGTACATCTGTTCGTTTGTCATAACTTCCTGCATTTAATTCTCCTTTCCGGCACTTGCCGCCGTACTTACTTGGGCTTGTTGCCCTTGCTGTACTGTCATAATAACATATGGATATCCAAAAGTCAATCCATTTTTAAAAATTTTTTTAAAAATATTTTTTGCTTTATGAAAAAGCAATTATTTAAGCCACATAGAGGGGCTTTATTTTTTGTTAAAATATATTTTTCTTCTGCCTGGTATATATGCCTGCTTTTCGGCAGCACAGTCGCCACACCCATGCCGCTGTATTTTACTCGGTTATTTATTGTGGTTTCAATAATATTTTAATATTTGATTAAAATTTACATAAACTATAGATTTTTTTAAAATATGTGGTAAAATCAATATAAAAAGGGCTAGAAAGAAGGATAAAAATGGAAGACAAGGCTTTTCAGAGACTGGTATACATTATAGTTGTGGTTTTGAGTATCGTATTTATATATGTGGGTCATAAAATGGCGGTAAGCGGTACGGATTACAAGCTTTTGGGCAATGAGGAAAGCGATATTACCAATGTAGAGGCTGAGATACTTGCCATAAGAGAGGTAAAACACAACGAGCAGACAGGTGACAGAGAGGTATATTTCTCTGCCGCAATAAAAAAGACAGGTGAAGAGGTAATAGGCGTACAGATAGTAAATGAGAACGATCCTACGGTTGCGGTCAAGGAGGCTGAGGTAGGAGACAAAATACTTATGGACTGTTCTATAGATAACCAATGGCAGTTTACAAATTATGTAAGGACAACTACCGTTTTGTGGCTTGCAGCCGTATTTGTGGCGCTTTTGCTCTTCTTTGGCAGAGGAAAGGGAGTTAATACTCTTGTATCGCTTTTATTTACTTGCCTTGCAGTATTTACAGTGCTTGTTCCCGCAGTTATAGCAGGCAAGAATATATATGTATGGGCAATTATAATATGTGTATATACGATACTTATGACTCTCCTTATAGTAAACGGACTTAATATAAAGTCTGTAATGGCTATAACGGGCTGCACAGGCGGTGTGCTTATAGCAGGCATAATAACGGTTATAATGAATAAACTCCTTAACTGGAACGGACTTATGGACGCAGATACCCAAAGGCTTATACTTGAACTGCCTGATATAGACCTGCTTGGCATTATATTTGCCTCTGTTACCATAGGAGCTATGGGCGCCGTAATGGATGTTGCAATGAGTATGTCCTCATCACTCCACGAGCTTAAGTCAAAGGTGGGCAAAATGAGCCCCGCAGAGCTTTACAAAAGCGGTATGGTAATAGGACGTGATATGATGGGTACTATGGCAAATACCCTTGTACTTGCTTACATAGGCTCTGCCATGGCTACCACAGTACTTCAGATATTGTACAACAGTTCTGTATTTGAGCTTCTTAACAAGGAAAAGATAATTATGGAGATAATGCAGGCTCTTGTGGGAAGTCTGGGAATTCTTCTGACCATTCCCTTTACTGCCTTTATATGCGGTATATGGTACCAGAAGGTAGGTATCAGCAAAAGGAAAAAGCATAGAGAGACCCATGATGCAGTTTCATAAATTTGATGTCGAATTACATAAAAAATTTCTTATTGAATTATAGGGGATAATATGTTATCATAATAAAATATGGATAATACATAAGGTACAGCCTTTACAGGGAGGTTAAGTTTTGAAGAATAATTTATTGAGAAGTATAATAATGTATGTTGTGATCTTTGTCATTATTATAGCGGCGATTGTTCTTGCCAAGAATATGAATGGTCTTACGGGGACACAGACTCAGCTTGCATATAATGATATGATCACTCAGATAGTCAATGATCAGGTGGATACCGTTGAGGTACAGCGTTCTTCCGATGTAAGCAACTCAGGCGCTGCCTATATCCATCCCAAGGAGGGTCAGCCATATACAGTGAGCATACCTAATATGGATGGATTTATGGATATCCTGAATAATGCGGCAGTGACCAATGGTCTTAAGGTAATAACCGTTGCGCCGTCAAAAGCAGGGAGTGCTATGTCTATTGTATTTACAATAATCACTATTGTAATAATAGGATTTCTCATATTTATGATGTTCCAGCAGTTCAGAGGCGGAGCAGGCGGAGGAAAGGTTATGAATTTCGGAAGAGCCAGAGCAAAGCTCCAGTCAGACTCCGATAAGAAAACGACCTTTCAGGACGTTGCAGGTCTTGACGAGGAAAAGGCTGAGGTAGAGGAAATAGTTGAATTCCTTAAGCAGCCCAGAAAGTTCATCGATCTTGGCGCAAGAATACCAAAGGGTGTGCTTATGGTAGGCCCTCCCGGTACAGGCAAGACACTTCTTGCCAAGGCTATTGCAGGCGAGGCGGGAGTACCCTTTTTCTCAATTTCAGGCTCTGATTTTGTGGAAATGTTCGTAGGCGTAGGCGCTTCAAGAGTAAGAGACCTTTTTGACCAGGCTAAGAAGAACACACCCTGTCTTGTGTTCATTGACGAGATAGATGCAGTAGGACGTAAGAGAGGCGCAGGCTTAGGCGGCGGCCATGACGAGAGAGAGCAGACCCTTAACCAGTTACTTGTTGAAATGGACGGCTTTGGCGTAAACGAAGGCATTATAATAATGGCTGCTACCAACCGTCCCGATATACTTGACCCTGCTCTTTTAAGACCGGGTCGTTTTGACAGACAGATATATGTAGGCTCTCCCGACGTAAAGGGTAGAGAGGCTATATTGAAGGTACATTCAAAGGGCAAGAAAATGGGTCCGGATGTAGACCTTGAAGAGATCGCCAAGACTACTCAGGGATTTACAGGTGCCGACCTTGAAAATCTTTTGAACGAGGCAGCCATACTTGCCGCAAGGCACAATCAGAAATTCATATCACAGAAGGATATTAAGGACTCCTTTATAAAGGTGGCTCTCGGCACTGAGAAAAAGTCAAGAGTAGTGACCGAAAAGGAGAGAAGGATAACTGCATACCACGAGGCGGGTCATGCTATCCTCTTTGAAAAGCTTCCCGATCTGAGCCCTGTCCATACGGTATCTACCATACCCGTAGGCAGAGCAGGAGGCTATACTATGCCTATGCCAGAGGAAAAGGGCTTTGAATTCAGAAGTGAAATGGAGCAGACAATAGTTGCCACTTTTGGCGGACGTGTTGCTGAAAAGCTTATATTCGACGATATAACACAGGGCGCAAGCGGAGATATAGAACAGGCTACAAAGCTTGCCAGGATAATGGTAACAAGATATGGTATGAGCGATAAGCTTGGTCCTATACTCTATGGTGATGAAAACCATGACGTATTCCTGGGCAGAGATATAGGCCACGGCAGGAACTACGGCGAGGAAGTCGCTACGGAAATAGACTCTGAGGTAAAGAAGATCATAACGGAAGCCTACAACAGAGCATATAGTATACTTTCATCGGATATGGACGCTCTTCACAGAACAGCCAAGCTCCTTATAGATAAGGAAAAGGTAACGGGTGACGAATTCAGAGACTGCCTTAACAAGACAGGCAAGTATGCTGAAAAGCCTGCTGAGGAAGAGGAAAATACTGAGGAATAAAAAATATACCTTGACATAACCCATCAAAGAATATATAATGAAAATAATTAAGGCAATGACGAGGACAGTAGCCTGTGCAGAGCATTACAGAGAGAGATAAATTGCTGTGATTATCTTATGACCGCATTTGTGAAAACCACCTCGGAGCCTGCTCTAATAAAGCACGTCTGACCGCGTTACAGGTCACAGAAGAGGCAGAAATGCAATTAGGGTGGAACCACGGTAACTCGTCCCTTACGGGGAGGGTTACCGTTTTTTATTTAACTGAAAAGGAGTGTAAAAAATGGTAAATGTTACTTTGAAGGACGGCAGCAAAAAGGCTTATGAAAGCGGCACTACTATACTGGATATCGCAAAGGACTTAAGCGAGGGTCTTGCAAGAAATGCCTGCTGCGGTATGATAAACGGCGATGTTGTTGATCTCAGGAAGGAGGTCACAGAGGACTGCGAGGTAGCTATATGTACTTTCGATACACCTGAGGGTAAGAGAGCCTTCAGACATACGGCGTCTCACATACTTGCTCAGGCAGTCAAAAGACTTTATCCCCAGGCTAAGCTGGCAATAGGTCCCTCTACGGAGGACGGATTTTACTATGACTTTGACGATATTACATTTAATCCCGAGGATTTTGAGAAGATAGAGGCAGAGATGAAGAAGATAGTGAAGGAAAATCTGCCAATAGAGAAGTTTGAGCTGCCAAGAGAAGAGGCGATCAAATTTATGGAGGAGAAGAACGAGCCTTACAAGGTAGAGCTTATAAACGATCTTCCCGAGGACGCCGTTATTTCTTTCTACAGACAGGGCGAGTTCACAGACCTTTGCGCAGGTCCTCACCTTATGAGTACAAAGCCCTGCAAGGCTATTAAGATAATGAGTGTGGCAGGCGCCTACTGGAGAGGCAGCGAGAAGAACAAGATGCTTGTACGCCTTTATGCAACGGCTTATACAAAGGCATCCGATCTTGAAGAATATATCAATATGCTTGAAGAGGCAAAGAAGAGAGATCACAGAAAGCTTGGCAAGGAATTGGGGCTTTTCTGCCTTCTTGACGAGGGCCCCGGCTTCCCATTCTTCCTTCCAAAGGGTATGGTATTAAAGAACACTCTGCTGGAGTACTGGAGAGAGATACACAAAAAGGCAGGCTATGTAGAGATACAGACGCCTATGATGCTCAACAGACAGCTTTGGGAGCGTTCAGGCCACTGGGATCACTATAAGGAAAATATGTATACTACAAAAATAGACGATGTGGACTTTGCCATAAAGCCCATGAACTGCCCCGGCGGTATGCTTGTGTATATGCAGGAGCCTCATTCCTACAGGGATCTGCCTATAAGGGCAGGTGAGATAGGTCTTGTTCACCGTCATGAAAAGAGCGGCGCTCTTCACGGACTTATGAGAGTGCGCTGCTTCTCACAGGACGATGCCCATATATTTATGACTCCCGATCAGATAAAGGACGAGATAAAGGGCGTTGTAGCCCTTATAGACGAGGTCTATACTCTCTTTGGCTTCAACTATCACATTGAGCTTTCCACAAGACCCGAAAACTCTATGGGCTCAGATGAGGACTGGGAAAGAGCTACAGAGGGCTTAAAGGGCGCTCTTGACGATCTGGGCAGAGATTATGTTATAAACGAGGGTGACGGCGCTTTCTACGGACCTAAGATAGACTTCCACTTAGAGGACTCCTTAGGCAGAACATGGCAGTGCGGCACAATACAGCTGGATATGCAGCTGCCTGAGAGATTTCAGCTTGAGTATACGGACAAGGACGGCGAAAAAAAGCGTCCCGTTATGATACACAGAGTTTGTTTCGGCTCTATAGAAAGATTTATAGGTATACTTATCGAGCATTTTGCAGGACATTTCCCGACATGGCTTGCTCCCGTACAGGTGAAGATACTGCCTATTTCAGATAAGTATTCAGACTATGCATCAAAGGTACAGGCTGCTTTTGAGGAAGAGGGCATAAGAGTTGAAACAGATCACAGAGCCGAAAAGATAGGCTATAAGATAAGAGAGGCAAGAAATGAAAGAGTGCCTTACATCGTTGTAGTAGGAGAGAAAGAGGCCAACGATGGCACCCTTTCTGTAAGGTGCAAGGCTGAGGACTTAGGCTCATATAAGCTTAATGACTTTATAGCCGAGATAAAGGAAGAAATAAAGAATAAGACCAAGAGATGGTAAACAATCGGAGGCATTATTTGATGCCTCCAAAGGGACTGCCGCACAAAGCGTTAAAGAAAAATAAGCTATTGCGGCAGTTTCTTTGATTTTAGATGAATTTTTGTTTATGTTAGTATCGACCTCTCAGTCAGCCCCGCTCACAGCTATTTTTATATGAGCTTTTGCCGCGGCTGACAGCTCCCCTTGCGAAGGGGAGCTTTAGGCGGGTGTTTTGCAAAAGCTCTTATTTACTTAGAAAAAACAACAACTAAGCTGCTGTCACAGCCTTTACGGTAAATAACCTCCCCTAGCGTTAGCGTCGGAGGGGAGGGGGACCAACCGAAGGTTGGTGGAAGGGTCGCCTTACCAACATAAACAAAAATTTAATACGACCTGCGCTTTTTACAAGTCATTCATTTCGTTGATTTTTTTGAGTTAAAATTAAACTTTTCCGACAGTCTGCGGAGGCATCATTTGATGCCTCCGTTCGTTTACAAAAATTCACAATTATTTTTTCCCAAATCAGTTGACAAAATATGATATAGGTGTTAAAATCTTAAAGATATATGAACTAAAGAAAAGGAGGGTCACTATGTTGTACATAGGCATTATCGATAGTATATGGCATAAGTACTTTGTTCCTTTGTTTTCTTTTGAATGTGGTTTTGAAAGACGATTTGAGGTTTTGTTTTAATTCCTTTTATTGTCTTTTTTTTTGAGTAAATTTTATAGGAATGGAGGAAAGCTATGTATAAGAGAAAAGACCTTCTGGGACTAAGGGAATTAAGCGCAGATGAAATAATGACTATACTTAATACTGCCAAAGAGATGAAAGCCAGGATAGACGATCCCAAGCTCAGGGACAAAAGTCTTGAAAAAAGCAGTATCGTAACTCTGTTCTATGAAAACAGCACAAGAACCAAAATGTCCTTTATGCTGGCAGGCGAATATCAGGGAGCCATAGTAAAGGACTTAGGTGTGGCAACAAGCAGCGTATCAAAGGGCGAAAGCCTTATAGATACAGGCGTGACGCTTGACCAGATGGGTACTAACGTAATGATAATACGTCATCAGCTGACAGGAGCCGCGCATCTGCTGGCAAGGAATGTAAAGGCAAGCGTCATAAATGCAGGAGACGGCTCAAATGAGCATCCTACACAGGCGCTTCTGGACCTATATACCATACTTGAGAGAAAGGGCGGCTTTGAAGGGCTTAAGGTAGTGATACTGGGAGATATATCTCACTCCAGAGTAGCAAGGAGCAATGCCTTTGGTCTTACTAAGCTAGGGGCAAAGGTTATTCTTGCAGGACCTTCCACACTTGTAAGCAATTCTATGAAAAGCTTAGGCGTACAGGTAAGCACGGATATACCCTCAGCCATAAGGGATGCCGATGTGGTAATGGGACTTAGAATACAGTTTGAAAGACAGAGGAATATGCCTTTCCCGAATTTAAGAGAGTATTCAAGCCTTTTCGGAGTGGACAGCGATATGCTTAGATATGCCAAGAAGGACGTACTTGTAATGCACCCGGGTCCCGTAAACAGAGGTGTTGAACTGAGTACAGATGTAATAGACGGTAAGAACTCCGTTATAACGGTACAGGTAAAGAACGGCGTAGCGGTGAGAATGGCTATACTTAAGCTGCTTACCGAAAATAATTCAAGGATATAGGAGGTTATTTATGAGCAGTATACTTATTAAAAACGGCAGAGTAATTGACCCCTGCAACAGCGTAGACGCTATTATGGACGTACTTGTAAAGGACAATAGGATAGCCGAGGTCTGTAAAGATATCACTGAGAAAGCCGACAAGGTCATAGATGCCGAGGGTATGTGGGTAATGCCGGGGCTTATAGACCTTCATGTGCATTTCAGGGAGCCTGGCTATGAAAATAAGGAAACTATTGCGACAGGCTCAAGGGCAGCGGCGGTAGGCGGCTTTACGACTGTGTGTACAATGCCTAATACAGACCCTGTTACAGACAATGCAGTGCTTATAGAGTATGCCTTAAGTCCCAAGAGGAATGCTGTCATAAACATACTTCCCATAGGCGCCATTACTAAGGGACAAAAAGGCGAAGAGCTTGCGGACATAGGCACAATGGCGGCGGCAGGCGCCTGCGCCATATCCGAGGACGGAAGATCGGTAGACGATCCCTCCCTTATGAAGAATGCAATGCGATATTCAAGAATGTTCAACCTTCCCGTATTTGACCACTGCGAGGAGATAAGACTTGCAAAGGGTTCAATGAATGCAGGGGAAAGAGCCTCAATACTTGGTCTTAAGGGAATAGGCAATGACTCTGAAGAGCTTATAGTGGCAAGGGATATCATACTTGCGGGAGCTACGGGCTGTCAGCTTCACCTGTGCCATATGAGTACAAGGGGAAGCGTCCGACTTATAGAGGAGGGCAAGGCAAAGGGAGTCAATGTGACTGCCGAAACGGCGCCCCATTACTTCACACTCTGCGACGAGGATATTACGGACTACGATGCCAACTTCAAGATGAATCCTCCACTGAGGAGCAGGGAGGACAGAGAGGCGATAAGACAGGCTCTTAAGGACAATATCATAGAAGTGATCGCCACAGACCATGCGCCTCATCACATAGACGACAAGAACTGCGAATTTGAAAAGGCTGCAAACGGCATAACGGGACTTGAAACCTCCTTTGCCTTAAGCTTCACGGAGCTTGTGGACAAGGGCTGGCTGACCCCAACACAGCTTGTTGAAAAGATGAGTTATAATCCTGCCAAAATATTGGGCAGTGAAAAGGGCAGATTAAGCGTCGGCGCCATAGCCGATATAACAATAGCAGACCCCAATGTCGAGTACAGCATAGATGTCAGAAAAATGGTGTCCAAAGCCAAGAATATGCCATATAATGGCAGAGAGGTAAAGGGCAAGGTGCTTTACACCATATGCGGCGGAAATATAATAGTTGAAAACGGCAAGCTTACGGAAGAATACAGATAAGGAGATGAGTACATGATAATAGACAGACTTATAGACAGAATAAAGGAAACAGGCAACCCAACAGTAGTGGGACTTGACCCCAGATTAAACTATATACCTGCTTTTATAACGGATAAGTACTATTTAAAGTACGGACATACGCCAAAGGCTGCGGCAAAGTCAATGTATAAGTTCAACAAATACATTATAGATGCCGTATACGATATTGTTCCCGCTGTAAAGCCGCAGATAGCAATGTATGAGAGATACGGCATAGAAGGTCTTAAGGCATATGTAAAGACCTGCGAATATGCAAAACTCAAAGAGCTTATAGTAATAGGCGATATAAAGAGAAGTGATATAGCATCTACGGCTGAGGCATATTCAGACGGTCATATAGGCAGAGTGACAATAGAGGATACGGAGTACGAGGGCTTTCCACAGGATTTCATAACACTTAATCCGTACCTTGGCTCCGATTCCATAACTCCTTTCTTAAAGGACTGCCAGGCCTATGAAAAGGGACTTTTTGTACTTGCAAAGACCTCCAACCCCAACAGCGGAGAGATACAGGACCTTTTGGTTGACGGTGTGCCTATTTATGAAAGGGTAGGCGCTCTTATAGAGAAATGGGGCAGTGAGCTTATAGGTCAGTACGGCTTCAGCAGTGTGGGAGCTGTTGTTGGCGCTACTCATCCCGAACAGGCAAAGAGATTAAGAGAGGTAATGCCTCATACCTTCTTCCTTGTACCCGGCTACGGCGCACAGGGCGGAAAGGCAGAGGACCTGGCAGTTTGCTTTAACTCTCAGGGCTTAGGCGCTATAGTAAACTCTTCAAGAGGTATCATAGCGGCGCATATGAAGGAGGAATACAAGCACTGCTATAACGATGAAAGAAACTTTGCGCAGGCGGCAAGACAGGCATGCATAGATATGAAAAATGATTTAAGGAGATGTATACAGCCATGAAAAAGACTGTGAAA
>CANQBJ010000045.1 GCA_947589665.1 uncultured Clostridia bacterium
GGTGGAGAGGTTGCAAGGGGAGGGGGACATTGCACCGAAAGATTTATCGGAATTGAATCGGAAAGATTTATCCGACGATACAAAGTATCGCTTTTACCGAAGGTAAAAGTTCTGACGACCGTAGGTCGGCTTTCGGCGAAGCCGAAAGTGCTGATGCCGAAGGTTGGTGGAAGGGTCGAGTTACTACGCTAAACAAAAATTTAATGCACAAATCCGTCAATGCCTAATATCCACAGCCTTATTAAGCACGGAAATATCCGTTTCCTTAAAGCTGCCGCAGTACTCTCCGTCCATAGTCCAGCTTATATCCTCTTCACATTTTACAGAGATACGGGAGGTCTTAAAGCTGTAGAAAAGCTCTGAATCGAAGTCCTTTTCAACAATGCTTGCTATAATGCTTTTGACCACATTCACATTCTTGGGGGCTTTTACAAGAAGGACCTCGAAAAGACCGTCGTTAAGATCGGCATAATTTTTGAATATAGTTTTCATACCTGCTATAGAGTTGGAGTTGGACACAAGACCTATCATTATATCGTCCTTTATGACACCGCCGTCATACTCTATTTCAAGCTTATAGCTCTTTATGTTTGCAAGCTGGCGCAGACCCTCCAGAAGATATGCCTGATAGCCCAGTAGGTTTTTCATATTCTGAGGTGTTTCATAGGATATATTTGTAAACAATCCGAAGCCTGCCACATATACAAAATGCCTGTCGTTTATTTTGCCTATGTCCAGATCAAATATCTCACCGTCTATTGCCTTTTTATAGCTGTCCTCTATATTAAGGGGTATGCCCATACTGGCGGCAAAGTCGTTTGTAGAGCCTGCGGGTATATAGCCCAGCACAGGCTTTTTAACAAGGTCGGCTATGCCGTTTACAGCCTCATTCAGAGTGCCGTCACCTCCGCTACACACAAGGACGTCAAAATCCTCTCCCCTTGTACGCGCTATCTCGCATATATGTCCGCTGTACTGAGAAATATATACCGTAACCTCATAGCCTGCCTTATTGTAATAATTTATTATGGCAGGCAGCTGTTCCTCAACTATTCCCTTTCCCGAATGTATATTTACAAGTAAAAGCAATTTCTTCATATTACATACCCTCTTTAAATATTATAGATCTCCCTCAGTACCTTAGCCACACCTAAATTGTCATTGGTATCGCATATCATATCTGCCCTCTTTTTAAGGCAGTCGTCGGCATTTCCCACTGCTACGCCCAAGCCTGCCGCCTCTATCATGGAAAGGTCGTTTTCGCTGTCGCCGAAGGCTATTATTTCCTCCGCCTTTATATTGAGCATTTTGGCATAGTCCAGTACCGCTGCGCCCTTTGATACATCCCGCCTGTTTATGTCTATGCAGTTCCAGTTGGACTGCACTGCCTTAAGCTCAGGTATTTCCCTGTTTATGGCATCCCTTACCCTCAGCACGAAGTCTACATCGTTATTTACCACAACGCATTTTATTATATTGTCCTTGTCCGCCACAGAGTATATGTCCTCTACAAGTATAGTTTCTATAGAATAGGTCATCTTTTTCTTATAGCCTACGGTTATAAGATTTATACCGCCCTCGTAAAGCACTCTGCTGTTTGTATACTGAGTATCCGTTGTAAATATCTTGCACGGTGTATCAAAGCTTTTGCATATATCCATAAACCTTATAACAGACGCCTTGTCTATAGACCTTGTGAAAAATCTTTCGCCTGTGCTGAAATTTACCAGAGTTGCGCCGTTGCAGCCTATAACGGGACAGCCTATGTCAAGCTCATCGATATAATCTCTTGCTATTATATCGTTTCGCCCCGTAACAGGCAGTATATGTATGCCCATATCATTGAGCTTTCTGAACACCCTTATTATTTCTTCGGGCAGAAAGCCTTCGCTGTCCAGTATTGTTCCGTCACAGTCCGTTGCTATCAGTTTATACATATTTTTCTCCTTATGTTAAAAAATATAAAGGTTTTTTATTTACCTAAGTATACCATATAAGTAGGGATATGGCAAAAGTTTTTATTGACAAAATAAAGGGGCTGTGTTATTATATCAACCATAAGGAAAAAGGCTGTGAAAAGAAGAGTAGGCTCTGCACCTGTTTACAGAGAGCTCCCGTTGGTGAGAGAGAGCATCGTGGACATTGCCGAATATGGTCTTGGAGCCGCGCACCGACTGCATTTATGCACAGGCTGCGATGGGAAGCGCCCTTTACAGCGCCGGGGTATGTACCTGTACCCGATGAGGTCTGTATTGCGAGATACAGATGAAATAAGGTGGTAACACGATAAGTCGTCCTTTGTAAGAGGACGGCATTTTTTATTTTTAAGCAAAAATGCAAAGAAATTAAAGGAGGATATTATGAGCAAGGGAAAGTATTATATTACAACGGCTATTGCCTACACCTCAGGCAAGCCCCATATAGGCAATACCTATGAGGCTGTACTGGCAGACAGTATCGCCCGCTTCAAAAGGCAGCAGGGTTATGATGTGTTCTTCCAGACAGGCACTGACGAACACGGTCAGAAAATAGAGGAAAAGGCAAAAGAGGCGGGAGTTACGCCTAAGGAATTTGTAGACAAGGTATCTGCCGAAATAAAGAGAATATGGGATATGGTAAACACCTCCTACGACAAGTTCATAAGGACTACCGACGACTATCACGAAAAGCAGATACAGAAAATATTCAAAAAGCTTTACGAACAGGGAGATATATACAAGAGCGTTTACGAGGGTATGTACTGCACACCCTGTGAAAGCTTCTGGACAGAGAGCCAGCTTGTAGACGGCAAGTGTCCCGACTGCGGCAGGGAGGTACACCCTGCAAAGGAGGAGGCATATTTCCTGAGACTGAGCAAGTACGCAGACAGACTCATAGAGCATATAAACACACATCCCGAATTTATACAGCCTGTTTCAAGAAAGAATGAAATGATGAATAACTTCCTTCTTCCGGGACTTCAGGACCTTTGTGTTTCAAGGACCTCCTTTAAGTGGGGAATTCCCGTGGACTTTGATGACAAGCACATCGTATATGTGTGGATAGACGCTCTCTCTAACTATATCACAGGCATAGGCTACGACTGTGACGGCAATTCCTCAGACCTCTACAATAGGATGTGGCCTGCCGACCTCCATTTAATAGGAAAGGATATTGTGCGTTTCCACACTATTTACTGGCCTATTATACTTATGGCTCTTGGCGAACCTCTGCCAAAGCAGGTATTCGGTCATCCATGGCTTTTAATGAACGGCGGCAAGATGAGTAAATCCAGCGGAAACGTAATATATGCCGACGATCTTGTGGAGCTTTTCGGTGTAGATGCCGTAAGATATTTTGTTCTCCATGAGATGCCCTTTGACAATGACGGCATAATCACCTGGGACCTTATGGTGGAAAGAATAAATTCCGACCTTGCCAATGTACTGGGCAACCTTGTAAACAGGACTATTTCCATGACCAATAAATACCTTGGCGGTGTTGTAAGCAATACCAACGTATGCGAGCCTGTTGACGAGGACCTTAAGAAAACAGTTACAGAATGCAAGTCCCGTGTAGAGGCAAAAATGGACAAGCTGAGAGTAGCCGATGCCATTACCGAGATATTTACACTCTTCAAGAGGTGCAACAAATATGTTGACGAAACGGAGCCATGGATACTGGGCAAGGACGAGGCAAAGAAGGACAGGCTTTCAACAGTACTCTATAACCTTGTGGAAAGCATTACCATAGGTGCCTGTCTTTTAGAGCCCTTTATGCCCGATACCACAGAGAAGATACTCTCTCAGCTAAATGCAGCTAAAAGGGATTTTGACGACCTTGATAAATTCGGCTTATATCCCAGCGGAAATAAGGTGACTTCAAAGGCTCAGATACTTTTTGCAAGACTTGACGCAAAGGAGACCGAGGATAAGATAAACGCTCTTATGGAAAGGCAGAAGGCCGAGGCTGAAAAGAAGGAAGAGCCTGAATATATCACCATTGACGATTTCTGCAAGGTAGAAATGAAGGTAGGCGAAATAATCGACTGCGAAAAGGTGCCTGAATCCAACAAGCTGTTGAAGAATACCGTGAAGATAGGCGACGAAACAAGGACTATACTTTCAGGCATAGCCAAGTGGTATAAGCCCGAGGAAATGAAAGGCAAAAAGGTAGTTGTAATAACTAACCTTGCCCCCAGAAAAATGCTTAAGGGCAAGTATACAAGCGAGGGTATGATAGCCGCTGCCGAGGATAAGGAGGGCAATGTTAAACTCCTTACCGTAGACGGAGATATTGAAAGCGGCTCAATTATCAGTTGAGGTACTTTTTAAAAAAGGCTGTTGTTTAAATTTTTGTTTAACTTAAAAATGACCTCTCCACCGCCTAACGGCGGTCCCCCTCCCCTGATTAGGGGAGGTTAAGGTGTGTGTCTTTCAAAGTCGCTTATTTACTTAGAAAAACAACAACTAAGTTGCTTTCACCGCCTTGCGGTAAACGACCTCCCCTAGCGTTAGCGTCGGAGGGGAGGGGGACCAACCGAAGGTTGGTGGAAGGGTCGCCTTACTAACACAAACAAAAATCTAGTACAACAGTCCCATCAACTATATTCATACTGCGTTTTCACTAAGTACCTATCGATCATATATTTACCCGTTGGTCAGAATGTTAATGCAAAAGGAGAGTAAATATGTATTTTGAATCCCATGCACACTATGACGATGCAAAGTTTGACGAAAACAGAGACATATTAATAGAAGAAACTCATGCCTTTGGAGTGGATACTATCATAAATATAGGTGCAGATATGGAGAGCTCACAAAAGAGCATAGAGCTTTCCGAAAGATATCCTTATATATATGCGGCGGTAGGGGTACATCCTCACGACGTAAAGGATATGACGGACAAGGACATAGAAAAGCTAAGGGAATGGTCACGTCTTGAAAAGGTAGTGGCAATAGGCGAGATAGGTCTGGACTATCACTACGATCTTTCTCCCAGGGATTCTCAGCGGTACTGGTTTGAAAGACAGCTTGCCCTTGCCTGGGAGGTAGAACTGCCTGTAGTGATACATTCAAGAGAGGCGACCCAGGAGACCTTTGACATAATAAAGGCAAGTAATGTGCGCAGAGGAGTGATACACGCTTTCAGCGGCAGTGTAGACTTTGCGCGCAGATATATAGATATGGGCTTTTATATAGGCGTCGGCGGAGTTGTGACCTTCAAAAATGGCAGAAAGCTGGTTGAGGTTGTGCAGGAAATACCTTTGGAGCGTATTTTGATCGAAACAGATTCGCCATATTTATCTCCGGAGCCCGTAAGAGGTACTGTAAATAATTCACAAAATCTTAAGTATATTGTAGAGAAAATTAGCGATATTAAACAAATATCCCCCCAAAAAGTGGCAAAAATAACATCAGAAAATGCCAAAGTCGTATTTTGTAATAAAAAAGTTGTTGCATAATTATTACGAATGTGTTAAGATGGTTAAGTGAAGAGGCCGACAGGGGCTTTCTTCGGAAGGATAAATTTCATCCTTCACATTTAATTTTTGCCAAATTTCAGATTTGGAACAAAAAACTGTAAAATGTTGGAAACTGGTCAAAAGGTGAAGCTGTGTATAGCATATATTCACAGCGGTGTTTTGTAACACTTGTTACGAAATTATTAAACGAAAGATAAAGGATTTGTTTCACACCTTTTGAAAGGGAGGATATTATGTTAAAAGGAATATGCAGCATTGCAAGGGGCGCAGCAGTCACTGCTGTTGCTTTAGGTATGCTCAGCGTTTCAGCCATGGCTGCTGATAACTCATTTGCTGCCAAGCCCGTAAACTACAATGCAGTGGAGGAAAGAGGAGTAGGAGCCTACTTCCAGACATCTGATGTAGACAGCAATGCGGAGAAAAGCGTAGTATCTGTAGCGACAGAGGAGATCCCCTATACTACAGTTACTAAGGAAAGCGATGAGCTTTTAAAGGGCGACACTCAGGTAGTACAGAAAGGTGTCAACGGTACAAAGAAGGTTACTACCATCACCAAGTATGTAAACGGCGAGGTGTCCGATGTTACTATTGAAGAAGAAACTGTTGAGGAACCTGTTGACGAGATCGTTGCAGTAGGTACAAAGAGCAATGAAACCAGCGTACCCGGTACGGATATGGAATATGCATATGCTCTTACCATGAACGCTACGGCTTATTGCCCATGTTCAAAATGCTGCGGCAAGTGGTCTAACGGTGTTACAGCAAGTGGTCTTAAGGCAGGCTACGGCGTATGTGCCGTAGATACAAAAGTCAT
This sequence comes from uncultured Clostridia bacterium, assembly GCA_947589665.1. Classification (GTDB taxonomy): domain Bacteria; phylum Bacillota; class Clostridia; order Lachnospirales; family CAG-274; genus CANPXH01. The sequence continues at coordinate 6,279 of CANQBJ010000045.1, forward strand.
TCCTTTAGGCACTAAGCTCTATGTAGAGGGCTATGGCTACTGTATAGCTGCCGATACCGGCGGCGCCATAAAGGGCAACAGGATCGATCTTTGCTACGGTACTCATTCTGCGGCGCTTAATTCAGGCTTCGGTCATGTTAACGTCAAAGTTTACGTATTAAAGTAAAACTGTAAAAAACTGCTGTAAATATTATAGCAGTTTTTTATTTTTTTTGTTTACAAAGCAATGTTCTTGTGTTATAATCTACAAAGTAGGCATTTTTCGAGGCAAAAGAAAGGGAATTTATAAAAAGAAATGGGATAAAAATATGAACAGAGAAAATACTGAATTAGAAAACGAACAATCGCTTGACCTTGCTGAAATATTTGGCCTGCTGTTGAGCAAAATTTGGATCATTATTACTGCTTCCGTTATAGGATTTGTGCTGACATTTGTATTTACAAAGGTGTTTATACCCGATACCTATGCCACATCATTTTCTATATACATCAAGAACACTACCAACAAAACTGTAATAGACACTCTTAACTCAGCCGATATCACAGCGGCTCAGAGTCTTGCGCAGACATACATTGCCATACTTGACGATGATACCGTCATCGATGAGATAAGCAATAATCTTATGGAAAAGTACAGTGTTGAAGAGCTTTCCAATTATTTCGTCATGGACGAGGAGTCCGACGGAAGCTACAGGATCAATACTAAAAGTATGAGAAGCTGTCTTAGCTTTTCTCAGGTAAATGAAACGGAGCTTCTTACCATAACGGGCTATAGTACAGACCCTGTTATGGCAGCGGATATATGCAACAGCGTAGAGGCTATTGCCCCCGATGTGCTTATAAGAGTAGTAGGCGCAGGTGCCGTTGAGTCCGTAGGCCATGCCAAGATACCTAAGACACCCGTGTCTCCCAATGTGCTTAAAAACTCTATATTCGGCTTTATGCTCGGCTTTATACTGGCTGTTGCCTTCATTATAATAAAGCATATGCTTGACAATACGGTCAAGGGCGTTGAAACGCTTAAGGCAAGATACAATATGCCTATACTTGCGGAAATACCCTTCTATGAAATAGTCAAGAACGGTGTATCAAACAAGATAAAGATAAACAAGGGCATATTCCGTTTCCTTAAGAAAAACAAAGACGATGAAATAGTAAACGAAAGAAGAGCAAGAGGTACTATACTCGATACGGAGGTACCCTTTGTGGTAACAGAGGCATATAACACCTTCAGGACAAATCTTCTGTTTGCCCTTTCCACTACCAAGAGCAACGTGTTTATAGTGTCTTCTGCCCTTTCAGGCGAAGGCAAGAGTACAAATGCCGCAAACCTTGCTATATCCATAGGCGAAACAGAGTCAAGAGTACTGGTAATAGACGCCGACTTAAGACGTCCTACTCAGCACAGGATGTTCCACTTAAGCAATAAAAAGGGCCTTTCCACAATACTTGCGGGAATGACAGGTATAAACGACGCTATCAATAAGAGCGTACATGCCAATACAGACGTTATAACATCAGGTCCTATGCCTCCTAACCCCTCTCAGATGCTTACATCTGAGAATATGCAGAAGTTTATTGCAGAGGTAAGCAAGATGTACGACTATGTTATAATAGATACATCTCCTGTAAACGTAGTTTCAGATGCCCTTATTATTTCCAAGTACACCGCAGGTATCGTTCTCGTTACCCGTGAGAACATCACTACCTACGATATGATAGACAGAGCTCTTTCAAGCGTGGACTTTGTAGGTACCAATATATTAGGTATAGTATGCAACTCTGTAGACGTAGATGCAAAGCACTACGGCAAGTACAGATATAAATATAATTACAACTACCGTTATAACTATAATTATAACTACAATTATTCTTATTCCGACAGGACCGATGACAGCAACAACCTTGAAAATATCGAGAACAAGGACGGCTCTCATCACCATCACCACAGCAGCGGCAAGGATAATAACAGTAATAACAACAGCAAGAATAACAACAACAATAACAACAACAATAATAACAATAAGAAATAATCTTTTTAAAGAGCCGATTTTATCGGCTCTTTTGTAATATTGCATTGACAATTTAAGGCATATATTTTAAAATAATTGTATATAAACAAACTATAAACATATCATTAGGAGGATAATTATGGATTATAAATCAGCCGGTGTGGATGTAGAGGCAGGTTACAAGGCAGTAGAGCTTATGAAGGGTCACGTAAAGAGTACCTTCAGACCTGAGGTGCTTACTGATATAGGCGGTTTCGGAGGCCTTTTCAGCATAGCCAAGGCAAAGGATATGGCAGAGCCTGTGCTTGTAAGCGGTACAGACGGTGTAGGCACAAAGCTTAAGATAGCCTTTGTAATGGATAAGCACGACACTATAGGTATAGACGCTGTGGCAATGTGTGTAAACGATGTTGTATGCAGCGGCGCAGAGCCTTTGTTTTTCCTGGACTACATTGCCTGCGGCAAAAACGAGCCTGAGAAAATAGCAGATATAGTAAAGGGTGTTGCAGAGGGCTGCAGACAGGCAGGCTGTTCTCTCATAGGCGGAGAAACGGCGGAAATGCCCGGATTTTACCCCATTGATGAATATGATCTTGCAGGCTTTACTGTAGGCATTATGGATCGGGCAAGGTCCATAGACGGAAGTGCTATAGCTGAGGGCGACGTGCTTGTGGGCATAGCCTCAAGCGGCATACATTCCAACGGCTATTCTCTTGTGAGGAAGGTATTTGACATAAATGCAGAGAGCCTTAATACATATAACGATATTTTAGGTACAACTACAGGCGAGGCACTTCTCACTCCTACCAAAATATATGTAAGACCTGTGCTTAAGCTCATAGAGAGCGTCAGAGTAAAGGGTCTCAGCCATATTACGGGCGGAGGCTTTATAGAAAATATACCCCGTATGATGCCAAAGGGCCTTAAGGCAGTTATTGAAGAGGGTACATGGGACATACTTCCCATATTCAGACTTCTGGAGGAAAAGGGAAGTGTTGAGAGAATGAGTATGTACAATACCTTCAATATGGGTATAGGTATGGTGGCAGCCGTAGACAGGGCTGACGCTGACAAGGCTGTGAGTACTTTGGAGGCTATGGGCGAAAGGGCATATATAATAGGCAGAGTCGAAAAAGGCGAAGGCATCGATATAGTGCTTAAGTAAGAGGTAGATATTATGATAAGGATAGGCGCTTTGGTAAGCGGCGGCGGTACCAATCTTCAGGCGATAATGGACGCTATAGACAGAGGAGAAATAGACGGAAAAATAACAGCGGTCGTAAGCAGCAAGGATGGGGCTTATGCCCTTGAGAGGGCTGCGGCAAGGGGTATAGAGACTGCCGTTATGCGCAAAAAGGATTATAAGACCTCACAGGACTATGACAAGGCCCTTGCCCTGTTTTTCAAGGAAAGGGACATCGACCTTATAGTATACGCAGGCTTTATGCTCATACTGGGTCCCGATTTTGTAAACTGTTTTGAAAACAGAATGATAAATATACATCCCGCGCTTATACCAAGCTTTTGCGGCAAGGGGTATTACGGACTTCACGTTCACGAGGCTGTGCTTAAAAAGGGAGTGAAGGTAACAGGAGCAACCGTGCATTTTGTAACTGCGGAATGCGATGCAGGACCTATAATACTGCAAAAGGCAGTTGAGGTCAAGGATGACGATACTCCCGAAGCACTTCAAAGACGTGTTATGGAACAGGCTGAGTGGATAATATATCCCAAGGCAGTCAGCCTTTTTGCTCAGAACAGGCTTGAAATAAAAGACGGAGTTGTAAAGATAAAGGAGAAATAAAAATGAAGGTTTTAGTAGTAGGCAGCGGCGGAAGAGAGCATGCTATAGTATGGAAGCTCTCACAGAGCCCCAAGGTAGATAAGATATACTGCGCCCCAGGAAATGCAGGTATAGGCACTATTGCCCAGCTTGTACCCATAGGCGCTATGGAATTTGACAGGCTTGCAGACTTTGCAAAAAGCGAGGGCATAGACTTTACGGTAATAGGTATGGACGACCCTCTTGTAGGCGGTATTACAGACAAATTTGAGGCGGAGGGTCTGCGTGTATTCGGTCCCCGTGCCAATGCCGCAATTATAGAGGGCAGCAAGGCATTTAGCAAAGAGCTTATGAAGAAGTACAATATACCTACGGCAGCCTATGAGACCTTTGATGACTATGACAAGGCTCTTGAATATATCAGAAACGGGGATTTCCCCGTTGTGCTTAAGGCAGACGGCCTTGCTTTGGGCAAGGGTGTGCTTATATGCAATACCTTGGAAGAGGCGGAGGAAGGCCTTAAAACACTTATGATAGACAAGAAATTCGGCGACAGCGGAAATACTGTGGTTATAGAAGAATTTCTTACAGGACAGGAAATGTCCGTACTCAGCTTCTGCGACGGCAAAACTATTGTGCCTATGGTATCCGCGCAGGATCACAAGAGAGCCTATGACGGCGACAAGGGTCTTAACACGGGAGGTATGGGTACGTTTTCACCGAGCAGAGTCTATACTCCTGAGCTTGCCGAAGAATGTATGAGAACTATATATCAGCCAACGGTAGACGCTCTCAATGCCGAGGGCAGGACCTTCAAGGGCATTATTTTCTTCGGTCTTATGCTGACAGACAAGGGAATGAAGGTCATAGAGTACAATGCCCGTTTCGGCGATCCCGAAACTCAGGTCGTACTCCCTCGCCTTAAAAATGACCTTATGGAAATATTTGAGGCTTGTGTTGACGGCACATTGGACAAAATAAATGTAGAATGGTATGACAACGGCGCAGCCTGTGTAGTGCTGGCAAGCGGAGGTTATCCCGAAGGCTATGTAAAGGGTTATGAGATAACGGGACTTGAGGATGCCAAAAAGGCTGAGAATATAATAGTGTTCCATGCGGGAACAGCGCTTAAGGACGGCAGGTTTGTGACAAACGGTGGAAGAGTGCTGGGTGTTACGGGCATAGGCAAGGACCTTGACGAAGCAATTAAGACAGCCTATGAGGGAGTTAAGCTTATAGATTTTAAGGATAAGCATTACAGAAAGGACATCGGCATTAAATAATTATGAAAAACAGCAGCAAAGCAGTGTGTATATGTATTCTTATATCCGTTATAGCCATATTCGGAGCCTTCTACGCATGGAATTCAAAGGAAGAGGTCCGCAAGGAAGAGGTAATAGCGGAGAGAATAAATAATTATAACCAAAAAAAGGCCGAGGCGGCAACCGAGGCTGAAAAAAAAGAAAAAAGAAGAGCAGAGGTAACGGCGGATATTCCAGGTATAGCCTGCTGGGGAGATAATGCCACCTACGGCTTAGGCGGTATAAATAATTCATATCCCAGTGTTCTTGCAAGGCTTATGGAGGAAAACGATTATCTTATGCCTGTTGAAAATCTTGGCATATATGACGAAGATACTCTCACAGTACTGGGCAGGGCAAACGCTATACCCTTTATAGTAAAGGATGAGGCATATATAACGGGAGATATGGAAAATGACAGTATAAATATATCATCCCTTAACGGCGAAAAGGTGGAACCCCTTCTCCACGAAACAAATCCCGCTGTAAATCCCGTTACCATAGATGATGTTCAGGGTACCCTCTACGGCGCCGTATCAGGCGAGGACATTAATAGTGTGGATCAGTTTTTCTTCGTTCCCGATGAAGAGGGCAGACCTATGACTATCCCTGCAGGTACGCCTATCGTGACACAGGGTGAGGCATACAAGGACTATGTAAGCATTCTTGCCATAGGTGACAACGGCGGCTGGAACAACGACCCTCAGACCCTTATTAACCAGCAGCTTGCCTTTGTGAATACAAGAGGAAAAAATAAGGACAAATACATTATAATAGGTCTTTTGGAGGGCAATAATGATACAAATGCCGCAGTGGACAAGCTTATGTCCGATACCTTCGGCGACAGATTTTTAAATATAAGAACATACCTTTGCACAGAGGCTGTTAAGGATATGGACCTGAGCGACGAGGACAAGGCAGCTATCGAAAAGGGAGAGGTGCCTCCCTGTTTCAGATATCATAACAGAGGTCTTAACGACAATACCTACGGAATAATAGGCAGGCTTGTGTTTGACAAGCTGGAGGAGCTTGGCTATATCGTTAAATAAGAGGAAGCTATGAAGAACAATAAAATTACTGTTGTTATGACAGGCGGAACTATAGGCAGCGCCGTATCGGGCGATCATATAGACATAAGCAGGGAGCCTATAATACTCAATGAATACAGGCGGCTTTACGGCAGCGATACCGAGTTTACGGTAATACGTCCATTCAGTATGCTAAGTGAAAATCTTTCTCCCCATATGTGGGAAAAGCTGGGGAGGACTATAGCGGCAATAGACGATGACAGCGACGGCATAATAATTACCCACGGCACAGATACTCTTGCCTATACCGCCGCATATATCGCCATGGTATTCAGGGGTACAAAAAAGCCTATAGTTATGGTATCAAGCAATTTCCCTATAGGTGAAGAAGGCAGCAACGGTATATATAACTTCAGGGCGGCTGCCGATTTTATAGAGAATGAAAGCATAACAGGTGTCTTTGCGGTCTATCGTGACAACAAGAACAGGGATATAGTCCACCTTGCCTCACGTCTTACGGAGGCAGACACCTATACGGATCAGTTTTATTCCTATGGCGGCTGTCCCTACGGCGAAATGGAGAACGGACATTTTGTACGCTTTTCCAATGCTGTAAATCCCAAAGCATTTATGCTTAAGGGCAGGGAAAGCATTGACGTTGAGCCCCTTAACAATGAAGTGCTTATGATACGTCCCTATCCGGGTATCGACTACAGCCAATTTGACCTTAAAAATAAGCCTAAGGCAATACTCCACTGTATGTATCATTCCGGCACTGCATCGGTATCAGAGGGCAGACATTCGCTGCCTGAGTTTATAAAAAGGTGTAGAAACGAAGGTATAGATGTGTACCTTTCCTGTTATAAGGACGAAAAAAAGCCTAAATATGCGACCGCAAAGGAAATAATAAGAGCGGGAGGCATACCCCTCTACAGAATTTCCTCGGAGGCGTCATATGTAAAGCTTGTACTGGCATATAATCAGAATAATATAAGCCCCTGTGACTTTATGAAAGAGAATATCTATTTTGAAGTACTGTAATAATTTCCGCGCAGCTATGCCAACGGAATTTATATACTAAAAAAAGGAGGAATTTACTATGAGTAACTTAAAAGGAAGTAAAACGGAACAGAATTTGATGACAGCCTTTGCAGGCGAGTCACAGGCAAGAAATAAGTATACTTATTTCGCAAGCAAGGCAAAGAAGGACGGCTATGTTCAGATCTCAAAGATATTTGAGGAAACTGCCAACAATGAGAAGGAGCACGCAAAGATATGGTTCAAGCTTCTTGACGGTATCGGCTCTACTCCCGAAAACCTTAAGGCAGCAGCCGAAGGCGAAAACTATGAGTGGACAGATATGTATGCAGGCTTTGCAAAGGAAGCTAAGGAGGAGGGCTTTGACGATATAGCTATTCTCTTTGAAATGGTAGGGGAAATAGAGAAGGCTCACGAAGAGCGTTACAGAAAGCTTCTTGCCAATATCGAAGGCGGACTTGTATTTTCAAAAGACGGAGATACTGTTTGGGAGTGTTCCAACTGCGGTCATATATGCATAGGACAAAAGGCGCCTGAGGTATGCCCTGTATGCGCTCACCCACAGAGCTTCTTTATGGTTAAGCCAACAAATTATTAATTTACATACAAAAGATGCTAAACCAGCATTCTTATTATACAAAGAAATTGGGGCTGTCAGTTGCGGCAGCCCCAATTTTATTTTTTAACTATGTAACAATTACTGAGATGTTTCTGTAGGAGCCTCATCAGCAGCTTCGTCAACAACCTCTATTAGTAATATTTGTCAAATATTTTTAGTAACTAAAAGCTAAATAATTATACAACTATAGAATAACTGTATAGAAGGTCATTTTTTCTTAACAAAGCGACAGCTCTAATATATCCCTTTTGCTATATTTTCAAAAACAGTACTGCTGTAAAGCTCAGGGATAACTGTATCGCCTATATAGGAGCTTATACCATAGTGGTATGGATCAACCATATTAAAGGAGCCTACATTCTCCATAATTCCGTTGTATTTAAGGTACTTTTCTGCAGAGGCCTTATGTTCGGCTGCAGAAACGGGACAACCATTTATATAATATGAATATGTAAGCATATCAGACATGGCGCGGAGCTGCACAACAGTTTTCATTGCAACACCCTGCTTTTCCATAACAAGGTTATTCTGGAGCACACCGCCCTCATGGGTCCCTGTAGTCTTTATAAAATAAGTTTTTCCGTTTCTTTCGGAAAGGCTGAATACAGGACGGAAGCTTACATTAAGCCCTGCATATACCTCCAGAGCCTCGCTTGTATCCTCATATATACATACCGCCTTTCCGTTGGAGATTGTGAATACATAGGCATACACCCATGCGGAATCTTTTTCATAATTGCCATGATATTCGTCATAGTAATAAAGGTTATCGACAGCCAGCACTATCATTTCCTTTGTGCCGTCCTTGTCCATGTCCACAAACTGAACGCTCATAATGCCGTCGGCATACTGAACCAGACTGTATTCATCTATCCCTATGGTCCCGCCTAGATAAGGAGCTCCTCCGCATATGTTCACAAGAGCATCATAATAAGGACTTGAGTAGGTATAGTATTCGCCGTATTCCTGATAATGCTCAACGTCATAAGCGCTTACATTTACAGCACAGCATACACTCATGCATACTGCAGCTGCAAGCATACTTAATTTTTTATATAGTTTCACAATACTCCTCCTATTTATTTTTTTTAGCAGCTTTCTTGGCGGCCTTTTTTTCTTCCTTAGCCTTTTGCTTTTTGGCTTTTTCAATAGCCTTCATTTCTTCTGCGGACTTCATGCCAACCATATTTACAATGTACATGCCTGCCATTTCTATTTTAACGGTTTTCTTAACAGGCAGAGCGTTGAATACGGATTTGTCAGCCATAAGAGTGACTATCTGCGGACCTATCTTGGCTCTTACGAAATTCATTTTTATAAACTTGCCCCATTTTGGCATCTGTGTAAGCACAGCCTTTGGCATAGAGTCTACATTGGTTATCCGGTCACGTTTTTTGTCTATAATATAGGCTGTCTGGAGCATTTTATTCTGCTCTATCATTTCATTTTGCTCATCCATTTTCTGATAAGCCTTTTTATTGAGAAAATAAAGTATACAGCCAATAATTGCTATAATTATAACTACAAGCAAAAACCAATCGGCAAAACCCATTGAGTGCACTTGTCATTCCTCCTTTCAAAGCTTTTGTTTTATTTAATTTTAACCTTATTGACAGGAATTGTCAAGAGGGGTTATACTAAAAGAAAACAAAAACGAGGTGATAATTGTGGCAAGGCTTACAAAAAAAATGAAGGAAAAAATCAATAATGTGCTTTCACTTCTGGACGAATATTATCCCACAGAGGATAAATGCTATCTCCATTATGAAAAGCCCTATGAACTGCTTATTGCCACAATGCTTTCTGCTCAATGCACAGACGACAGAGTGAATATGGTCACAAAGGATCTGTTCAAAAAATACGGAAGCATAGAGGACTTTGCTTCAGCCGACCTGAGGGAGCTGGAGGAGGACATTCGTTCAACAGGCTTCTATCACAACAAGGCGAAAAATATAATAGCTGCGTGTCAGCAGCTTTTGTCCTTGTACAACGGAGAGCTTCCTTCCGATATAGACAAGCTTACTGCGCTTGCAGGCGTAGGCAGGAAAACAGCCAATGTAGTAAGGACACATATTTTCCATATACCGAGCATAGTTGTGGACACTCATGTAAAGAGGATAAGCAACAAGCTGGGATTTGTGGACTGTGACGACCCTGTCAAAATAGAATTTGAGCTTATGGATATATTTCCGAAGGAGCATTGGGGAAGATACAATACGCAGATCATTGCTCATGGCAGAAGCATATGCAAGGCAAGAAAACCCGATTGCGAAAACTGCTTTCTGGCAGAGGAATGTGACAGCCGTAAAAAAAATATGGCATAAAAATAAGCTGCCGCATGCCGTTTACAGGCGTTGCAGCAGCTCATTTTATTCGTTTATCCATTTAAGATAGGCGTTTATATACATTTCCAGGTCTCCGTCCATAACAGGCTGTACATTGGCGGTTTCCGCACCTGTTCTGTGATCCTTTATCATATTGTAGGGGTGAAATACATAGCTTCGTATCTGTGAGCCCCATGCAATATCCTTTACCTCACCTCTTATATCCTCAAGCATCTGACCTTGCTCCTTAAGCTTTAGCTCATAGAGCTTTGCTCTGAGCATCTTCATAGCCATATCCTTGTTCTGGAACTGGCTACTTTCATTTTGACATTGCACTACGGTATTTGTGGGGATATGGGTTATCCTTATGGCGGAGGAGGTCTTGTTGACATGCTGGCCGCCTGCACCGCTTGAGCGGTAGGTATCTATCCTCAAGTCATCGGGATTTATATCAACTTCTATGTCGTCATCGATCTCAGGCATAACATCGCAGCTTGCAAAGGACGTATGGCGTCTGCCGTTGGAATCAAAGGGGGATATACGCACAAGGCGGTGTATTCCCTTTTCACCCTTAAGATAGCCATAGGCATTTTCGCCTGTCACCATAAATGTAACGGATTTTATACCGGCTTCGTCACCTTCAAGATAGTCCATAAGCTCAAATCCGAAGCCCTCTCTTTCCACCCATCTGGTGTACATTCTGTACAGCATAGATACCCAATCACAGGCTTCCGTACCGCCTGCGCCTGAGTGAAGAGTCACTATAGCGTTGCAATGGTCATACTGTCCCGTAAGGAGAGTTGATATCCTGAAATGCTCAAATTTCTCTTCAAATTTGGCTCTTAGCTCCTTAGCCTCAGGTACTATGCTTTCGTCCTCCTCCTCATTTCCCATTTCTATAATGGTCATAAGGTCGTCGTAATCGGAAACAAGACCCTCATAGCCTTCTATTTTGTTTTTAAGCTGTTTTGTCTGCTGTAGTACAGACTGAGCCTTGTCCATATCGTTCCAGAAATCCGGGTCGGCAGCTATCTCCTCTAACTCCTCTACCTTTTCTCTTGCCTCGTCTACATGAAGGGAAGCCCCTAATTCCTTAACGCTTTTTGAGTATGCTCCAAGCTCTGACGCCATCTGTTCAAGCTCAAGTATCATAATATCATTCCTTTTCTGTTTAAAAGGGGCTGAGTCCAGCCCCTTATATTTATAATTTATGCGCTTCTGCCGCAGCAATGCTTATACTTCTTGCCGCTGCCGCAGGGACATGGATCGTTTCTGCCTATTTTGGCTT
>CANQBJ010000046.1 GCA_947589665.1 uncultured Clostridia bacterium
GTCAGCCGCGGCAAGAGCTTATATAAAAATAACTGTGAGCGGGGCTGACTGAGAGGTCGAACCTATTCATATAAACACAAATTTAATTCGTCAACCTCTCTTTACATCAGTAATTTGTATCTTTATCGTAAAATTCAGTATAGGCATCCTGAAGTTTTTTAAGCGTAGCATAGTCCTTGCAGCCTATAGGCTTGCCGTCAAGAGCATCTGCTCTTATACAAAGTCCGCCCGAACTGCTGACAATGACCTCATCGGCATTTCTCAGGTCCTCCATTGTAAACGGCTCCTCAAGTGTAGGTATGCCATTCTTTTGAGCAAGCTCCAGAAGATGCTTGAGAGTAATGCCGGGAAGTATAAGATTATCCCTTGGCGGAGTACAAAGCACTCCATTCTTTATAATAAGAATATTGCTGTGAGCGCATTCCGTAACTCTTTCGCCTCTGTGGAACACTGTTTCCTGGCAGCCTTTCTCAATACAGCGCTGATATGCTATAACGCTTGGTATAAGATTAAGAGTCTTTATGTTACAGTGGAGGAAACGTGTATCCTCCATTGAAATAAGCTTGAATGTGGCATCCATGGGAATAAGCTCACAGGGTACAGTAAATATCATAAGGTTAGGCTTTACATTTTCAGGCGGGAAATTATGTCCTCTGAAATATGTTCCTCTTGAACACTGCCAGTAGAGCATACCGTGATCCTCGTCATTTGCATCTATACATTTCTGCAATTCTGCGGTAAGCTCCTCCCTTGACATATCAAAGGGTATCTCAAGCATACGGCAGCTGTTGTAAAATCGGTCCAGATGATCCTTTGTTGCAAATATATGATTATGAGCAAAGGTAGTGGCATCGTAACAGCCGTCGCCGAAATACACCGCTCTGTCCAGCATAGGTATTTTCATTGTTTCAAGAGGTCCTATCTCGCCGTTATAATAGCCTACATATTTCATAAAAATGCCTCCTTATCAGTCCTTGTGCTTTATTATCTTGTAGCCGCCTATAATAAGGGTAGGCAGAAGATAGAAAATTATAAAGCCATAGGAAAGTATAGAATAACCCTTCTCTATAAGCGCCACAACGCCTACTCTTGAAAGCAGGAGAGCAAGTGTAAGAGTAATAACTGTGATTATGCCCCTCCTTGCATCCGTAAGACGTTCGTGACCCTTTTCCTCGAAAGCAACATCAAAACGATCGATTATCATATGTATACAGCCTGTAGCCGTTTCAAGAAGAGTCCAGCCCATAACTATGCTGAAAAGCGTAAGAAGAGGCGCGCCGCCGTTTGCCGCTTTTATCATCTCTACCCACGGAGTTTCAACATCGGCGCCTACTATAGAGGTATTGCCGTAGAAACACATCATGGCAAAATATGATAAAAACCAAGGTATTACCATAAGCAGACCGGCTAATATACCTGAAATGACCGTTTCCTTACGCTTAGTCTGTCTTGTAAGAGAGAACATACCCATAGGGATAGAGTTGATATTGTAGGCAACATATAATATACCTGTCCATATGCAAATACCTAAGCCTACATTTCCCTCAACGGCGCTTGTATCACCTGAAGCAAATACCTTGGGGATATTTCCGCCGAACTTTAAAAGCACTATTATTGTAAAAAGTATATATCCGCCGTATAAAAGCACGGTACCTATACTTTCAAACTTCTCAATTACCTTTGAACCCTTGAAGTTGAGCAGACCGCAGGCAAGTACTATAAGTACTGAACCAAGTATGTTTGGCAGACCTACCTGCTCAAAAATACTTCCCGTAGCTGCTGCCATTACCGCTATGAGCATTATGGCAATAAGCACTGTAAGGATATCCATTACAGGCCATAAGGGTCCTATTACCTGCTTGATATAATTCTTGTAGTCATATACCTTATAGATACGGCATATTTCAAAGGACAGGAATGCAAAAAGCGCAAAGCCGATACCTATTGTAAGACCTGATATCCAACCCATAGCTCCGAACTTGGCGCCATAGGAAAATATTTCACGTCCCGTTGCATAGCCTCCGCCTATAAGCACAGACTGTAAAAGTACACCCGGAAGTACATATCGGGTATAGGCACTTGATCTTGTTTTCTCGTTCATAACGCACCTCACAATTTAATTTATTTACTTTAGTACCACAAATCGCTAAAGCCTATATTTATTTTACCACAATATACCTGTTTTTACAATAAAAATGTTAAACCAATACAAATTTCACAGTGAATCCTTGTCACTGTAAGCTGTTGACATTTTTTACAGTATTGCTCGACTCCTGACTATGCCTGAAAACCAATTTCTGAAAAAAATAATATTAATTTTTAAAAAGTATGCAAAAAAATTTGCAATTTTATCTCGACATTTGTTTCAAAATGTAGTATTATATTATTAATAAAACACCAAAAAACCTAAATCACTATATATTCATATAAGAAAAAGGCACTGATTTATCAATGTCTTTTTTTGCATCTAAACACTCACAATTCTTTCTTCTATTATCATTAAGATTACCTCCACATAAATATTTCTACCTCTTGTAGATACTTACCTATGAATGATATGCCTGTCTAGGAAAACCAAACAAAAAAAGACACTCCATTATTTTGAAGTGTCTTTCTATTCTGCTTAGTGATAGAATTATATAAGGTATTACATCCAATCTGGGTCTGACGGCATCCAACCACCTAAACCTTCATCAAATTCTAACTGTAACCAACCGCCAAGTCCAACATAGATTACCTCTCCCTGTTTACCGTTTGGTTGGTCTGTAGCATATGCATCTGCTATCTTTTCCCAATCATCTCTAAAGTGTCCCTCGCCTGTAGAAGGATTTACTAGATATCTGTCACCAAGCCTACCTACTGTGCCATCTGAGGTAACACCATTTTCTAGGGTTTCGTTTACCTTGGTTAATGCTCTATTAAGGTCAAGTGCTATTGGCATACCCTCACATAATACTCCACCTTTACCGGCTACTACATCATAAGTCTTTCCGTCTGCCGCTACAAACTTGTCACCTGCTATAGCGTCACGTCTGTTCGCATCGTTGACATTGAGGGTAGTGTTTGCAGGCTTTGGTGCTTCGGGCTTTGCCGCTATATTTACCGTAGCTCTCTTGTCCTTGTGGATAGCTTTGTATATAAGGACTGCTGCATCACAGCGCTTTAAATTATATTGTGGATGAAAGTTGCCATCCTCGTCACCGGTTGCTATTCCTGACGAATAGAGTTTCTTTATATAATCACTTTCATAGCAACCAGCTACTGTATTTGATTTGCCACTGGTTGACTCTGGGGAATTATCTTGTTTCCAATCTGTAATAATTGACTCAATATTGTCTTTTATTGGAAGTTGTTCACCAGATAATTCTTCTACACATGCTGCTAACATTTGAGCTGCTTCTGCTCTAGTTATAGGTGCAAGCCACCCACTTCTGCCATTGTGTTTTGCAGCCCCACTATCAAAAATACCTACATCAGTAAAGTTTGATAAGACTATAAGTTCTTCTGCTTTTCCACCCCATACATCGGCTATGTCATCTGCCATTGCCTGTTTTGCACCGTCATAAAGGTTCATTCCTTCTTCAACACTGCTTCTAGCCTCGTTAAATATCTTTGCCCTCGCCTGTCCACTCGGGTCTGCTGCATTCGCCGCCATCGACAGGAATTCTATCCTGCTTATCGTCCCAGATGGTCTGAATGTATTGTCCTCCGGATATCCCTTTATTGAGCCTATTGATACAAGGCTCTCTATTGGCTCTCTTGAGTAATCCTTTATCTGCGCGTCATCCGCAAACTGTGTCGCCGCATATACTTCCTGCACCATTAGCTCCTTCACAGGTGCCACTCCACTGCCAAATACTACACTCATGCCTAGACATATTGCTAAAGCCTTGATTGTTAAAGTGTGCATTGGCTGTTCGATTTTCTGCCACGCGTAGGCTGCTGTTGATTTAAGTTTCATTTGGGTGTGTCCCCCTTTCAATTTTTTGTTTACATATCTATACAGGATATGCCTGTACATAATTAATCAAACCGCATCTTATAATATTATAGCATATTTTTTCTTGTGTGCAAGAAATTTGTTTGATTCATATATAACTTATCCTCTTCCACTGAAACAGGTCTTTTCTCACTAATCAAGGATATTCGTACTACGCTTTCGCTAAGTGCTCTTGGTTGCTCGGGTGAGCAGTATTGCGCAGCAATACGACCAGCCCACCGCTTATATAAGCGTGAGACTTACCCGTCGGTTAAATCAAACAAAAAAGAGAGCATTTCGCTCTCTTATCTGTACTGTTTTTCATGGGGATAAAGTGTTTTGTCGTTGCCTACGATAGCAGTGCCGACACCGTGTATAGTAAAGAACTCAAGGAGTACGCTGTGTTCTATGGAGCCGTCTACGATATGGGCTCTGTGTACACCGTGCTCAACTGCGTCTATGGCGCACTTTATCTTGTTGTAGTTGCCTATGCTCATAGACTTATTTGCTATAAGTCTGCCTGCCTCCTCAACGGTTATCATAGACTGGGGAAGGCTATTGTATACATCGTCGTTTCTGGCAAGGAACAAAAGCTTTTCTGCGCCTATTGCCTTGGCAATGGCTCCTGCCACATCGTCCGCCTTAAGGTTATAGCTTTCGTAATCCTCGCTTATGCCTATTGAGGAAATAACAGGTATGAAATCCCTGTCTATAAGGTCCTGTATAAGCTCGGTGTTTATTTTCTCTATCTCACCGAAATAGCCTATATCCTCGCCTTCAACGGTTTTCTTAGTGACCCTTATGGTGCCGCTGTCCTTACCGCATATGCCCACTGCCTTGCAGCCGTTTTTCTCTATAAGCTGAACAATGTCCTTATTTATCTTTCCCAGGACCATTTCCACAATTTCCATTGTTTCCTCGTCTGTGACCCTGTTGCCGCCTATATACTCAATATCCTTGCCTATGGCTTTAAGCCACTTGTTTATCTCATCACTTCCGCTGTGAACTATAACAGGCTCCATACCTATAAGCTTAAGCAGTACTATGTCCTGCATAACGCTTTCCGCCACCTGCTTGTCCCCCAGCACCTTGCTGCCGTATTTTATAACTATCTTCTTGTTATGGAAATCTCTTATGTAGGGCAAAGCCTCGGTAAGAAGCTGCGCCTTTGCAACGACTTTTTCCAGATCGCTCATATATATTGCCTCCTAAGAGAGCAGATAGCCCTTCTCTACGCATTCGTCAAGAAGAGCGAATACAAATTGTCTTACTCTCTCGTCTATATTTCTTGTTTTCCATTTGCCCTTTTCTATGACCTGTGAAACGTGTATATTGTTTTCTTTCCACTTTTCACCCTTACTTCTGTAATTTAAAATTATGGGCTGAAGTCTGTCGCAGGCATTGGCAAACTGAGCCTCAAGGGTCTTTCCCTCGTCAAATTCGTACCACAGAGCCTTAAGCTCGTCACCCTGCTCGCCAAGTACGGAATAGAGCTTTTCCGCTGCCTGTTCCTCTCTTTGTCTTTTGTCTGAATTTGCCTTTTCATCATAAAGATATGTATCTCCCGCATATATCTCCACAAGGTCATGTATCAAAAGCATTCTGATACACTTAAAAATATCCGTTCCTTTGGGAGCATATTCCCGAAGTACAAGAGCATACATACAGATATGCCAGCTGTGTTCGGCATCGTTTTCTCGCCTGTATATGCCGTTTTCCTCCAGTATAGACTGTCTGTATATTCTCTTCATATCTTCAATTTTAATAAGAAAATCCATCTGCGCCTTTAATCTGTCCATATTATTTATTCAGAAGTCTGACTGCCCTGTCAACTACATTGTCTACAGTAAAGCCGTAGTGCTTGAAAAGAACTGAATAGGGTCCTGAACAGCCGAACTCTGTCATACCTATAATATCTCCCTCAAAGCCTACATATCTGTACCATGCCATATCAAAGGATGCCTCTACTACTATTCTCTTCCTTACATTTGGCGGAATAACCGTGTCCTTGTATTCCCGGCTCTGCTTTTCAAATACCTCTACGCAAGGCATACTTACTACCTGAGCGGAAATGCCCTTTTCCTTAAGCACATCATAAGCGTCATATACAAGACTTACCTCTGAGCCTGTGGCAATAAGTACTATATCGGGAGTTTCCTTGAAGGATTCCCTGACTATATAACCGCCCTTAAGAGCCTTTCTTCCGTCAATGTGTATATTCCTTGTGGTCTGTCTTGTAAATACAAGAGCAGAGGGTGTAGTCTTGTCCGTAACGGCAGTATACCAGGCAGCAGCAGTTTCATTTACATCACAGGGGCGCCATACATTGAAGTTAGGCGTACTCCTGTAGGCTGAAAGCTGCTCTATAGGCTGGTGGGTAGGTCCGTCCTCACCTACGCCTATACTGTCGTGAGTAAGTATGCTTATAACGGGAAGGCTTGAAATGGCAGAAACTCTTAAGCCCGGTTTCATATAGTCGCAGAATACAAAGAAGCTTGCTATGTAAGGTCTTATACCGCCGTGATATGCCATACCGTTGGCAATGGCTGTCATAGCCATTTCCCTTATGCCATAGTGTACGTTGGAACCCTCGGGACAATCCTTTGTAAAGAAAGGTCTGCCTTCCATGACCGACTTGTTTGAAGGAGAAAGGTCTGCGGAGCCGCCGAAAAGATTAGGCATTTTCTTTGCAAGCTTGTTAAGTATAATAGCTGAACAATCCCTTGTCGCCATATCTCCGTCATTAAGCCAATAACTGTCATCATCTATAAGGTCTGTTATGAAGTTGTCCTCATGCCATGCCTTGAACTCAGCAGCCAGCTCGGGATAAGCCTTTTCATATTGACTGAAAAGCTCTTCCCATTTCTTTGCCTCGGCAATTATCTTCTCCCTATAGGGCTTGATGTTGTCCCATACCTCTTGGGGAACATAAAAATCCTCTTCATAATCCCAGCCAAGAGCCTTCTTTGTAGCCTTGACCTCTTCCTCGCCTAAAGGCGCGCCATGAGATGTCTCGCTGCCTGCCTTGTTGGGAGAACCATAGCCTATAACAGTCTTTATCTCTATAATAGAAGGCTTATCCTTTACAGCCTTGGCCTCCTCAATAGCCTTGCCTATAGCGTCTATATCAGTGCCGTCTGCCACAAAGGAAGTGTGCCAGCCAAGAGCCTTGAATCTGTCCAGTACATTTTCCGTAAAAGTAATGTCGGTACTTCCTTCTATAGTAATATTATTTGAATCATAAAGTACTATTACCTTGCCTAAGCCGAAAGTACCCGCAAAGGAAGCCGCCTCATAGGACACACCCTCCATAAGACAACCGTCTCCGCAAAGAGCAAAGGAATAATGATCTACTATATTATAGCCCTCTCTGTTGAACTTAGCGGCAAGATGCGCCTCAGCCATAGCCATACCTACGGCATTGGCTATACCCTGTCCCAGAGGTCCTGTGCTGGCATCTACACCTGCCGTCTTGCTTACCTCGGGATGTCCCGGAGTCTTGGAGCCAAGCTGTCTGAAATTCTTGATATCATCTATAGTCATATCATATCCGAATAAATGGAGCAATGAATACAAAAGCATTGAGCCGTGGCCTGCTGAAAGCACAAATCTGTCCCTGTTTACCCAGTCAGGGTCCTCGGGATTGTGGCTCATATGCTTAGCCCAGAGCTCATAGGCAATGGGAGCCGCTCCCATAGTGATGCCGGGATGACCCGACTTAGCCTTTTCAATAGCCTCTGCGCTCAGTATTCTCATACAGTTGATAGTTAATAATTCTGCCGAATTCATTTTAGACCTCCAAAGTGCTTATCTTATTTAATGTACAAATACCTCTCCGTATAAAGTCATTCCATAATAGTATACACCATATTTCTACACAATACAAGATATAAAAATCAAAAAAACAAGTGCTTTTACAGACAATTTTTATACAAATATGTTTATTTTTGCATAAACAGAGCTGTATTTGGCATAAATAATATTGCAGAAAATACCGATAGTCGTTGGGAAAACAATAAAATAATTGAGAATACTCGGGGAGATTGATATAATTGAGTAAGACATAATCTTCTTGAGGACAGGGTTCCGGAACAGATCTCTTACCATATTTCAAGGTTTAAAATAGGAAGATACACAAAGGATCTGATTGAGGAAGAATATAAGCAGGTCAGCTAGGATATAGAGTATATCCTTTCCAAAGTAAAGCTTAAGAAATTGACCGATTTTTTGATAACGAATAAGGCTTCAAAAGACAAATAGTATCAATAAAAAGCGACTGATTTTTGAGAATACAGTCCTCCTATGAAAATTTATAATTATATCTCCTGTATTGACAGAGGCATAAAAATATTTTATACTGCAATTATAAACACAAATAAGAGAAGGAGGCTATGCCAATGAAAAAATTGTCAATGCTCACAGCTGCCTGTACACTTGCAGCAGCAGTTTTATGCAGTCAGGTCAGCGCTGCAGATGCCGTAAATGTCACCATAGACGGCAAAACACTTGAAAGCGATACGCCTGCCCAGATAGTGAACGGCAGGACCCTTGTGCCCCTGAGAGCCATATTTGAAGCTTTGGGAGCAGAAGTAAGCTGGGACGGAAACGAAAAAAGTGTATCGGCCGACAAAGGCTCAGCATCTATTTATATGAAAATAGATGCTGACAGCTTTACCGTAAACGGTGATACAAGGACACTTGATGTTCCTGCTTCCATTATAAATGGCAGAACAATGGTACCTGCAAGGGCCGTAAGCGAAAGTCTTGGCTGTAATGTAAACTGGGACAGCGCAGGCAAAACTGTCATTATCACAACGGGCTCAGGCAGTACAGAAGTACCGGGATTTGACGACAGAGAGCTCATAAGCGGCAGTCTTAACGGCTATGGAGAGCTTAGGTTTGATGACGGAAGTGTATACAAGGGTGAACTTAAGAACGGCAGCAGAGAGGGTGAAGGCTCTATTCTGTATGACAACTGTGAAGATGAAAATGACATAGAGTTTTTATCTGCTACATGGGTAAACGATGAACCCGACGGCTATGCAGAATACTATTGCCTCAACGGTACAGAATATAGAGGCGAGTTCAAGAATGGTGCTGCTTACGGCAAAGGAGAATGCTATTTTCCCCAAACCGGTCTCAAAATAGTATCCACATTTGACGAGGAAGGCAATGCAAATGGCTATTCGGAATTAATATTTGACTCCGGAGAAACTATAAAAGGCGAATTTAAAGAAGGAAAGCCCTTCGGAAAATGTCTGTATACGGATAAAGACGGAAAAGTTTCAAATGTCATAGGTTATGATGAAGAGGAAGGCTGGATCACAGAAAGCATACCGCAGGATATGACTGTACCCGATATGGCAGATTACAGCAGAGATACTCTTAAGTATATTGAAAGCTCAAGCAAAAACGATTATGAACTAATAGGATTTTTAGGCGGAGAGATAGGAAACGAAGGTTGGATAAAAACATACTTATCCGATCTTGAAGAATATAATTTCAGATTGATAGACGATGATTATGATGAAACGCTTTTCAGCGGCGGCGGAATTAAAAAGATCACTTATTATTTTGAATATACAGGTAACGGAGATGTGGAAAGCTTCAACAGTAATTCGGAAGTTTCCAAATCACAAAGAAAGGGTAATGGCGTTGACTGCGATCTTATGCTGATTGTATCTCAGCATTTGGGCGGAAGTCTGTATTCCGATTGGAATGGACACTATACAGTATATCTTAAATACGCTAAGGAGCTTACGTATGAGGGCGGAGATGGTTCCGACTACGAAAATACATCTTCAAGAAGTTCTTCATCTGATGATATTGATGTATTTGACGATGACTCCGACAGAGGCAGATCATGCAGTGTCTGCGGCGGTGACGGCAAAAGGACCTGTCTTACATGCGGCGGCGACGGCGAGCTGGAGGAAACAGTAAGCACACCTAATTACAGCGGCTCATTATTTGGCGGACGTACAAAAACTATTAAAAAGAAATGTCCCAATATACTTTGTCACAATGGTGAAGTAGACTGTACTGCCTGCGGCGGTGATGGAGTTATATAATAATTTTGTCATAGAGTAAATCATTTATAATATCAATAATATATTTGATTAAAGCACTTTTGAGAGATCAAGAGTGCTTTTTTATTACAGCAGTTTACAAAGAGTATAAATATATATTTTTTATTACAAAACCCAAGCTTAAATGTCAGAAGCTGTAAAATCTTAATATTTATTACAAAATTGTTAAGCGCAATTGCATATTTTAAAAATTTTTTGTCATAATCTATTGACTATTTTGCATATTTTATTAACAATTTCTTACTTTTTACGCAACAATTTTAATAAATTTCAGCCAAACTATTGACAAATTCCTTGAATTGTTATATGATTGCTACCGTAACATTTGCGTAACAATTTAGCAACAACTTTATTTTGCGCAAAAGTCAAAGGAGTGATTTATATGAAAATGTTATATTGTGTAATTCTTGCAGGCGCAATGCTTGCTGCAACCGCTGCATCAGGTGTGGAGACCTTTGCAGAGGAAAGAAATGTATTTAACGCTGTTGTGAGTACAGATGCCCTTACAGATGAAAAGGATGTATTTACACCCGAAGGTGTAGTGGCAGCACTGCCTACTAAAAATACGGATCAAAGCCTTTATGTACAGATAAACGGTGACGGTGTTTTAATGAAGTCTGATTCAAATGATAATACCAGAACTATAAGAACACTACCCGATAAATATGCCCTTTCAGTACTTGGCGCTGAATACGGCTGGGTGCAGGTACAGGACGATGACGGCAACAAGGGCTATGTAAATGCCAAGAATATAACCTTCCACAGAGGCGCTAAGCCCGACAACTCTCAGCTTGAAAGCGTAAAGGCAAAAGCTATTGTGGATTTTTCAAAGAAATTTATAGGCACACCTTATGTATGGGGCGGCACAAGTCTTACATCAGGCGTTGACTGCTCAGGCTTTGTATACAGCGTATACAGAAACTTCGGCATTACCCTTAACAGAAGCTCAAAGGCCATGTACAGCGGCAACGGTACATCTGTATCAAAGTCTAGCCTTAAGGCAGGCGACCTTGTATTCTTCAATACATCAGGCAGCGGTGTTTCTCACGTTGGTATGTATATAGGCAACGGCCAGTACATACACTCAGGAAACAGCGGTGTACAGATAACAAGTCTTTATTCAGCCTATTCACAGAGAACATATGTAGGCGCAAAGAGAATATTGGTATAATAAAAAAACTGTCGCAATGGGCATTAAAAAATAAGCTGTTGCGACAGTTTCTTTGATTTTTGGTGGATTCTTGTTTATGTTAGTATCGACCTCTCAGTCAGCCCCGTTCACAGTTATTTTTATATAAGCTTTTGCCGCGGCTGACAGCTCCCCTGATTAGGGGAGCCTTAGGTGGGTGCTTTGCAAAAACCCTTATTTACTTAGAAAAAGCAATACCTAAGCTATTGCCATAGCTTTCCGGTACACAGCCTCCCCTAATCAGGGGAGGGGGACCGCCGGTAGGCGGTGGAGAGGTTATAAACACAAATTTAATGCTGTGTTATTTTTACATAATATTGCCATCTATAGATATTGTGGTCACGTTTAGGTCAACGGTCTTTCCGCTGTCTGCAAGAGCCTTTTTGACCATATATTCCAGTCCTCCGCAGCAGGGTACCTCCATACGGGTAACGGTAATGCTTTTTATATCATTCCGTCTTATTATTTCCGCAAGCTTTTCCGAATAATCTACTGCATCCAGCTTTGGGCAGCCTATCAATGTGACCTTTCCCCTTATAAAATCATTGTGGAAATTTCCATAGGCATAGGCGGTACAGTCTGCTGCCACAAGAAGATCGGCGCCGTCAAAATACGGAGCATTTACAGGCGCAAGCTTTATCTGTACGGGCCACTGTGAAAGCTGTGAGCTTATTTCCATATTGTTTTCTACTCTGCTCTCCATTGTCCTCTGTCTGCTCCCCGGACAGCCTGTATGTACAGCCTGCTTATTTGCCATATTTGTCTTTACAGCCTCTTCGTCATAGGGCAAAGCCTCCCTCTCCACAAAGGAAATGGCGTCCATAGGACAAACAGGCAGGCAATTTCCAAGGCCGTCGCAGTAATCATCTCTTATGAGCTTAGCCTTGCCATTTACTATTGCAATGGCGCCCTCATGACAGGCATCTGCACACAGTCCACAGCCATTGCATTTTTCTTCGTCTATTGTTATGATTTTTCTTATCATATCTGACCTCCGCTTTTTTTATTCAGTTTAACACCTATTTATTTCGTTGTCAACGCAATATATTTTAGCTTGACAATTCCGCAAAGATAATTTATACTATTATTACTGCGCACCTATAGTTAAACGGATATAATAAGCCCCTCCTAAGGGTTAGTTCCGGGTTCGATTCCCGGTAGGTGTACTTCTATTATTTCTTATTTATATTTATAAAGCCTCCCGCAGATGTAAATTATGCGGGAGGCTTTTTATATGCCCAAAATAAAAATTCCCTTACGGGAACGATGTTACTCAATTTATAATTGTGTTACATTATATATATGCAGCTTATAAGGAAATATGCATATTTCTGTGATGCAAAAAATTATTTCTTCTCTTATTGACAATTATAGAAAATCCTGACAGATTTGTCAAGACCCTATTACAAACAGGTTATAAAAAAAACAGTATGTAACACAATTATAAATTGTGTTACGGTATAATACGAGGAGGTATCATATATGAATTTAACCTATCCCATAAGGAATTATAACGATGTTCAGAAGCTAAAAAATTATTTTCTCGAAAAAAATGAATACAGGAATTATATGCTCATCACGTTCTGCCTGAATACTGCATTGAGAATAAGCGATATCATAGGCATAAAATGGTCTGACATAACTGACGAAAAAAACAGAATAAGACCTCATATCATCATAAAGGAAAGGAAAACGGGAAAGAGCAGCGAAATACCGATAAACAAGCAAATAAGAGCGGCAATAAGGCTTTATCTGGAAAATTGCGGCAAGGGAACATATCTTTTTGAAAACGGTATGGGCGGACACATAACCAGGGTACACGCTCACAGGATAATACACAGCGGAGGAGTAGAAAGCGGTATAGGCAGCAATATAAGCTGCCATTCCCTGAGAAAGACATTTGGCTACCATGCGTGGAAAATGGGGGTCCCTCCCGCTCTTATTATGGAGATATACAACCACAGCTCATACACCGTCACCAAAAGATATCTGGGTATACTTCAGGAGGATAAGGACACTGTATTCAATAATATTATGCTATAAAATTACGGACCTATAGGATGATACCTTTTTCATGTTCTGTATCATTATATCTGTAATTTTATATTGGACTTCAGGAGGCTCTCTCTCAATTTCCTCCTGAAGTTTTTAAATTCCTTAAAATTTTTCTTGCAATATGTTCTGTTTTATGGTATTATATACAAGTACTGATAATTTCGGGGCGTAGCGTAGCTTGGTAGCGCGCTTGAATGGGGTTCAAGAGGTCGCAAGTTCAAATCTTGTCGCCCCGACTTTCAAAAAAATCTGCTGATCGCTCAGCAGATTTTTTTGTTACTTATTTAAATAATTCATAATAGCAATTACATCCAATATAGTACTCTTTCCGTCTCTGTTGCCGTCGGCAGCATCAAGCCTGTCTTTATCCGTAATGGTAATAATGCCTGAAATATGCTGAATAAGTTTTACGGCATCTGTGTTTTCTATCCTGTCGTTTCCGTCGGTATCACCTATGAGTATACTGTCGCCTGACGGATATGTAACAGTTACCTCCATTACCTTGATACCTTTTGCAAGAGACAGAACATAATATGTTCCTGCCTTGCTTACCTCCACTGTAAGAGTGCTTGACTTACCTGAGGAACCATTTACCGAAGGCATCTGAGCAATGATATTTTCTTTTTCATCCTTAATAGCCAGTGTTCTTTCGTCGGATTGATTATTGTAGAACCTGACACTTATTGTAGCGGATCCCGTTGTATTTACTGTAATGGCTCTGTAGGAATCTGCGCCTACAGTACCTGCGCCTCCCAGGTCAATATAATCCCGTGATATGCTTACAGTCTTGCCCGATGCTGCCGTTACCGTAAATACTCCTCCGGGCTTTACCTGATTTGTAGATTTAGAGCCTGTAGTGAAATCTCCCGGAACAAGCTTATAAACATCGCCGTTTCCTCCGCCAAGTCTTTCTCCTATATGAGAAGTATAGGTCGTAGTTTCTGTGGATGTCTCTGTAACGGTTTCGGTACTCTTTGTTGTGGTCTCGGTGCCTTCCTCAATTTCCCCTGACAGAGCATAGGCAGAAAGCACTGCTCCCTCCTTCATAACACCTGCCGCTTTCAGAACATCTGCCTTAGCCTGATTTCCGTCTGTAAGATATTCTACATCGCTTTTCTTATTTGCGCTGTCATAGTAAAACCACTCTGTATTCGTATCAAAGTTAGGGTACGGATTTTTATTGGCATTGGCGCCAAGGGAGGCAGATATCTGCTTTGTTCTGTCCGTTGTGATAACTACTGTATGGGCATCGTCCTTTTTTATATCTGTGTCATACACATCGTTATATGACTTTACGATAGGGTCGCCATGCTTTGAGCTTGCCGTTGTAAGAAATCTTGTTGAATTCTGGAAGTTATTTGCCTCAGAAAGCACCCATGCGCTTGCCCTTGCGTCTATACACTTTCCGCCGTTCAGGAAATAATTGTTGTAGCTGTGCAGATTTACCTGTCTTGTAAGGGGCATTCTGGAGCTTACATTATTAAGGTAATTGTGGTGCCATGTAGAGTTGTACTGGAGGCTGTCGTCTCCGCCACCGTGAAGCGCCGTCTTATGGCATCTTTCATATATATTATATGAAAATGTAATATTCCTGCATCCCTTGAAGTCAGAGGAACCGTCGCCTTCGTGCTTATCCTGTTCCGCCGTTACGTCGTATTTA
The DNA here is from genome assembly GCA_947589665.1 of uncultured Clostridia bacterium. Classification (GTDB taxonomy): domain Bacteria; phylum Bacillota; class Clostridia; order Lachnospirales; family CAG-274; genus CANPXH01. Next base: position 14,970 of record CANQBJ010000046.1, read on the forward strand.
TTTTCGCCTACTTTAAAATAATTGTTATGCAGCCAAAAGTTCTTGTACTTTGAATTAGAGGATGAGCTGCCCTCAAAGCTGCAGGCATCCTCCGGATATTTTGTAAAGGTCAGATTTCTTACCTCTATGCTGTTGCATTTCTTAAAGGTAAAGCCCCACTTCTCTATTGTAGCATCTGTGCCTATGCCTTCAACCGTAATATTCTTTGAATCGCTTACATCAAGCATATTGAAATAGGAATCCTTTTCGCCTTTGCTGTCAGTTGAAATAGTATCTGTAAGACCGTTAAGAGCAACTATTCCCAGGTTTTTATCGGTGTCCTTACTGCCTTTCGAATCTCTTGCCTGAGTATCTATAGTGCCTATGATCCTGACAATAAGAGGAGTACTTTTTCCGCAGTTCTGCATTATCTTGGTCAAGCCCGTATATGAGCCAAGCTTTACATTATTCTTAGTTGCATTTGTAACATATACGATCTGCGCATTGCTCTTAGGCGTACCGTCATCATTATATCCGCCTATGCCTGCTGTATATCCAAAGTGTCCGTAGCCCGAACGGTCGTGTCTTGCCACGGCAATATTGTTCTTTTCAAGAGTTTGTCCCGATGACGTAGTTATCCTCACATCATATATGCCCTTGGAAATACCTACTATATCGGCAACACAGCCTCCCGATGCACTTCGTATAAGCTGACTGTCTATAGCAGTATAGGTCTGAGTACCGCTTTTTCTGTACTCTACCTTTGCATTTTCAGGTCTTGTATCATTGCTCCACTGCATATGTATAGCCTCGTACCAGCCAAAGCACTGAGTAATGTCGGAGGCTGCACCCTGTACGATAATGCCTGAGCTTAAAACAGAAATAAGCAATATAAATGTAATTATACAAGAAATTGTTTTTTTCATATTGTCCTCCTATTGTCTGTTAAAATAATCTATTCCGTCGCTTGGATTGAAATACGTTCTTATATAACCTTTCTTTGACACTATTACAAATTCATTTGTATCCTCAAGGTAATACACATCGTCGCCGTCCTCAGCCTCAAGCTTATGAAGAGCCTCCTTTGACGCCACTACCCTGTTGGCACCCTCCAGATATGCCTCGGGGGAGTCATAGCCCATAGCTATGCCGTGCTTTTCATAGTGTTCCTCAAGCTGCTCAGGATAATGGAAGGTATATAATATCTCAACATTGCCGTCCTGTGTATCGGTGATCTCCGGCTTTTGCGTATAAAAGCCGAATATCACCAATATGGCGGCTATTATTACTATAATATATTTTCTGATCTTCTTCATACTGTTCTCCTTATCTGTAGTATAATGTCAGTATACACGATTGCCGAAATTTTTTCAATTATATTTACAAAGTAATTTCTATATGATAGAATTATCTATGCAAAAAATATGAAAGCAGTGTTGTATATGAGAAAAGAGCTTAATTTATTTAAAATAGGAAGTTACATAGGCTGGAAACAGGACCTTTTTAAAGATCCCTGGATGAAGCTTGGCGGCTGCGGCGCCGTTACCGCCTGCGACAGCTGTATTTACTTTGCAAGGCGGTTTGGCTGGACGCATCTCTATCCCTTTGACTGCAATAACCTAAGCGCCCAGGACTATATAAGGTTTTCAAAGATAATGAAGCCCTTTTTAAGCCCCAGAATAAACGGTATAGATACTCTTGAGATTTATACGGACGGCTTTTATGACTATCTTCGCAGTGTGAATGACAATAAAATAAGTATGAAAGCCCTCTATTCAGACGCTCCCTTTGAGGAACTAAGAGATGCTGCTCTCAGCCGTATGGACAGGGATATTCCCGTTCCCGTACTTCTGCTCAAGCATAAAAGCCCTAACTTTTCGGACTTTGAATGGCATTGGTTCTGGCTGGGAGGATATACTGAATTTGCAGGCAGCGTTATGGTAAAAGTAATAACCTACGGCACCTACTACTGGATGGACTTCAGAGAAATGATGGACAGCGGCTATAACAAAAAAGGCGGGTTGATATTGTATAATTAGGGGTTGATTTATAAATTTGTGTTTATGTTAGTAAGACGACCCTTCCACCATGCTACGCATGGTCCCCCTCCCCTTGCGAAGACAATGTCATTAAGTTAATGTATACAACAACAAAAATAAAGCAAAGATACATTGTGATATGTATATTTGCTTTATTTT
>CANQBJ010000047.1 GCA_947589665.1 uncultured Clostridia bacterium
TGCCACGCCCAACATAACCCGTACAAATATCAGAAAATTTCTTATAAGGTTTTTGCATTTTACAGTAGATTGAATATTCCTCATTACTCTTGAAAAGAAGAATTTCATCTTTATAAAATTCTTGTGGAACAGTACAACACTCAACAAAATTGTAACCATTCAAGCGTTTAATAGCAATTTTGTTATCGGATGCAAATGTATTTTGCAACGTAAGAATAACCTGTTCCCCGCGAACACCAGCAAAATAAGTGCCAATATCAATAATCGAAACAATGCGTTTTTTATTTAAGATTTCACGTCTTAATATGCTGTACGCACGGACGTGAAGAAAATTTTTAGGAATAATATATGATATGTATCCCTCTTTTTTTACGAGTTCAAAAGCTCTGTAAATTGCCGCAATAAAAAGATTACTACCCGAATCTTTGACTGAACGGAGAAAATCATAATCATCACTATCAATAATTATCTCATTTTCAATAGGGACATAAGGGGGATTTCCAATTACATAGTCTGCCTTTTCATTTAAGTTAAGTGTTCTTAAAACATCCTGACCTTTCTTCCCTATAGTATCGCACTTTTTTATGGTTGAAATGTTAGTCAGGTCTTTACACATTTTAACAGCTTTGCTTTCCAAATCTGCGCCATACACTTTTTTACATCCATTTGATAACGCAGCGTAAAGAAAACTTCCCGCGCCACAGCAAGGATCAAGAACAATGCTTTGTTGGCTTATCCCTAACTCTTTCACAATTTCAATTGCCAATTGCACATCGGTATAAAAAATGCCATTCTTCTTTTTGTAATCATCATCAAACGAATTTTCAAAATCATTACTTCTAAATGAGTAATCATCAGTTGTAAGTATTGTCATGTTTTACACCGCCTTTCTATTGAAAGCATAATCTTTCTTTTATATTATAACACAAGCAAATAAGACATACAATATTTTTTTAAATTTGTGTAAAATCACAAATAAAATATACAACTACTTTGAAGGTTAAATAAATAATAATTAAGACTTGTATCAGTTAATTAATTATCTCAATACACTTTCCTACCTCAAAAGCCGTAAACCCACTGTTTATGTAGATTTACGGCTTTCTGTTTTTTACTCCCACTCTATAGTACTTGGTGGCTTGGTGGTTATATCGTACACTATTCTGTTTATGCTTTTTACTTCGTTTACTATTCGGCTGCTTATTTTGGCAAGGACGTCATAGGGTATTCTTGCAAAGTCGGCAGTCATAAAGTCGGTAGTTGTAACACCTCTTAAGGCAAGGGTATAGTCATATGTTCTGAAGTCGCCCATAACGCCTACGCTTCTCATAGAAGTGAGCACGGCGAAATACTGGTGGATATCCCGATCAAGTCCTGCAAGAGCTATTTCCTCTCTGAAAATAGCGTCTGCGTCCTGTAATATCTCTACCTTTTCCTGTGTGATCTCCCCTATTATCCTTATAGCAAGACCGGGACCGGGGAACGGCTGGCGCCAGACAAGATAGTCAGCAAGTCCTAATTCAATGCCTAATTGTCTTACCTCATCCTTGAAGAGAAGTCTTAAAGGCTCTACAATGTCCTTGAAATCCACATAATCCGGCAAACCGCCTACGTTATGATGGCTCTTTATAACAGCGGCATCGCCTGCGCCTGATTCTATGACATCGGGATAAATAGTACCCTGGGCAAGAAAATCAACTGTACCTATTTTCTTTGCCTCGTCCTCGAATACTCTTATAAATTCCTCGCCTATTATTTTTCTCTTTCTCTCAGGCTCGGACACTCCCTTAAGCTTGCCCAAAAATCTTTCGCCTGCATTAACTCTTACAAAATTAACATCCCAGTCCTTGAACGCTGCCTCGACCTCGTCGCCCTCGTTCTTTCGCATAAGACCGTGGTCAACAAATATGCAGGTCAGCTGATTGCCTACAGCCTTTGAAAGAAGAGCAGCAAGCACGGAGCTGTCTACACCTCCGCTCAATGCAAGCAATACCTTGCCCTTTCCTACTTTCTCTCTCACCTGTTCAATAGCTGTCTGAGCATAGTTGCTCATACTCCAGTCGCCGCGGCATCCGCACACTTCATACAGGAAGTTTCTAAGCATTGCAGTACCGTTGTCTGTATGCATTACTTCGGGATGGAACTGCATACCGTAAAGCTTTCTTTCTTTATTCTCCATAGCAGCAACGGGACAGTCCGATGTGTGTGCAACGGAAGTAAAGCCCTCAGCCAGTCCGCTTATAAGGTCTGTATGGCTCATCCAAGTAATACCCTTATCCGGAAGTCCCTTGAATAAAAAGCTCTTTGTATCAAACTCCGTTTCAGTCTTGCCATACTCGCTCTTGCTTGCCGAAGAAACCTTGCCCCCTGTAAGATATGCCATAAGCTGACAGCCATAGCATATGCCCAGAACAGGTATACCAAGCTCAAATATTTCCTTACTTATTGTAGGCGAATCCTCAAGATAAACGCTGTTTGGCCCTCCTGTAAATATTATTCCCTTGGGCGCCATAGCCTTTATTTCCTCAATAGAGGTCTTATAGGACTTGACCTCACAGTATACATTGCATTCACGTACTCTTCTGGCTATAAGCTGATTGTACTGTCCGCCAAAGTCCAGAACTATAACTAATTCATGCATTTCTTATCCTCCGTTTATTTTTTTACAAAAAGCCTTCTTGGGGTAAGGTCCTTGAGCATTGCTCTGACAAGCTCCTCCTTAGGCTCTATTATAAATCTCTTTTTTTTGCCCTTATAGGTAGCAACAAACACATATGTATTGCCTAAAATTTCAGTACTGCTAAAATCTGAAACAGGCAGATTTAGATATATGGCAAGATGCTCTTTATCATCTATATGGGCCATTATCTCAAACTCCGAAACACAGCCCTCGAATACTCTCTTTCTCTTGGAGCGGTTCTTTATTATATCGATATCCAGCATACCGTCTGTATAGGAATACTCAAATTCACAGTTAAGCTCCTTAATTTTCTTATAGGCAATAAATACAACAATGCCTATAAGTATAATAAGCAGAAGCGTAAAGCTCATACCTGCACTGTCCTTGCCCTCGGCATATGCGGCTGAGGCAGAGTCCATAAGTATCTGCCACATAAAAACTATGACCGCAGCGGCTATGCCTATTATATAGAACTTTTTACTTCTGTCCTTCTGATCATAATGCTTTTTTACAAGCTGCTCTATAAATACATCGCCCATATATTATTCCTCTATTTCCACATCAACAGTATCGCTGTCCGAAGGCATAAGCTTGTTGACAATACCCGGCACCATATCTATTACCTTGTTTATACTGCTCTTGTCATTAACGCTTATAAGCTGAACGTGACCATTATTTATTACCATAATGGAATTGGGAGACATTTTGGCGCCAAGCCCGCCGCCTCCTGAATTTTTGCCGTCCTTGTTGGCTCTTTTTTCAGTATTTCCCAAGCCTAAGCCAAAGGAAACATCGACCAAGGGTATAATAGTAATATTATTTATTACTATAGGCTCTCCCACAACTGTCTTGCTTGATATGAAATTTTCCAGTTTAGTGAGCATTGCATCAAGATTTTCATTGAAATTACTCATTTTTATCACCTCTTATAAAATCTATTACTACAGGCCTAACAGGCTTTCTCAGCAAATATAATGCAACGGGAAGCAACAGTCTGAATATGCATGTCTTTCCCGAAAGATCAATACTGCCCTCAAGCCTTTTATTTTCAAAATCTCCGTCTATATCTATATCGGCGGGAATAATACAATTCGCAGCCGCTAAGGCTCCCAGTACCCTTCCCGTTAAAGACGGATCCTCAAATCCAATTATACCATTAATTTCAAAAACTTTAAAGCCTATATTTTCAAATAACTTCCTTACAAGCGCTATTGTTTTTTCGATTATGCCCTTTATATCATATCTGCCGCTTATATCCGAAATAAAGTCCTTATATTCCTTAAGCCTTGAAATAAGGTCTTTAAACCCTGTTATCTTCCGCTTTACGGCATTAATTATATTTTGTATTTTTTCTTTGATACCGAAATTTTTTATTCTCTCTCCTATACCGAAGTTTTTTATTTCTTCTTCGTGTACCGGTATTTCACTTTGGGGTCCATAGCTTTTTTCGGCAGCTGTATTTACGGCAATATCGGGTTCTTTTATATCTTCCCCCTCAGTATCCTCGCTTAGCTGCTGTATATATACCGCATTATCCTCTGTAGGCTCAGCCACTTTTTCCTTCTTCTTGAAGGGATATTTCAGTATAAGCTCGCTGTCCTCATCATTACTTATATATTCAGCCTTTACTATGCCGAAAAGCCAGCTTACCCTTCCTTTTATATCGGTATTTTCATCCTTTTGGGCAAAAAAACTGTACCTTATGGAAGAAAACAAAAGCACCGATAAAAATAGCAGTACGATACCAAGTATCAAGCCTATTATCAATAATATAATTTTCAGCACGACCCATATAACACCCAACATAGCAATACCTCTGTCAAATACAGTTTTTGTTATAATACTCTTTAATACCGCTTAAGTCATCGTGTTCGGCTATCCAGTCCTCTATGATAAGCTTTAATGTCCTCTCTGCTGAATTATAACCTCTTGAAACAGCTATAATACCATAGTCCTTACTTTTGTTGGCAGCCTTGAACACATGAGGAGCGGCAGCTATTTCAAACATATCCCTGCTCCCCGGATCGACATATATAAGAAAAGCATTGAAAACGCCTTCGCCATTCAGTATGGCTCTTTTTGTCTTATCGGCATCGGCAAAGTTTTTATCCACAAATATGCTTTTGTAATATCGCATTAATATCACTCCACATTTATGTATTCAAATTCCCCATAGTCTCCCGTATTCCTGCCTTCATTATTTACAGCAAAAATACCTATCTTTCCGCCTACCCAGCTTTTTCTGGACACATTGTACTGTACGGCATTGCCTACTTTATTATAGTCGGTACCGTTTTCACTTATATAAGAGGTAACAACTCCCGGATATTCCATAGTGAGCCTTAAATAAAGCTCATTGCTCTTTACTTCAAGTGTACCGCCTGTTATTTCCTCGGTTTCTATGTCCTTTTCAAGCTCATAGCTTACCTGTCTTGCTTTGCCATTTTCAACTATTATACCATAATAGCTGCCTCCTGTTATTACAAGACCGCAGGCTTCGTTTTTGCTCAGGTGCATATTTACCTTGGCAGTAACGGTAAAGTTAGGTCTGTTCATAAGCTGACACATAACATTTGCCGCATCGGAAATATTTTTGCCCTTATAAGGCAAGGCAAAAAGACGTATGCTGTGACCTGTCAGTTCATAGAAGCCGCTCTGTACATGAGCCTGAAACTGCCACTGTAATCCCAGTCTGTCTCCTGTAAAATCATCACTGTCAAGAGGCGCAAGTATTTCACTTTTGCAGTTCTTAGGCTTGTCATATTCCAAAACAGGCTCGCCTATGAAGTCCCTGTTCGTATCGACGCCCATTTCTATCCAGCCGTCCTCTGTCCAGCGAGCAGGCTGTAGGTGTGTGACTCTGCCGTATGCCTCCAGGTCCTGAAAATGTATGAACCAGCTTTCACCGTCGGGCATATCTATAAGACCGCCCTGATGAGGTCCGTTTATGGGACTGTCGCCTTGATGCAGCACTACTTTGTGTTCATAAGGACCATATATATTCTTACTTCTTGCTACCATCTGCCAGCCTGTCTGTACACCGCCTGCCGGAGCAAATATATAGTAATAGCCCTTTCTCTTGTAAAGCTTGGGACCTTCTATCGTAGGATGATTTATTCTGCCGTCAAACACAAGAACGCCGTCGTCTAAAAGTCTTTTGCCGTCAGGTGACATCCCGTGGAGGAAAAGCTTACTCTTATAGCCTATCCTGCTCTTTGCAACTCCTCTTATAAGATAAGCCTGACCGTCGTCATCCCAGAACGGACAGGTATCTATCCAGCCCTTTGACTGCGCTACGCACACAGTATCATTCCATTTTCCGAAGGGGTCCTCCGTTTCTGCCATAAATACACCTTCATCGGGATCGCCGAAGTATACCATAAATTTATTATCATGGTATCTTATAGAAGGAGCCCATACACCCATACCGTGTCTTGGCACGTCGTATTTATCCAAAGGCATTTTATTTACTGCATAGCTTATTATCCTCCAGTTCACAAGGTCTGTTGAGTGAAGAACAGGCACTCCAGGAAAATATGTAAATGAGCTTGCTACCATAAAAAAATCCTTGCCCACTCTTATAACATCAGGGTCTGAGTAGTCTGTAAAAAGTATGGGATTTTTATACCTGCCGTTACCCAAATCGGCTGTCCATCTGCCTTTTATATCCTTGTACATAGCTTCAGTCCTTATCTATTTCGTCTACCTTATCTCTTGTCATAAGGTCGTATACTGCCTGTTTTACATTCTTGCCGTTATACAATACATTGTTTATTTCATTTGTAATAGGCATTTCAATGTCGTATTTTTTGGAAAGGTCATAGGCTGCTCTGGCATTTATAACACCCTCTACTACCATATGTACCTCGTCAAGGGTTTCCTGAAGGCTCTTGCCCTGTCCTAAAAGTATGCCTGCCCTTCTGTTGCGGCTGTGCATACTTGTACAGGTAACTATAAGATCGCCTATACCCGTAAGTCCTGCAAAGGTCTCCTTTTTGCCACCCATAGCGATGCCCAGCCTTGTTATTTCGGCAAGGCCTCTTGTCATAAGAGCTGCCTTTGTATTGTCGCCAAAGCCGCAGCCGTCGGCTGTGCCTGCCGCAAGGGCTATAAGATTTTTAAGGGCTCCGCCCAGCTCCACGCCTATAACGTCTGTGTTGGTATATACCCTGAACATAGGCGACATAAAGGTATCCTGTATCTCATGGGCCGCCTCAATATCCTCAGATGCGGCAACAATAGTTGTTGCCATATCCTTTCCTACCTCCTCGGCATGGGAGGGACCCGAAAGCACTGCCACTCTGCACTGGGGTATCTCCTCCTTTATGACCTGCGAAAGCCTTAAAAGAGTTCCTTCTTCAAGACCCTTTGCCACATTTACAACTATTTCATTTTCCTTTACATAGGGAGCAAATCTCTTTGCCATATTCCGAACAAACTTAGAGGGAGTTGAGAACACAAGCATATCCGCCCAGGTTACATCCTCGTCCCTGCAGGTGACCGTAATATCGCTGTCGATCTTAACTCCCGGAAGAAATTCCTTGTTTTCTCTGTCGGTAAGTATTGCCCGTGCCTCTTCTTCCTTAAAGGACCATAGTATAACATTATTCCCTGCTCTTTTAAGCTGTACAGCCAGGGCTGTTCCCCAACTGCCCGAACCTATGACCGCAACTGTTTTCATAACCGCACCTCTATTTCTCCTTTTCGCCGAATTTTCTCTCCGTACCTTTTAAAAGTCTTTGTATATTGGTCCTGTGCTTTATAAAGGCAAGCGCACATAGTATAAACAACAGTACTACAGCCTCTGCGCCGTAACCCACCCTGCTATTGAGAATAAGTATAAATACAGGGTACATAAGAGCCATTGAAAGAGAGCCTACTGATATATATTTATTTGTCATAAATATGCAAAAGCCTATAATATATGTAACAAGGGCAACTCTCCAGTCCACGCACAGCATAAGTCCCAGAGTACAGGCAATGCCCTTTCCGCCTCTAAAGCCCAGATAAAAAGGAAAGTTATGGCCAAGCACAACTCCAAGTCCGCCATATATGCCCGGCAGATAGCTTGTACCGCTTAATAAACTGCCATTGCCGTTGAATATAAGAGAACATATATAGAATGCTACTATAAGCTTTAACAGATCGAAGGCAAACACCACGGCTCCCGCTTTTTTGCCAAGTATTCTTGTGGTATTGGTAAAGCCTGCATTTCCGCTGCCGTAATCCCTTATATCGATGTGACCTACAAGCCTGCCTATAAAATATGCTGACTGCAGGCAGCCAAAGGCATAGCCTATTATAAGACAAATGATCCTGAACATAGTATTAGTCCTTTCTGTTTCTTGCTATAAAATGTATGGGAGTACCTGCAAAGCCAAAAGCCTCCCTAAGCTGATTTTCAATATATCTCTGATATGAAAAATGCAGCAGCTCGGTATCGTTTACAAAAAGCACAAATGTAGGCGGCTGAACGGATACCTGTGTAATATAGTATATCTTAAGAGGTCTGCCCTTTTCAGCGGGAGGCTGATTCATCGCCATAGCCTCTATAAGCACATCGTTCAGCATACCTGTTGATATTCTTCGCGTATTGTTTTCATGCACCATTATAATAAGCTCAAAAAGCTTTGATACTCTCTGACCCGTAACTGCTGAAATAAATATTCTGGGAGCATATGAAAGATACTTGAATTCGGCATCTATATCCTTCATAAACTTATTCATGGTATGGTTGTCCTTTTCTATCTTGTCCCACTTATTTACAGCTATTATAACAGCCTTGCCTGCCTCGTGAGCTATACCTGCCACCTTTTTATCCTGATCCGTAATGCCGTCCTCGGCATTTATCATCATGATACACACATCGGAGCGCTCAACTGCGGCAACCGCTCTTATAATAGAATATTTTTCTATATTTTCCTTTATCCTTGACTTACGGCGCATACCTGCAGTATCTATAAAGACATACTTCTGCCCCTGATACTCGTATTCGGAGTCAATGGCATCTCTTGTAGTGCCTGCAACATCGCTTACTATTACTCTTTCCTCGCCCAAAATCCTGTTGATAAGGGAGGACTTGCCTACATTGGGCTTGCCAATTACAGCCACCTTTATAACATCGTCTTCAGCCTCTGCGTCGCTCTTATCGGGGAAATGCTTTATCACCTCGTCAAGCATATCGCCAAGACCTATCATCTGTCCTGCGCTTACACCGAAAGGCTCGCCTAAGCCAAGGGCATAGAATTCGTAAATATCCATACCGTACTTGGCAAGATCGTCCATTTTGTTGACAGCCAGTATTACAGGCTTTCCTGATTTTCTGAGAATGTTGGCGACCTGCATATCCGCATCCACCATACCCGTCCTCACATCGGTCACAAATATGATAACATCTGCGGAATGTATGGCTATTTCCGCCTGAGAATACATATTCTTAAGCATCATATCGTCGCTTTCGGGTTCCAAGCCTCCCGTGTCGATAAGCGTAAAGCTGCGGTCCAGCCACTCCGCATCGGCATATATCCTGTCACGGGTAACACCGGGAGTGTTTTCCACAATGGATATCCTCTCTCCTGCTATTCTGTTAAAAAGTGTTGACTTTCCTACATTGGGACGTCCTACTATAGCAACAATGGGTTTAGCCATATCAATTATCCTCCGTACTTAAAATCTGCTCAAGCATTTTGCCGCCGTCACAGCTCATAGGTATGACCTTTACATTCAGTTCTCTTTCAATATCCTTTATATCCACATCATCCAGCAATACGGTCTCCTCTGCTCTCAGGCAGTTTTCAGGTATAAAAAGCACGCTGCCAAGCTCTTTGCCCTTAAGCTGTGAAATAATATCCCTTCCCGTTATAAGACCGCTTACAGTAATGGTATTGCCGAAAAAGTCATTTTCTATAGCTATTGTATTGATCTTTGTATTTATATATTTTTTCATTATATCACAGCTTAGGGAATAAATAAAGTCAAAAGCAATTTTTCCCGTAGCAAGGGTTATATTTCTTTTTACATTATCTGCCTTAAGTGTATTAAGCTTATTATAAAATTCGCTTTTTGTCAATGCTATCATACCTACTCCGTTTTCAAGCTGCGGATAGCCTTCATAGCACTCCTCATCGGGAAGCTGTCTTTCTGCCATAATGTAAAACTCATCGCTTAAGAAACAAAAACGTGTGCCAAATTTTTCATATAATTTTTTCTGCCATCTCTCCACCTGTTCGATAACTCTTATACAGCCCTCTTTGTCAAAAAGCTTTATATCGCAAAGTCCTTCTCTGTATTTTGTCATACCAAAGGGTACTATGGACATACTCCTTGCCATAGGTATGAACCTTGCAAGGTCCTCAATACTTTTATCCAGATATTCACCGTCGTTTATATCCCTGCACAGCACTATCTGGAAATTCATTTCTATATGATTTTCATAAAGCTGTGTTATATAGTCCATAAGCTTATCGGAGTTGGGATTTTTAAGCATAAATCTCCTCAATTCCTTATCTGTGGTATGGACCGATATATTTATGGGAGATAAGTGGTAGAATATAACTCTGTCTATATCGTCCTGCTTCATATTGGTCAGAGTAACATAATTTCCCTGCAAAAACGAAAGGCGGCTGTCATCATCTTTGAAATAAAGAGTTTCCCTCATACCCTTTGGAAGCTGATCTATAAAACAGAATATACACTTGTTGGAGCAGCTTTTTGCCCTGTCCATAAGTCCTGTTTCAAAGACTATGCCCAGGTCCTCGTACTCCTCCTTATCTATTTCAAGAAGCCACTCATCGCCGTCGGGCTTTTGTATGCCTACCTCTATATATTCGCTTTGTATAAGATATCTGTAGTCAAATACATCCCTTACGGGCTGATTGTCTATATCCACAAGTATATCTCCCGGCTCTATACCCATTTCCTCGGCTATTGAGTCCTTTTCCACCTTTATTATAACATTGCTCATCTAGTATCATTCTCCAAAATCAATTATTCCACGGGTATTCAGAAGTAAAGCCATGGGGAATATCTGTTGTATTTTCTTCTTTAAAAAGCATAGGACTGTCCATTTCACCGGATCTATAGTATGACATTATCCATTCCTCGGCAGGTAAGTCCTTTGCCTCATATATGCCGTCATTTTTATCGCCGTTTACAATACCTATCTGTTTCCCCATATCAGACTTTTCGGCAGGAGAATAGGGAACGTATATCCTGTCCTCCCATTCTATTGCCCTGTAGTCCTCTGTATCCACAGAGGTCATATCTGTCAGATCCGTTCCGCCGCAAGAACAGAGGAAAAGTATTGACATCAGAAATAAAAATTTTTTCATAATATCCTCTCTCAGCAAATAAAATAACTGCATTTTTCAAAATAAAACTGCTGTTCCTTTTCAAAAAGGCTTGCCATATCACTTATATCTCCGTTTTTATCCCTATAACTTTTAAGCGCATCTATATAAAGATTTCTGTTTTTATCCTCTATTATAAAAGGAACTATATTATTCTTCAGGCATTCTCTGAATAATATTACTCTGCCTGTCCTGCCGTTTCCATCTTGAAAGGGATGTACAGCCTCATATCTGCAATGTAGCTCTGCCAGTACATTTAAATCCACAACCTGTGAATGATACCATTCCAGCAGATCTGTCATTTCCTCTGCAACATTTTCGGGGCTGACAGTCATATACATTCCTACCATATTAGGTCTCTTTTTATAATCACCTATGGCATAGCTGTTTGCTCTGTCCTCAAATACTCCGCTTTTAAACTCATAGTGAAGCTGCTTTATTATCTCCTGTGACAATGGCTCCTCCAATGTATCCAGCATTTTATTGAACATAAGAAAATGTCCGTTCATTTCCTCAACATCCTTTGCTCTGTAATAATCGTCTGACTTAGGCAGAACACCTGTATCAAAAAGAGATGCCGTCTGTTCCTCTGTAAGAGTACTGCCTTCAATTTTATTGGAATTGTAGGCAAGCAAACGCTGAGTATAGGCATATACTCCTGAACGGTCGAATTTTTTTCTTTCTATTTTAAATCTATACAATAAATTTACCAAAAAATTGTTTCTTTCCATAAATATTACCTCTACAGACTTATAAATCCTGCCATGGAGCCTCTTTTATCCCCCATAAGCCTATGGGAAAAGAACATATCGGGGCTGCATTTTGTACATATCCTGCTGTTTTCTATATTATCTCTGACTATTCCTGCCCCGACCAGTATTTCTTCGTTTATGCCCTGAAGGTCGATGTAGTACTTGCCTTCGTTTTCTTCATCTGCTCTTATGAAAGGTCTGCACCAGTCAAAGGCCTTTTCAAACTCGTCCACAACAGGCCGGTCTACCTGAAAACAGCACTTGCCTATAGCGGGGGCAATGCCGCATATAATATCCCTTCTCCTGCAGCCATAGTCTGAAACCATTTTATCAACTGTCTTAGCGCCTACGGAAAGCACCGTACCTCTCCAGCCGCTGTGAGAAATGGCTATTACCTGTCTTACAGGGTCATAAAAAAATATAAGCACACAATCGGCAGAAAAGCCTGTCAGCACAACGTCCTTACAATTTGTGATAATACCGTCATAGCCCTCAGCCTCTCTGTCGGAGAAAAGTCCCTTTCCCCTGTCCTCTTCCGTTACATTTATTATCCTGTCCTTATGCACCTGTCTTGTCCATACGGTATTTCTGCTGTCACAGCCTATGGCAGAGCAAATAAGCCTGTAGTTTTCTACCACATTTTCTTTTTTATCCTCTCTCCAGCCGAGGTTCATACTTTCATAGCAGCCCTCGGAAACTCCGCCTTTTCTTGTAGAAAAGCAGTGTCTTATATTTTTAAATTTATCAAATACATAGTATTCTATATTTCCCTTTTTAATAAGCTCCATAATATTTAAAAAGCATTTTTGATATGCTCTGTTTCCTTTCCCAATATTTCTATGACATCAAAGCGCACAGGTGTATTTTCGAGATGCTTTTCCATTATGTAGAGCATAGCAGTCCTCTTTATCTGCCTTTGCTTAAAGGGAGTGACCGCCTCTCTTGGCAGCCCCTTTACGTCAGAGTTCCTGTACTTTACCTCTACAAACACAGTATAACCGCCTTTTTTGGCAATTATATCTATCTCTCCTGTCTTTCTGGCATAGTTAGTTTCAAGTATTTTATACATTCTGAGCTTAAGATACCTTACGGCTCTTTCCTCGCCCTTTTGTCCCTTTTCCTTATTGTTCATAAAACTTGTGTGTAAAGCTCCTTCTGTGTATGTCACATAGGCCGTATTTCCTTATGGCGTCCTCATGCTCTCTCGTACCGTAGCCCACGTTTTTTTCAAAGCAGTAGTGAGGATATTGTTTTGAATATTCCACCATAAGCCTGTCCCTTGTTACCTTTGCAATTATGCTGGCGGCTCCTATGGATATGCTTTTGGCATCTCCCTTGATAATAGCCTCCTGAGGTATATCGATATCAGGTATTGTTACTGCGTCTACAAGTAGCTGCCGAGGCTTTATTGCCATATTTTCAATAGCCGATCTCATAGCCTTATATGTTGCCTGCAAAATATTGAGTTCGTCTATATCATGGTTGTCTGCCATGCCTACGCCTACGGCAACAGCTTTTTCATTTATTATATCAAAAAGCTGTTCTCGTTTTTTAAGTGAAAGCTTTTTGCTGTCGTTAATTCCCTCTATACGGCAGCCAACGGGAAGAATGACGCAGGCTGTCACAACAGGTCCCGCATAGGGTCCTCTGCCCACTTCGTCAATGCCTGCAACATACTCAATACCCATAGTCTGGTATTTTCTTTCATATGATGTAATGATATCAAGTCTTTTCTGCTCGGCAGCATAGCTTTCCTTTTTCCTGAGAGCAGAGGCTACCAGCTTTTGCACACCGCTGCGCTCGTCATTTTTGTACTTGGCTATAAAGCTGTCGATATCGCATATATTCAATTCGTTTTTTATTTCAGCTATTGACCTCATTTAAACATACCACCATTATAATTATACCACATTTCCATTTTTTTTCAATAACATAAGGCTAATTTTACGCATATCTTAAAATATAAATAGTCGAGGTCGTGGTTTATATGGAAGTAACCGCCCAAATAGTACACGCCAGAGAAAAAGTCAGATGTACAAATGACAAATACAAGGGCAAGGGCATTACAATAGCCTTCCTTGATACGGGCATCTGCAATATATATGACTTTCAGAACAGAATACTCTGCTTTAAGGATTTTATAAACAAGAAAACAATGCCCTACGATGACAACGGACACGGCTGTCATGTTGCGGGCATAAGTAGCGGGAACGGTAAATACAGCGGTATAGCGCCTCTTTCAAACATAGTAATGCTTAAGACTCTTAACTCTGAGGGCAAGGGAAATGCCGCAGATGTGCTTATGGGAATAAAGTGGCTGGAGGAAAATCACAAAAAATCTAATATTCGAATAGTAAATATGTCTATAGGAACAGGGGCGGAAACCGAGAATGACCCTCTTGTAGCAGCCGTGGAAAGGCTGTGGGATAAGGGGATAGTAGTAGTAACGGCAGCAGGAAATAACGGTCCAAGACCCGGTACCATATCCTCTCCCGGCACAAGCAGAAAGGTGATAACAGTAGGCGCCTCGGAAGATGAGAACGACAAGACAGGTAATTTTTCGGGCAGAGGGCCCACAAGAGAGCATATTATAAAGCCCGATATACTTGCTCCGGGGAATAATATATATTCCTGCCAGTGCAACGGCAAATACAAGGGCTTAAGCGGTACGTCCATGTCCACTCCCATAGTAAGCGGCGCCGTTGCTCTTCTCCTTGAAAAATATCCCCATATGTCCCCCGACGATGTGAAATATATGCTTAAAATTTCCTCGACCAAGCTGGATTATCCTGCCAACAGACAGGGTTGGGGACTCCTAAATATAAAGAAATTACTTGAACAGGAGGCAGTTTATGTCAGACAACTCAATTCATAATGACGGTATTTACGATATCGACAGCAGCTATGCCGATATGCCTGTAGTTAAGGAGAATGATACTGTTTTTATTATTCTTTTGTTTTTGCTGATGATGTTATAAATTTGTGTTTAACGTAGAAAAACGACCCTTCCACCAACCTTCGGTTGGTCCCCCTCCCCTCCGACGCTAACGCTAGGGGAGGTTATTTACCGCAAGTCGGTGACAGCAGCTTATTTGTTGTTTTTTTCTAAGTAAATAAGGGATTTTGCAAAGCACCCACCTAAAGCTCCCCTTCGCAAGGGGAGCTGTCAGCCGCGGCAAAAGCTTATATAAAAATAACTGTGAACGGGGCTGACTGAGAGGTCGAGCTTACTCAGTTAAACAAAAATTTATTCATAAAATTTTTATATCCCTTTACATTTATCCGTTTAATTCCAGCTTTTCTGCCGTTTCTTTTCTGCTTTTGAAAATAAATACATTTTTATCCTTTGCCGAAGTCAGGATATTATAGTATTTACGCTTAAGCTTCTTATCAAAATCCCAAATATACCGCAAAAAATCAATATCTAATTTTTCGGGGCAGCCATTTGCCATATCGTTTCTTGTTCTGCCAAAGTTTTTAATAACACGCTTTAGTACCGAGAATATACACAGTATTGCAGGATAGTCAAGATATATTACGGTATCGCAGTATTCAAGTCTTTTCTCCAATGTTTTGTTGAAGTTTCCGTCCATTATCCATTTATCCTTTTTCAGTTCCTTTTCAAGTTCCTCTATGAAAAGGGCTTTATTCTTTTTGACCCAGCCCTCGGTCCAATAAATCTTATCAATGTGGACAACGGGCAAATCAAGTTTTTTGCCAAGCTTTAGAGCTAATGTGGATTTACCGCTGCCCGGTTTTCCTATTATGATAATTCTTTCCATAGACATCCTCCTTGGCATATTCATTATAAAGTCATAGGCATTGGCATTTTTTGCCGCCTTTATTATTTCGTCACGACTTGCGTTGGGTTTTCCGTAGCTTATATTTTCGCCTATAGTTCTCGAAAAAAGTATAGTATCCTGAAATACCATTCCCATATTTTCATACAGACTTTTAAGGCTGTACTAATTTATATTTCTGTTATCAATTCTTATGCAGCCCTTGTCCGTATTATAAAACCTTGTAAGTAGATTTACAAGAGTAGTTTTTCCGCATCCGCTCGGACCTACAACAGCCACTCTTTGACCTTCTTTTATGCTGAATTTGATATTCTTCAATAGTAACTTAGAAGAATGATACCGATTTTTATTATTTTTTGATTATGATGTTGTAAATTTTTGTTTAACGTAGTAAGGCGACCCTTCCACCGCCTAACGGCGGTCCCCCTCCCCTCCGACGCTAACGCTAGGGGAGGTCATTTACCGCAAAGGCAGTGACAATAGATAAATTTTTGTTTATGTTAGCAGATATAAGAAATTCTATGAATTTTTCGTCGGGACATCTGCGGTTTCCCGTTTTAAAGGTAACTTTTCCTATGAATTTTTCCCTCCCGCAGCCGCAACGTGGCTAAAGCGGGAGTTTTGCCTCTTTTGGGGTCAGTAATTATGGAATGATATAGCTTCGTACCCCAAAAGCCGTTCGGAGGGTATGGGAACCATCGGAAGGTTCCCATGTTTTTTGTTACTTTTTTTC
>CANQBJ010000048.1 GCA_947589665.1 uncultured Clostridia bacterium
GTTTTCAATGTTCTTTCAATCCAAAATATTTTTTTGGAATTTTAATGATTTTGTCTTGACTTTTAATAGTTAGTCTTATCGGAATAAACCTAATCAAGCTTCAATGAGCTTGCCCATTGTCTTACTTCTTCTTCGTTAAAGCTTTCGGAAAATCTTCTGCCTTCAAGCCAGTTTCCCGTGCCTGCCATTTCCTCAAGATTTTTTCCGCTTTCTCCTAAGCCCGATGACTGTGATGTGCAGAAGGGTATTACGGTTTTGCCTGTAAAGTCATTATTCTTTATAAAATCATCCAATACCCATGACGCGTTACTCCACCATATGGGATAGCCTATAAATACTATATCGTAGTCGGCAAAGCTTTCGGGACTGTTGCTGACAAGCTCGATATGTCTTGTATCGGGAGCATTGTGTTCAGCGTTTACTCTGCTGCTTCCATCTCTCCAGTTAAGGTCTGCTTCGGTATAAGGCTCTTTCGGAGTTATTACAAATGTATCTGCCTTAAGCTCGTCTGCTATAGCCTCGGCTACACCCTTTGTGTGGTTCTGAGCGGAAAAGTAGGCTACAAGTATTTTTTTATCCGTAGTTTCATTTTCGGAAACCGTTGCTATAGAGAATGTTCTGCTCTCATAGGTGCTTTCGCTGCCATCGGTATGTATAACATAAGGTGTGACTTTTATTTCTTTTGACGCGTCGGGTATATCCGTTACAGTAAAGGCATATTCATACTCCTTGCCTATATCAACAGATGAGCCTGCAATAGAAGTATATACCGTATTGGTACCCTTTCTTACGCTCTTTCCGTCGGCTTCAAATATAAAGCCTGCTTCCCTGTAGTTAAGACTGTCTACACCGGCAATAAAGTTGATACCATTACTTCCTGAAAGCTCTGCATAAACGCTGTATATATCGGGAGCTTCGGTAGTAGTCTCGGTAGTGGTTTCCGTAGTTGTAGTTGTCGTTGTTGTGGTTTCGGTTGTTGTTTCCGTAGTAGTAACGGTAGTCGTTACCGTTGTTACAGGCGTATTGTCAATATCCACAAGCCTGTAGCTTCTGCTGCCAAGACCGATTTCTTCTGCGTGTTCAAGAGTATAAAGACCGTTTCTTGACTCTATCCTGTTTATAAGAGAACCGCTTTGTGTTCTGTCTGTATTGTATATTATATCCAGGCAGGCTTGGTCAAGGGCAACGGGATCGGTAGAAGCAAGTATGCCTACATCGTGCATGTCGGGTTCGGAAGGATTGCCATCGCAGTCGCAGTCAATAGAAATACGGTTCATTACATTTATATATACTACCTGACTGCCCTTATTATTGAAATAATCTACAACACCGCTTGTAGCGTCGCCCATAGCCTCCAGAAATCTGTCCTGAACTCCGCCCCATACGTTGGTGGTGCTTGTTCCGCCGCTGTGTATCCAAGCCTTACCTCTTGGAGAAGCAATACCTATTGACATATTTTTAATGGCTCCGCCGTAGCCTGCCATTGCATGGCCCTTGAAGTGAGCAAGAGATATAAGACTGTCGTAATTTGCAAGATGAGAACCTACATAGTCCTCATGTATGGTAGTGCCTTTTGACGCAGGTATTGTTATGTAACCTTCCTCGTCCATTATGTCTGCGCCCTTTTCCGTAATGGTATCAAGACCGTGATCTCTTATTACCTGCCAATGTGCGGCAGATGAAGCACGGCTTCCGCCGTAGGCTGTGTTGCACTCTACGATAGTTCCGTTTACCTTCCTCACAAGGTCGCCTATAAGCTCGGGGCGTAAATAATTGCTGGCAGGAGGTTCGCCTGTGGACATTTTCACCGCTACATTCCCTGTAGGCTGTATTCCCAGTCTGTCATATATATTTACAAGTCCCTGAGCGGAAATATCCGCCGTAAATAACACTTCGGGCGCATTGGGGGAATCTGTCTGATGCTCTCCTGTTTCCGCTGCCGCCATAGGCGTATCTATTTGGGGATCGCCCGACGCTGCGCCGTAAAACAATGCGCATACGCAGAATATTGTCAGCAAAAATGCCGTTATCCTTTTAAATCCTTCTTTTTTCACGTTATTTTCCTCCTTTTACAATATATTTACAAAAGCTCCGCTTATCAAAGCAAATACCATTACAAACAGAATATAGAGCATAAAGTTTTTTATGCCAAGCACAATTTTAAGTGCGCCGAGATTGGTTATTTTAGTTGAGGGTCCCGTTATCATAAACGCTGTGGCGGAGCCCATGGTCATACCGTCCGCAAGCCATTGCTGAAGTAAGGGTATAGTGCCTCCTCCGCAGGCATAGAGTGGAACGCCTATTGTAGCGGCCATAAGCAAGCCAAAGCCTTCGTTGCTGCCGAAAAGCCTTGCAAAAACCTCTTGAGGAACATATCTCTGGAATAATGCGGAAAGCAGTATGCCTATGAGGAAATAAGGTCCCGTAGCCCTTATGTTCCTGCCTATGTTCTTTATAAGCCTTATAATCATATTGGGGTGAGTATCTCTGCTTGCGCCTTCGGAAAAGCCTGTAAAGTCAAAGAAATGCTTGTCTTTATAAAATATCCTTATTACAAGACCTGCCGCTATACCGCATATAAAGCAGGATATAAAGCGTATGCAAAGAGCATATCTGCCTAAGGCTGCGCTGTATATGAGAAGCTGAGGGTTAAGAAGTATACTGCTCATCATAAAGGCGGCAAGATAATCGTCCCTCATACCCTTTTCGGAAAAGGCTGCCGCAAGAGGTATAGTGCCATACATACAAAGAGGAGATGCTATACCTATAAGGCTTGCGGGGATAATTCCCATTATTCCCAAGTGCTTGTCCTGTATTACCGACATAAGGGAATGTATTTTCTGCTTGCCGAAAACGGATATTACAGAGCCTATGACTATACCTACAGCCCAGTAAAAGAATATCTGTCTAAGCTGTATCTCAAAGTAATACCATATATATATAAATTCACGCTTTAATACAGCAAATAATTCAATTATCATTTATAAACGGTCCTTTAATGTAAGTGAGCAGTCCTTTTCAAGGAATTTTGCGGCAGCTGCCATGACCGCCCATACTCCCGTAACAAGAACAGCCATTCCTACGCCTGCCGTTGACATCTCCAGTATCATCTCATAGGCGTTTGCAGGGTCTGCGGCATTTGTCAGGAACGGGAAAAAGGGTGTTATTTCCCCATGCCATATATGTTCAAAGGCGAGAAGTCCCGAACCTCCCCAAAGCATTGTATTCAATGTTCCAAGCCTTTCAAGGAACATATTGCTTACTTCCTTACCTGTCTTTTCCGCCTTCTTGTCGGCAGCCTTCTTTACAACAGTCGTTACAACAGCTTCTGCTGCGGGTACTAAAAAACAAGCCATAATTAGCCCTCCCTTTTAAAATTTTTTCTTGATTTAATTATATTTCAGTACATAACAAAAGTACAGTAGCATTTTTGCATAACACTATGCGTTGAACGCAAGCTGAAAGCATTGCTTTAAAGCAATGTATGTGTTATAATAGCCCTATAAACAAAAGGAGGAATACTTATGCTTGAAACAAAACAGCTTATTGAGTTTGTTACATTTGCACAGTGCAAAACGCTGTCTGCCGCAGCGGAAAAGCTTAATTTGTCCCAGTCCGCACTGAGCCGTTCCATAAAGAAATTTGAGGAGGAAACAGGCGTTGAACTTTTTGAAAGAAGCAAAAACAAAATAAAGCTCAACGACAACGGCAGACTGGCTGCAGCGGAAGCCGAAAAAATACTTGACGAAATGGATAATATGCTAAAAAATATAAGATTTCATGATATTAACAAAAGAACTATATCCATAGGCTCCTGCGCACCGTCGCCCCTTTGGGAAATAACGCCTCTTATAAGCGGACTGTATACAAACTCTGCCATCAATTCCGAAATAAAGGGCAATGACGATGTGATAAAAGGCTTTGAAAAGGGTCTGTATCATATTGCAATACTGCCAAAGCCCATAAAAAACAGCGAATATATATCCATAAAATATGTGGAAGAAAAATTGTATTTATCCGTGTCCGAAAACAGCCCTCTTGCAAGGGAAAAAAGCATTACACTTGATGAGCTTAACGGAGAAACAATGCTTTTAGGTAAAAGTCTGGGCTTCTGGCATGACCTGTGTATTGAAAAAATGCCCGATACACAGTTTATAATGCAGAATACTGGAACGGATTTTGAAACTATTGCCCAAAATTCATCTCTCCCCTTTTTTGTGACAAGTCTTTCGGAGAAAAAATATAATAAGCTCCACGATAACAAGGTATTCATACCCGTTACGGATAAGGAAGCCAATCCTGTGTATTACTGCATTATGCGTAAAAACCACAGGACAGCCTTTGCCGAGCTTATTGAAAGCATAAAACAGTATAATGAATAATAAAACAGCCGATACGCAGGCTTTCATGCCCTTGTATCGGCTGTTTATTATAATGGCAAAAATCTTACCAGTTTTTCTTTTCCTTAGAGCTGTCGTGATTTGTTTTTCTTTCCTCAACCATTTTTGCAAACCATTCTACCATACCCGGATCGTAGTGTGAGAAGAAGGAGCTTGTGTTCTTGTCAAGGGCTGTTATTGCAGCCATATCCTCATCGGAAAGAGTAAAATCAAACACATTTATATTTTCAATCATTCTTTCCTTGTGAGTGGACTTAGGCAATACGACAACGCCTCTTTGTATGTTCCAGCGCAGCATTACCTGAGCTGTTGTCTTGTTGTATTTTTTGGCGATGTTCATTATGACCTCATTGTCAAAGGTACCCTTTCTGCCCTCGCCGAAGGGCGCCCATGCCTCTATCTGCACATTGTATTTTTCCATCCACTTTTTAGCCTCTATCTGCTGATTGAAAATGTGTGTTTCAACCTGGTTTACCATAGGGCATATCTCGGCAAATGAAGCAATATCCACAAGTCTGTCGGGGTAGAAATTTGAAACACCTATTGCCTTTATTTTGCCTTCCTTATACAGCTCCTCCAATGCTCTCCATGCGCCGTAGTAATCGGAGAAGGGCTGATGCAAAAGCATAAGGTCTATATAGTCGGTCTGCAATTTTTTCAAAGACTCCAAGACGGAAGCCTTTGTATTTTCATAGCCGTAATGTTCTACCCATACCTTTGTTGTGAGGAAAATATCCTCTCTGGGCACACCCGACTTCTTTATTGCAGAGCCGACCTCTTCCTCGTTGAAATAGCTTTGCGCCGTGTCTATACTTCTGTAGCCTGCGTCAAGAGCGTCAAGCACACAGCGTTCGCATTCGTCCTTTGTTACCTGATAAACACCATAGCCAAGTACGGGCATTTCCAAACCGTTTGATAATTTTACATATTCCATATTATTTACCTCCTTAATCAAGCTTCAATGAGCTTGCCCATTGTCTTACTTCCTTTTCGTCAAAGCTTTCGGGAAATCTCTTGCCCTCAAGCCAGTTTCCTGTGCCTGCCATTTCCTCAAGCTCCTTTCCGCTTTCTCCCAAGCCGGACGCCTGTGATGTGCAGAAGGGTATTACGGTTTTGCCCGTAAAGTCATTGTTCTTTATAAAATCATCTACTACCCATGACGCGCTGCCCCACCATATAGGATAGCCTACAAACACTACATCGTAGTCGGCAAAGCTTTCGGGACTGCTGCTTTCAAGCTCTATATGTCTTGTATCGGGAGCATCGTGTTCCGCATTTACTCTGCTGTTGTCGTCTGTCCAGTCAAGGTCTGCCTCAGTATAGGGTTCTTTTGGCGTTATGACAAATGTATCTGCCTTAAGCTCATCTGCTATGGCTTCGGCTGCGCCCTTTGTATGGTTCTGAGCAGAATAATAGGCTACAAGTATTTTCTTGTCAGCCGTTTTTTCGGGCTGCGTATTTTCTTCATTGTCATTTTCGGCTGCCGTTGTTATAGTGACGGTCCTGTCGCTTTCATTCCATGCTATATTAAGTCCCAGAGCCTCGGCTATCGCCCTTACGGGAAGCATTGTTCTGCCGTTTATTATTACAGGGGTCGTACCGTCGTTATCTATATTCATATCCTGTCCGTCTACCTGCATTACGGGGTCGTCTATTTTCATAACGATTTTCTCGGCAGCGCTTGAATTGACTGCGCAGCCTATGAGCAGAATAAATGCCGAAAGTAAAATAAATATCTTTATTTTCATAATGTACCTCCTAGTATTCGTAATCGGGTTCAAGCATTTCTATAAGCTTTTTATCGTGGTTATGAGCGAGATATGAGCTGTCGTCAAGTATCATAGTCGCCATATTCTCTCTGTCGTAGGGTTCCCATTGGGGCAGATCCTTTGCAGAGGGTACTCCCGTCTTTGCAAAGCTTGCCCAAGCCTCGCTCATGATGTCGGAGAGCTTGTCGTTTTCAACATTTGCAAATACATAGGGTATCTCGGCAGTATGATATGAGCCCTGATCGCCTATCTGCTTTGTGAAAAGGTATGAATATACCTTTGCACCGTTCTGATCCGC
The DNA here is from genome assembly GCA_947589665.1 of uncultured Clostridia bacterium. Taxonomy (GTDB): domain Bacteria; phylum Bacillota; class Clostridia; order Lachnospirales; family CAG-274; genus CANPXH01. The sequence goes on from CANQBJ010000048.1 coordinate 6,468, forward strand.
CTTGTGTGACATTATCTTAAGCATAGGCTTTCTTATAAGGGTATCTACATACATGGCAGTTTCGGGGTCTTCATTGGGATAGGCCTTTTCGTATTCCGCCTTTTCCTCCGCCGTCATATCAGTATGCTGTTCCGTAGGCACGAACATTGACCATTCGTTGAGATTGCTGCCTATAAGCAAAGGAATGTCCTTGCCCGCTTCTGCAAAGCCGTCCTCCGTAACAGGGTCTGTGGGGAGGAAATCTCCGTCTATAACAGGCTCCCATTCATAGGCATAGCCCTCGCCTATGGATACGGGTACCTTGTATTTTTCGGCTATCTCAGCCTTTGCCTCGTCTGAGGCTTTTTGTATATCGGGAATACTCATTTTCTGTATTTCGTCAACTGTCTGCGGTGTAAGTCCCAGCTTTTCAAGAGTAAGTGCGCCAAGGTCTGCGCTTATTTCCTTATCCGTGAAATAAACGCCCATACCCTCGGTAGCTCCGCTTTCTACGATAGCCTTGCCGAAAAGTCCCTTTGCATAAGGTGTTGTCATAAGAGCAAGAACCTTTGCGCCGCCGCCTGATTCGCCGAATATAGTAACATTGTCGGGGTCTCCTCCAAAGCTCTCTATATTTTCATTTACCCATTTAAGAGCGTCTACTATATCCACAATACCGATATTTTCGGAATTTTTGTATTTCTCGCCATAGGCTGAAAGGTCAAGATGTCCCATAACATTGAGCCTGTGATTTACGCCTACGACTACTACATCTTCCTTTTTACTTAGGTTTGCGCCGTTGAATTGATCCTCGTTTGCGCTGCCCGATGAAAAACCTCCGCCATGAAGCCATACCATAACGGCACGCTTTTTATTATCGGTTCCCGGAGTCCATATATTCAGGTTCTGACAGTTATTGCTTGTGCCAATACCATCGTCTACGGCTGTTCCTCCTGCTATTGCTCCTTGGGGAGAAGTATTTCCGTACTTTGTGGCGTCAAATACGCCCTCCCATGGTGTGACGGGCTGAGCTTTTACAAACATTTCTTTGGCTTCGGCATAGGGAACACCAAGATATGAATAAACGCCGTTATTTATACTGCCCTTTATTTTGCCTGCCTTTGTTGTAACAATGGTACTGTCATCGGCTGTATCTTCCTTTGAGGAGGATATAAATGCAAATATATCGCTGTCGGCGGTGAGCTTATAGCTTGTATTTGGTTGTATAGTTATTGTATCTCCTGCATTAAGAGTAATTGCAGCATTGCCGTTTTCCTCATAGGTGCCGCTGCCGTTTGTAACGGCTATTACCTGTCCCGTGCTTGTCTGCTGTGTATATGCGCCCTTTTCAAAGGTATAGTCATATACCTCGGGGCAGTTGTAAACTTTGTCGGTCGCAACAAGAAGGTTCCTGTATACAGTTCCGCTGTATCCCTCGGCAGTATATACATCGCCCTTGGGGAACATGGTATCCCTTATCTCGGCTGTCCTCGTATCGGATTTAGCTTCCTCCGCTATTTCCGCATATTGACTGTCGCTTACCTTTTCATACCAGTTAGTTGTGCCTACGCCGGGATTTACTCCCAAAGCTATATGCTGGAACCAGCTGTTGTCTGCGCCGCAGTGTATGTGCTTCTTTCCGGGAGGTATAAGTATAACATCGCCGGGCAGCATATACCTTGCTTCCTCGCCTTCGGCCTTGAATATGCCCTTGCCCTCTGTTACAAGAAGTATCTGTCCTCCGTCATGACTGTGCCAGTCTGTTCTTGTGCAGGGTTCAAATGTAACAAGTCCGAAGGAGGGAATACCCAGGTTTTCGTCATAGTCTGTAAGATAGTTGAGATAAGACACTCCCGTAAACTTAGGAGAAACAGGATTTACGGGACCTTTTTCAAAGGTTTCGTTTATTTTGTCAGCCTTCAGTATAGTGGCTGTTCTGCTGTCCATGTTCCAGAGTACCGTAAGCCCAAGCTTCTCCGCTGATGCTCTTACAGGCAGCATATCTTTGCCTTCAATTACTTCTGCGCCTGTTTTATCTGTGCCAAGAGCTTCGGAAAGCACATTTGCGTCTGCATAGGTAACACCGTTTACCATTACAGACGGGGCAGCCGTGATATTTTCTCCGTTTACATTTATATTGGCTTCTCCTACTTTAAGCTGAATTACCGTATCCTTGCTTTCCTCCGCTTCGGTATTTACCTCTGCTGCCGCTGAATTTATTGCGCTCATCATATTAAGCGTTCTCGGAAATCCGTTATAAGGCACGCATAAAAGCGGAACTGCAAGCATCATATCTGTTGTATTGCCTGCCTCTATGTTTTCCTTGTATTTTTGAGGTATCTCGCTTTCTCTTCCTCCCTGTGCCGTCATAGCCGAAATATCAATAAGAAGCTGTAAGCCTTTATTCTCGGAAGAAGGCAGGGATTTACCCTCTATAACAGCCTGTGCCGTTTCCTCTATAAGATTTTGTGCGTCCTTGCTTAAATTATTATCTATAAATCCGTTTTTGTCGTCTGTTTTAAAATGCTCTCTTATAGCCAATAATTCCTCGGAGTCACTTGTATAGCCTTGCTTTATTGTCTGTTTTGGCTCGGGTTCGGGCTTTACCTCTGTAGCAGTCTTGCCATTTGATGAGTTTATAACGCTTAAAGCAAGAGCAGTCTTTTCCTTGCCGTTATATTTTTCATTGAGAAGTACGGCTGCCCTCAGCATATCGGCAGAATGTCCCACATTCAGATTGCCGTTTATATGACCGTTTAACTGACCTGCGCAGTTGCCGTTTCCTACAATGGTACAGAATGTCAAAAATTCTCTTGTATAAAGGGGCAAGCCTGTCCTGTTGTAAAAGTCCCCGAAGCATATACCCGAAAGATAAAGTGTCTGCAGCTTCATAGCCTCACTCATATCCTCCGTAATAGTGCCTATCTGCGGTCCGAAAAGGTATCTCTGTACCTCAAGACCGTCATTATATCTGTTTTCCTCGGTGGAGGTGATACGGCTTTCATAGGTTATATCCTGTCCAAGCTCCTCAAGGGTCTTGTCTGCCTCGTCAAGTGCTTTTGCAGCCCTTGTATAACCGCAGTAAGCGGCGGAATGATATATGGTCTCCTTTATTTCCGTTGCCGTAAGTCCGTCATCAAGAGATGCCTTTATCTCCTCCGCAATATTATCATACAGAGAATCTGCCGTAAGAGTAACAAGGGTTGACATATGCTGAAGCTTTATATCCAGATTTTCATTTATAAAGTCTTCCCTTTCCCTGCTGTCAAGCTGTTCTGCGGCTTGTGATACTGTATCCATATCCGTTGAATATATATTTTTGTCGCTCAGATCCGCAGCATTGCATACCGAAGCCGTAAGCACAAGGGACAATGCCAAAGAAATAATTTTTTTCATATACTTTCCTCCCTGTCTTTTTTTAATTCAGACCTCTTTCCTCAAGCCAAGCCTCGATATGGTCGGCTATTTCCTCGTTGTTAAGCTCTTGGAACATAAAGTGACTGTTTCCAGTTATTCCTACCTTTGGCAGATCGACTACCGTTGCATCGCCGCCTGCCGCATTATAAGCCTCTGCAAATTCCAGAGCGCCGTCTCTTACGCCTTTCCAGAAGCCTGTGGACTGTATATCCTCGGGACCGTTATCTATATAGTCGCCAAAGTAAATTGTAATAGGTATTTTAGCTTCAAGGAGCTTGTTGTACTGCTCTGAGCCTATCTCCGGCGCTCCGCCCGGCTCTATGGCAACAATAGCGGAAATATTTTCAACAGGTACGTCCCAGCCTACTCTGCCGCCTTGTGAATGAGTTATAAATATAGCCTTATTGCCCGTCATTTCCTTTACGTCAGCCATTACCTCGCCTAAAGCCGCCGCGTCTACTGCTTGGTCGAAGGAGCCTGTGTTTGGCGTCATCTGACGGAAGAACTGATCCTGTGCCTCCTCGCCTTCGGGGAACTGTGAGCCTTCATATCTTTCGGGAGCGACCCTGCCTATTCTGAAATGAGTATACCATGCCTGGTCGCCGGGCTTGTAGTCCTTCATTCCTTCGCCCCATGCGTCAAGATCGTCGGCAGTCATACTTGCCGTTCCGCCTGCCTCGCCTCTTCTCGGCTGGTCTACAAGAAATGCGCTGTGACCTTTTTTAAGAAATATATCAGACCAGCCTTCACGACCGTCGGGAGTTGTCATCCAGCCCATTCTGGACTGACCGTAGCCATGAAGATATACAATAGGATTGCCGTTGTCATTTTCGGGTATCTGATAAAATACATTTGCATGGTCTACATGAGCCGTATTGCCGGGGCGCTGTGGGTCAAGCCAATTTGTTGTGGGGTCGTATTCTCCCGAAACAGGCTCTGTTACGGTACCGCCCGATGAGAACATTCCCTGGTCTTTTATATTGAGCGTATCACCGCTGCCGTTACAGCCCGAAAGCATCGTTACAGCCAGAACAGAAGCTGTCAGTATCGCCGTTAATTTCCTTTTCATAGTAAAACCTCCTTATAATTTACAATTGTTGAGCCACTTTACCGTCATTGGACTTCTGTGGTCTATTATTTCGCTGTGTCCCGTGTCCATTTTTGCTATTGTTTCCATATCCTCGGCTGTAAGCTCGAAATCCCATATATTTATATTTTCCTCCATTCTTGATTTTTTAGAGGACTTGGGGATAATGATAACTCCTCTCTGCGTATGCCAGCGAAGTATTATCTGCGCCGTAGTCTTGCCGTATTTTTCGGCTATAGACTTCAATATGGGATTGTTGAATATATCCTTCTGTCCCTCCGCAAGAGGTCCCCATGCCTGAGGCAGTACGTTATATTCTTTCATAACATCAATGGCTTCCTGCTGCTGATAAAAGGGGTGTATCTCTATCTGGTCTATCATAGGCGTTATCTCGCTGTTAAGAGCCAGGTCCACAAGCCTGTCGGGAGCAAAATTGCAAACGCCTATCGCCTTTATAAGACCTTCCTTATACAGCTTTTCCATCGCTCTCCATGAGCCGTAGTAATCGTTCAGCGGCTGATGTATAAGATAGAGGTCGAGATAGTCAAGCCCAAGCTTTTTAAGAGATGTGTCAAAGGCTTTAAGTGTCTTTTCATAGCCTGCGTCCGTCAGCCAAAGCTTAGTGGTTATAAAAAGCTCCTCTCTTTTTATGCTCGAGCTTGCTATGGCATTTCCTACAGCTTCCTCGTTGAAATATGACGCCGCCGTATCTATAAGCCTGTAGCCTGTTTCAAGAGCGTCGGATACGCACCTTTCACATTCTGCATTGTCGGGTATCTGAAATACACCGTATCCCTCGGCGGGAATTTCCACTCCGTTATAAAATTTTAATGTTTTCATAATAATTTCCTCCTTGATATTTCCTTTCCGTTATTCTATAATAATTGTAAAACACTTTGCCAAAAAAGTACAATACCAATATAACAATGCACTATAACTTAAACGCATAGCAAAGGTGATATTATGTATGAGCTTAACCAACTGATGCAGCTTGCGGCAATAGCAGATGCAGGCACGATTTCGGCAGCAGCCGAAAAATTGAATATATCTCAGCCTGCTCTGAGCCGTTCTGTTCAGAAGCTTGAGGAAGAACTGGGCGTAAGGCTTTTTGACAGGAGCAAAAATAAAATAACTCTCAACGAAACGGGAGAGCTTGCGGTGGAATATGCCAGAAAAATAATTTTTGAAGCCGAAAATATGGCTGAAAAGGTGAAGCTATTTGACAAGAGCAGGCGCACTATCTCAATAGGCTCATGCGCTCCCGGTCCTTTTCTGGAGCTTTCGCCCTTACTTTCAAAGCTTTTTGACGGTATCTCCGTATCTATGGAGATAAACGAGGAGGATGTCCTCATAAGAGGACTTTATGACAATATTTACAATATAATAGTGCTGGATAAGAAAATTGAGGCTGAGGATATTACGGTCTTTAAGCTGTGCGAGGAACATCTTATGCTTTCCGTTCCTCCCGCTCACCCTCTTGCTATGTATAAGAGCATTAAACTAGAGGATATAGACGGGGAAACAATGCTTTTGTATTCTCACATAGGCTTTTGGAAAAGAATACAGGACACCATGACAAAGACAAATTTCATAGAGCAGGACAGCAGGGAAGCCTTTGTGGAGCTTGTAAAGTCTGCCGCTCTGCCCTCATTTACCTCCGACCTCCAGATAAAGCATAACGGCGATGTGAAAAACAGAGTTTCCATACCTATCGAAGATGAAATCGTAAATCCACATTTCTACTGCCACATACACAGAAAAAATAAGAAGGCACTGAGCCCTCTTATTAAGAAATTTGTGTGATGATTGTATGGCGTTAATCTATCTTTCCCATTTTTGTAAGGTACTTTTATCATTCATTTATCCGAGGTGTTATTAAATATGCCAATGTTATCAAGAATCATGAGACAACAAAATTTGAAGAATATCTATGATATTCCATAGTTCATTTTATTATCCAAATTTAAAGTCAAGGTTATTCGTATTGCGCTTGTAGAAGCGGTAGACTTACCCGTCGGTTAAATAATATTATTGCAAAAATTTTTCTGAATTAGAACACAAGGAAGTATATATGACATTATTACTCACCTTGATGTACAGATCGTCTTTAAAAAATTTAAGTTACAGTTGTTTGCATATCTTATTGCAATAAAAAAATATAATTGAAGGAATAATACATGGAAAATAATACTAATGATACATATCAAAGCAAAATAGTAAAACAAAGTAATTTTATTAATCATATTTATGATATACTTAATGAATGTGAAGATACAACCGCTATATTTAAGACCATACTGAATCCCAAAGACGATATACTGAACAAAAAAGAAATTAAACCGGAAGTCAAAAGAGATATAAAAGACGCTTTAAACAATATTTTTACATATTTTGATCCAATGTCTTATGAATATATTGGCTTTAACGCATTAGCATATTATACTCCTAGCTTATATGGTCCGGAAAAATATATATATATGCAGCTTATTAAATTATCCATTTACTTATATTGCATACACTACAGAGATAATTTTAAAGCAAGCGATATGAAGGTAAATGGGGAGCCAAAAAGATTCCCGAATATTTCTCAGAAATTCTATAATAATATATTGCATAAAAAACATTCTGTTAAAGAAATATCGGAATTAGTAACATTTTTAAAAATGAACAGTGTTGGCGAAGATTTGTATTTATCAACTAAAGAAAAATATAATCGTATTTTTCATGAGAATACTCGACAATCTGCACATTTCATCGCATATAATAATACAACTTTCTATGATTTGCTCCAAAAAATTGATCAGTTTATAGGCAGAATAAATAGCCTTATTTCTTATATAAACAGACTCAAGAGTAATTTATTGACAAATATAATTAATATCGATTATTATAATGATGCTTATAATGGAATTCCATCTATAAATGATACAAATATACTCTCAATATCAAATCATTTATTTGCAGAATTATATTGTCTGGAAAATTATATAATTTTTTTCATTAATATGCTGGAAAATATTTTAGATCAACTTTATGACATATATTACAAAGAAGAAAATTTCAATGTTGAGTATTTGATACAATATATAGACAATTATCAACCTCAACTAATCTTTGAAAATTCAATTGAACCTGTATATGATTATTGTTCATTTTTATCTTTTTTATCAACAAAGGAGTTTTACAGAAAACAAGAAGAGATCTATACTGAAATGAACTCATCCTTAACGGATGAGGAAATAAAAATTTTGAAATCTGCACTTTTGAATTATATCCAAAAATTTACACAATGCAATCAGCCCAATTCAATCTCAGATTCACAAACAATAATCAGAGATATTTTAAAATTTGATAAAAATATAATTCTTAATTTCCTTAACGGTTTCTTAAATGAATTAGAAAAAGATAAAGAAATAAAAGAAATAAAAATTTGTGGCTGCCATAATTTGATTTTTTATATACGTAAATATATAAAGGTTTTAAATGAAACGGATACAAATGGTGCACTTGGAAGTAATTATTTTTTAGAGGTAACTAACTTTTTGCAAATAATACTTACATATGGTGCTGCTAAATTTAATACTCTTATAAAGCTAAAGAAGCATCTCTATCATACTGTAGCCAATAAAATATTTTATGAATCTGTAAGTACAAATACTCTTGTATTTTATGGTATTGCCACTATTTTACAAAGAATATCCGAGTTGTATACATGCGTGAGAAAATATATGGAAAACGAAATTTTAACTATATAGTTTTTTACAAGAACAAAAACCACTATTATGTATAAACAGACCTTCCATAATTCACGAAAGGTCTGTCTTTCTATTTCCTGTATAATGGATCCAGCTTTTCAGCCAATATTTCGGATGCCTTTTCATCAGCAGACTGTAACGCATGAGAGTATATCTTAGTTGTTGTAGCTATATTGGAATGTCCCAGTCTTTTAGATACTGTTGAAATATTTACGCCATTGGCAATAAGCAAAGATGCATTGGTATGTCTTAACGAATGAGGTGTAAACTTAGGTAAATTGTGCCTTTTTATAAATTTCCTTATCCACCCCGTTATACTGTCAGGATTCATAGGCAATCCGTTATCGGCTGTAAATATCCTGTCATTGTCTATGGTTTCCTGTTTTCCATCGACATATGTCACTTTGATTTTGCTATGCCAGTAGTCGCCTATCTGTTCTCTCATATCATAGCAATATTCCCTATACTCAGCAAGAAGTCTTATAGCCGATGCAGGCAGAGCAATAGTACGCTCTGATGATATATTCTTTGTATCCTTAGTTATAAGCCCCATATTGGCAACAAACTGACT
>CANQBJ010000049.1 GCA_947589665.1 uncultured Clostridia bacterium
CGCCTTAAGGCGCAGCTAGTAAAAAAGCCTTATAGGCGTTAAGGAAAAACCCCCGGCTTTGCCGGGGGATATTTATTATATTTGTCGCAGTTTGTCACCCTTTTGATGCTAGGATATATAGCGGAGGGCAGATCCTCCAAAGGGAGGTGTAAAAAATGATAATACGTTTTCGCGTAACGGGACAAGAGCTTATAAGACAGGATGTAAGTAAGGTCGTGTCCGATACGAGAAATTATTTGTTTGCGGCTTTTAAGCTTATAGACGATGAATGGCGCAGGGCAGAGACTGTAACAGCAAGCTTCAACAGACCTGACAAGGAAAACTGCTGCTACACCATAGTACTTGACAAGGGCATATGTCTTGTACCCTGGGAGGTGCTTGCCGATGAAGGACTTATGGAGGTATCTCTTCAGTGCGGGAACTGTGCCGACGGCAATAAATGTATTACCACAAATCCCGTACTTGTGAAAATAAACAAGTGCGGTGAAAAATGCGGTCTTATACCTACCACAGCAAGCCCCGGTATTTATCAGGAGCTTGTTAAAAGGGTGGATAAGGCAGAGAAATTTATAAATGAAATGGTACCTATAACCATAGAGGAAATTTCAGAACTGTTTGAATAAGGAAAGGAGAAATAATATGAGTAAATTTTTGGATCTGACAGGCTTGGCAGCCTTAGTTGATCACTTAGAGGATGATATCGATACAAAGGTGGACAAGGTAGAGGGAAAGGGCTTGTCAGCAAATGACTTTACAGATGCTTATAAAAGCAAGCTTGATGGTATTGCGGCAGGCGCAAATAAGACTGTTGTGGACAGCACCCTCAATGCGTCAAGCGAAAATCCCGTACAGAACAAGGCAGTAAAGACAGCGCTTGATAAAAAGCTTGATGCCAGCCTTAAGGGTTCGGCAGGCGGTATTGCGGAATTAGGTGCCGACGGAAAGGTGCCTGCGGCACAGCTGCCTTCATTTGTAGACGATGTGACAGAGGGCTATTACTATAACGGCAAGTTCTATAAGGAGAGTGCCCATACTACAGCCATAGCAGGCGAGAGCGATAAGATATATGTAGACATAACTACAAACAAGACATACCGCTACAGCGGTACTGCCTTTGTTGTTATATCCGAAACTCTTGCCTTGGGTACTACATCGTCCACTGCCTTCAGAGGAGACTGGGGTAATGCCGCATATCAGCATTCCCTTTCAGCCCATGCGCCTACAACGGCGGCAACACAGTCCGCTATGGGCCTTATGAGTGCAGCAGACAAGACAAAGCTTGACAATATTACGGCTATAAGCATGGCTGAGATAGACGCTCTTTTTGCTTAGAGCATTTATAATTATCGGAGAGTACGGCAAATGCCGTACTCTTTTGCGTGCCGATAAAATCGACACGTCTGCAAGAAATACCCTACTCTTTTTTATTGAAATTAATTGGCATATATGGTAGAATATATTCAGATAAGTTTAAAACGGAGGTGTTTTTGTGGGAAACTTTATACAGCAGATAATAGATCAGTATACAACGGCGCAGCAGCAGCCTGTTATGCTTTCGGTGATAATTGCAGTTGTTACAGGACTTCTTATATGCTTTTTCGGCTATAGGCTCTTGAGAGTGTGGTGCGCTATAATAGGCTTTGCGGCAGGCGCCCTTATTTCTGGCTTGGTTGCCTATGCCATGGGCGCAGACGTTGTGCTTCTTGTAGCAGTAGTCGTAGGTATTGTAACTGCGCTTTTATCCTTTGCCTTCTATAAGGCAGGAGTTTTTGTAATAGGCTTTGGCTCCACTCTTAACATAGCGGGTCATCTTATGAATGCCTACGGCGTAAGCGCACAGTGGTGGATGATAATACTTGCTATCGTGGCGGCAGTCGCAGTAGGCATACTTGCAGTACATCTTGTAAGACTTGTTGTTATAATAACCACATCCTTAAGCGGAGCGGCATCTATCTCTACAAATATACTTGGGATATTCAATATCACAAACGGCGTAGTCATACTTTCCGCAACGGGTATTATCGCCATATTGGGTATGGTATATCAGTTCACACATACCAGAAAGAAGAATAAGGCTCAGCCTGAGGATGAAACGATACCTGAGCAGTCTGAAACAGATGTAAACGAACAGAATGTGGATACTGTTGAAGAGCCTGCGCTTCCCGAGGACGATGTACCTTCCTTAACCGAGAATACCGAGGAGATATCAGAGGATACTGACCTCTCTGTGGCAGAACAGGATGTTCAGAGTGAAGAAAAAGAGGAGAGCGAAGAATGAAAAAAATATTATTGACGATACTTATGGCAGCAGTACTTATGACAGCGTGCGCAAACAGCGAGGACGCAAAGGAGGAAACGAAAGTGGCAAAGCTTTTATATCAGGGACACGGCAGCTTCAGGCTTACTACGGAGAACGGAAAGGTCATATATATTGACCCTTATGGTGGAGAGGGCTATGACGAGCCTGCCGACCTTATACTTGTGACCCACCAGCATCCGGATCACAATCAGATCAATCTGCCTGTTCACGGCGATGACTGTGTTATATATCAGAATACGGACGCTCTTATAGACGGCGAATATCAGATGGCTGATATTGCGGGAGTACATATTGAGGCTGTACAGGCATACAACAGCAACCACCCTGTGGATCAGTGTGTAGGCTATCTTGTAACGGTAAACGGCAAGCTTCTCTACTTTGCGGGAGATACCTCTAAGACTGTGCAGATGTCAGAGCTTGCAGACAGAAATATAGACTATGCATTCCTTCCTACAGACGGTAAGTTCAATATGGATATGCCCGAGGCAATAGAGTGCGCAGAGATAATAAATGCAAAGCATACCGTTCCCGTCCATATGTCACCGGGCAAGCTGTTTGACGCAGAAAGAGCAAAGCTCTTCGATACACCGAGCGCCTACATTATGGCAGACGGCGACGAACTGGAGTTATAGATTTTAAGGGGTTATTGTATTAAATTTTTGTTTAACGTAGAAAAACGACCCTTCCACCAACCTTCGGTTGGTCCCCCTCCCCTCCGACGCTGACGCTAGGGGAGGTCATTTACCGCAAAGGCTGTGACAGCAGCTTAGTTGTTGTTTTTCTAAGTAAATAAGCGACTTTGAAAGGCGCATACCTAAAGCTCCCCTTCGCAAGGGGAGCTGTCAGCCGCGGCAAGAGTTTATATAAAAATAACTGTGAACGGGGCTGACTGAGAGGTCGAACCTATTGCTATAAACAAAAATTCACCAAAAACCCAAAAGAAACTAGCTCACTATTAAATACAGAGTAATTGTATTTAACAGTGAGATAATATTATAAGAAGAAGTGTGGATATTGACCTGCTCAATATTAAATTCCCCTCAATCAAATAAATATGATATAAAGACTGCTGCCTGTCGGGGCAGTCTTTTTATATTTGGCTTGTACAGAACCTTATTAAGTATATTTTGCATAATTTGTTGACGTAACTTGCAAAATATGTTATCATTACATCATAATGGCAGATATTATTTATCACATAAGAAGGTGTATAAAATGACTGAGGTAACTGATTTGCTTAATATCATAGGCAGTAAAATGCCGGAGCTTAGCAAGGGACAAAAAAGGATAGCAGCCTTCCTTACGGAGCATTATGACGAGGCTGTTTATCTGACCGCCGCAAAGCTGGGAGATATAGCGGGGGTAAGCGAATCAACAGTAGTCCGCTTTGCCATAGAACTGGGATATGACGGATATCCCAAATTGCAGCAGGCTCTTGAGGAGCTTGTAAAAAACAAGCTTACTGCCTCTCAGAGGATGAAGGTATCCTCCGACAGAATGGCGAAAAACAGCAAGCATTTGCTTAAGTCAGTGCTGAGAGCAGATGCAGAAAGGATATCCTCTACTATAGAAGATATCAATTATGAGGATTTTGATAAGGCAGTAGGCTATATAATAAATGCCAGAAAGGTGTATATAGTAGGCGGCAGAAGTGCGTCCGCTCTTTCTCACTTTATGAATTTTTATCTCAATCTTATGAGAGATAACGTAATAGATTCATCTACAGGCGCTGTTGCCGAGACCTTTGAGAAAATATATCGTATAGAGGAAAACGATCTTCTTATAGGCATAAGCTTTCCGCGGTATTCCAACAAGACGGTACAGGCTATAGAGTACGCCCACTCAAGAGGCGCCAAGACAATAGCCATTACGGACAGCAGAAAGTCTCCTCTTGTAAACAGCGCAAGCATAAGCCTTATAACAAGAAGCGATATGGTCAGCTTTGTAGACTCTCTTGTGGCGCCCCTTTCTCTTATAAATGCTTTGCTCCTTGCAGTCAGTATGAATAAGAAGGACGAGATAGCAAGAGGTCTGGATATGCTGGAGGACCTTTGGGCTGAATATAAGGTGTATTCCTATTCTCAGGAGAAAAAATATATTTAACAGGTGTATTATGAAAAACACAGTGGTAATAGGCGGAGGCCCTGCTGGTATGATGGCGGCGGGACAGGCTGCCTTGAGAGGACAGAATGTCACTCTTATTGAAAAAATGGAGAGAGTAGGCAGAAAGCTCTTTATAACAGGTAAGGGCAGATGCAATGTCACAAATGCCGCCGACCCCGAAGAGCATATTGCAAACGCTATGGGCAATCCATATTTTCTATACAGCTCTGTTTATGGCTTTACACCTTCCGATACCATGGATTTTTTTGAAAAGCTTGGCGTTCCTCTTAAGACAGAGAGAGGAAAAAGAGTATTCCCCAAATCTGACAGATCGGGGGATATAGTAAAGGCTATGGAGCGCTTTGTTAAAAGCAATGGTGTAAAGGTGCTTTATAATACAGCCGTTACGGATATCATAGCCGAAGACGGCAAAATAAAGGCAGCGGTATGCGGCAAAAAGACTATTCCCTGCGACAGTATAATAATTGCCACAGGAGGACTTTCATATCCTGCCACAGGCTCTACAGGCGACGGCTACAGGCTTGCCAAAAAGCTTGGACATACTGTTGCAAAGTGTTATCCCTCTCTTGTGCCTCTTAATGTAAGGGAGGAATGGACAAAGGAGCTTATGGGTCTTAGCCTTAAGAATATAAAAATGAGCGTCTTTATTGAGGGCAAAGAAATATATTCCGATATGGGAGAGATGATGTTTACCCATTTTGGCATAACGGGACCTCTTGTGCTGACCGCAAGCAGATATATAAATGACAGAATTGACAAAACCCCCGTGGTCCATATAGACCTTAAGCCTGCCCTTAGTGAAAAGGAGCTGGACGCAAGGCTTTTGAGAGATTTTAAGAAATATGCAAACAAGGACTTTAAAAATGCCCTTAATGACCTTCTTCCGCGAAAGCTTATTCCCGTTGTTATAAGGCTGACGGGAATAGACGAGTATAAAAAGATGAACAGTATTAATAAGGAAGAAAGAGCAGGGCTTTTAAAGGTCATTAAGAATATAGAGCTTAATGTAACAGGTACTGCAGGCTATAATGAAGCTGTTGTTACAAGAGGCGGTATCAATGTTGACGAGATAGACCCCTCTACAATGGAGTCAAAGCTTGTAAAGGGACTGTATTTTGCAGGGGAAATAATAGATGTTGACAGCCTTACGGGAGGCTTTAATTTACAGATAGCTTTTTCAACAGGCTATATTGCAGGTATTAATTGTTAAGGAGGACTACATATATGTGCTGCTGTATAAGAGGAGCAATTACTATAGAGGAAAACACAAAGGAATGCATTTGGCGGAATACCGAGCTTATGCTTGCCGAAATAATGAACAGGAACGGTCTTTCCGCTGATGACATAATTTCGGTAGTATTTACGGCAACAAGGGATATCGATGCGGCTTATCCTGCCGTTGCCCTTAGAAAAATGGGTATAACAGAGGCATCTCTTATCTGTATGCAGGAAATGTATGTAAAGGGTTCTCTTGAAATGTGCATAAGAGTAATGGTTACAATAAATACGGATAAAGCCCAGAAGGAAATGCAGCATGTGTATTTAAAGGGCGCAGTAGTGTTAAGACCCGATCTTGTTAAAAAAAGGACTGAGGCAATAGCCATAGATGGTCCGGCAGGCTCAGGCAAGTCGACTGTAGCCAAGCTCATAGCAAAGGAGCTAGGCTATATATATGTTGACACAGGGGCAATGTACAGGGCTGTAGGCTTGTACTGCATTAATAATAGTATAAATTATGCAGATAATAAGGCAGTGGAGAAGGTCCTTGACAAAATAGATATAGACCTTGTACATTCAGAGGGTACTCAGAGGATATTCCTTAACGGCGAGGATGTGACAGACGCTATAAGGACGCCTGCCGTTGCGGATGGCGCCTCTAAGGTGGCTGCAATAGGAAAGGTAAGGGAAATGCTTGTGGAATTACAGAAAAGCATAGCCCACAGGAGCAAGGTAGTAATGGACGGCAGGGATATAGGCACAAATGTTATCCCCGACGCCAGGGTCAAGATATATCTTGACGCCAATGTGCTTGAAAGGGCAAAGAGGCGCTGCAATGAGCTTGAGGAAAAGGGAATACCCTACGACTTCAATGCCATTGCAAAGGATATTTCTTCAAGAGATGAGTATGATAAAAACAGGGAGCTTAATCCGCTTACGGCAGCGGAGGACGCCCATGTTATAGATACCTCCGAAATGACAATAGACGAGGTAAAAAATAAAATACTGGAAATAGCAAGAGGGTAGGGAAGATGGAAATTATCGTAGCGAAATCTGCGGGCTTCTGCTTTGGCGTAAAGAGGGCAGTCGATTATGCCTACAGCCGTGCAGGTGAAAAAAACGTATATACCTTTGGTCCTATTATCCATAACAAGGAGGTAACAGAGGACCTGGAAAAAAAGGGCATTAAAGTCACAGAGGACTTTGATTCGGCAATAGGCGGCGAGCTTATAATACGCTCTCACGGCGTACCCCCTTCAATATACGGAGAAATAGAAAAAAGAGGTATAAAATACAAGGACTGTACCTGTCCTTTTGTAAAGAAAATACACAACATAGTCAATGAAAATTATCATAAGCTGGGAAGGAAAATAATAATAGTCGGCAATGGCGCTCATCCCGAGGTAATAGGTATAAACGGCTGGAGTGACAACACAGCCCATATCATCAACTCCGTGGAGGAGGCAAAGGCCTTCGAGCCTGAGGAGGGCGAATATGCCCTTGTAGTGCAGACTACCTTCCAGACAGATGTATTTGACGAAATAATCCATATATTAAAGGGCAAAAGTGATAAAATACAGATATACAATACGATCTGTTCGGCAACGGGAGACAGACAGAAGGAGGCTGTTGAAATTGCCAAAAATGTGGATATAATGATCGTACTGGGCGATAAAAGCAGTTCAAATACGGCTAAATTATACGAAATCAGTAAAAAATATTGTAAAAATGTATTTTTATGTGAAACAATTTGTGATTTAGAGTTGCAAAACTTTGAAAAAAATGTTAAAATTGGTATAACTGCCGGTGCATCCACACCATCGGTTATAATAAAGGAGGCTGTAAGTTTTATGAGCGAAATTGAAAACAAATCTTTTGAGGAGATGATTGACAGTTCTATGGTCACTCTCAGAACAGGTGACGTAGTAAAGGGTACTGTTATTAGTGTTGCAGATACCGGCGAGGTTTCTGTGAACCTGGGTTATAAGTCAGACGGTATTATCAGCAGGGCTGACTTTTCAGACGACCCCAATGTAAATCCTGCTGATGTAGTTAAACCGGGGGACGAAATTGACGTATTCGTTGTAAGAGTAAATGACGGCGAGGGAAATGTTCAGCTTTCCAAGAAAAAGGCTGATGCTGACAAGAATTATGCTGTTATTGAAGAAGCGTTTAATAACGGCGCCACTGTTAAGGCCAAGGTAACTGATACAGTTAAGGGTGGACTTATTGGTCTTTCAGACGGTGTAAGAGTGTTTATTCCTTCTTCACAGATATCAAATAGATATGTAGAGGACCTTTCCTCTTTCATAGGTAATGAATATGACTTTGAAGTTTTAGAGTTTGACAAGGCTAAGAGAAGAGTTGTTCTTGGCAGAAAGGCTCTTGTTCAGAAGGAAATAGAAGAAAAGAGAGCGCAGGTATTTGCTTCCATTCATCCTACAGACAGAATAGAAGGTACTGTAAGCCGTATCGTTGACTTCGGCGCTTTCGTTGACTTAGGCGGTGTAGACGGTCTTATCCACATTTCAGAGATGAGCTGGGGCAGAGTAAAGAAGGTATCCGACGTATTGAGCGTAGGCGACAAGGTTACTGTTACAGTGCTTGACGTCAATCCCGAAAAGGGCAAGATATCCTTATCTCTTAAGGACCTTAATGCCGATCCATGGCTTACTGCCGCTACTAAGTATGCTGTAGGCAATGTAGTAACAGGCAAGGTCGTAAGAATGGTACCTTTCGGCGCTTTCGTAGAGCTTGAGGAGGGTGTAGACGGTCTTGTACACATTTCTCAGATAGCTTATAAGCACGTTGAAAAGCCTGAGGACGAGCTTGAAATAGGTCAGGAGATACAGGCTAAGGTGACAGAGCTTGACCTTGAGAACAAGAAGATAAGCTTAAGCATAAAGGAAACTCTTGAAAGACCTGCAAAGGCACCAAAGGCAGAAGAGGCTCCTAAGACTGAGGCAGAGGAAGAGGCTAAGGCAGAAGATACTCCTGCGGAGGAAGAGAAGTCTGCTGTTGACAAGGCTGTAGATGCAGTCAAGGACGCTGCTGATAAGGTAAGCGACAAGGTAGAGGAAATAGTAAACTCTCCCGAGGTCGAAAAGGCAGTGGAAAAGGTAAAGGATGTTGCCGACAAGGTCAGCGACAAGGTAGAGGATATAGTAAACTCTCCCGAAATGGAAAAGGCAGTGGAAAAGGTAAAGGATGCTGCTGAAAAGGCTGTTGACAAGGTAGAAGAGCTTGTTGAAAAAATAAAGGAAAAGGCAGAGGAAAAAACTGAGGAATAATCAAGAAGAGAGGTATTTTACAATGTTAAAGAGATTTCTAGCGCTTGCTGTGGCAGGCACAATGGCACTTACAATGGTTGGCTGCGGCGGCAGCGGTGAAGGCGGCGATGCTGCGGCTGAGGGCGGCAGCGACGTTATAAAGATTGGCGGTATCGGACCCCTTACAGGCGATGCAGCAAGCTACGGTGTTTCCACTAAGAACGGCGCCGAGATAGCCGTTGAGGAGATCAATGCGGCAGGCGGTGTTGAGGGTATGCAGCTTGAGCTTTTATTCGAGGATGACGAATGCGATGAGCAGAAGTCAGTAAACGCATACAGCACACTTATGGATCAGGGTATAAATGTTCTGGTCGGTTCAGTTACAAGCGCCTGCTCTATAGCAGTAAGCGGTGAAAGTCAGAAGGACGGCATATTACAGATAACTCCAAGCGGTTCAGCTAAGGAGTGTACTGCTACACCTAACGCTTTCAGAATTTGCTTTACAGACCCGTTACAGGGTCAGGTAATGGCTCAGTACATCACAGAACAGGGTCTTTCAAAGGCAGCTGTTATATATAACAACGGCGACGAGTACAGCAAGGGTATACATGATGCCTTTGTTGAAAAGTTTGCAGAGCTTGGCGGACAGGTCGTAGCTGACGAATCCTTTACAACAGGTGATGTTGATTTCAAGACTCAGCTTACCAAGATAAAGGGCAGCGGCGCAGACTGCTTATTCCTTCCCTTCTATTATACAGAGGTTGCTTATGTTTCAGAGCAGGCTGCATCCTTAGGCTTAGGTCTTCCTATGTTCGGCTGTGACGGTTGGGACGGTGTTATCAAGCAGTTAAACGGCGACACTACCAATATCGAAGGCGGTACCTTCTTAACACCCTTCGTTCCTACGGACTCTGACGAGAAGATACAGGCCTTCGTAAAGGCTTATAATGAGAAGTTCGGCGCAGATCCGGATCAGTTCGCAGCAGATGGCTATGATGCTATATATGCTGTCAAGCTTGCTGTAGAGCAGACAGGCGGTGACCTCTCTAACGAGGCGCTTATCGACGCTATGACCAAGATCACATTAAACGGTCTTACAGGCAATATGACATTTGATGAAAACGGCGAGCCTGACAAGACAGCTAAGGTTGCTGTTATTGAAAACGGTGCTTACACAGCTAAGAGTTGATTTTGATTTATTATTTACAAGGGCTGTAAAGAAAGTTTACAGCCCTTTTGTGTATTAATTATTGAGGAGGTGTAGTATGGACTTTATACAACAGTTTATAAATGGCTTAAGTCTTGGCAGCATTTATGCACTTATTGCCCTTGGCTACACTATGGTTTACGGTATTGCCAAGATGCTTAACTTTGCCCATGGCGACGTAATTATGGTAGGCGCATATGTACTCTCTATTGCGGCTATGCAGGCAGGATTATCTCCCGTAATGAGTATTCTGTTTCCCGTTATAGTATGTATGGCAGCCTGTACGATACTGGGTGTAACTATTGAAAAGATTGCCTATAAGCCTCTGAGAAATGCTTCTCCCCTTGCCGTTCTTATTACGGCTATCGGTGTCAGCTATTTCTTACAGAGCGTGGCTTTGCTTATATTCGGTTCCAATCAGAGAAAGGTAAATTCAGTTATACCTAAATTTTCCTTAAGCCTTGGAGATATCCATCTCTCAGGCGAGGCTATCACGACTCTTGTCGTTACCGTAATTATTATGATATGTCTTGCACTTTTCATCAATTTTACAAAGGTAGGCAAGGCAATGAGAGCCGTTTCGGAGGATAAGGGCGCAGCACAGCTTATGGGTATAAGCGTCAATTCCACGATTTCACTTACCTTTGCTATAGGTTCATTTCTTGCGGCAATAGCAAGTATACTCTTTGTAAGCTCCTACGGCTTTGTAGGTCCCTACTCAGGCGCTATGCCGGGTATCAAGGCATTTGTTGCCGCAGTTTTAGGCGGTATAGGCAGTATCCCCGGCGCCATGCTGGGCGGTATTATTCTGGGTATTATAGAGAGTATGGCAAAGGCATATATTTCCACGGAGCTTGCCGATGCCATAGTATTTTCCGTGCTTATTATAGTTCTCCTTGTGAAGCCTACGGGTTTCCTTGGCAGAAAGACCATAACTAAGGTATAAGGGTGGTATATTATGAAGAATAAAAAGAATATTATCTATACTGCGATAGCTATAGTTGTATATCTGCTTTTATTTGCCTTGGTTGAAACGGGAACAGCCTCAAGGCAGATGCAGAATCTTATAGTGCCTGTGCTTGTAAATATTATACTTGCTGTTTCTCTTAATCTTATTGTAGGCTTTTTAGGCGAGCTTACTTTAGGTCATGCAGGCTTTATGTCAGTAGGCGCCTATGCAGGCTGTATGTTTACCGTAAGCTGTAATCTTCCCGTATACATTGAGCTTCCCGTAGCCTTTGTCATAGGAGGCCTCACGGCTGCCGTATTCGGTTTCATCATCGGTATACCTGCTCTCAGGCTAAAGGGCGATTATCTTGCCATAGTTACTCTTGGCTTTGGCGAGATAATAAGGTCAATACTTAATTCTATGGACATAGTAGGCGGCTCAGGCGGTCTTAAGGGCATTGAGAAATCAGGCAACTATACCGTTGCCTATGTGCTTATGATAATAACTCTTATCGTTATAAGCAATGTTATACACTCCTGCCACGGCCGTTCCATAAAGGCTATAAGAGATAACGTCATAGCGGCGGAGTCAGTCGGTGTAAACGTAGTATACTACAAGATGTTTGCCTTTGTACTCTCCGCCTTCTTTGCGGGAGTCGCAGGTGTGCTTTACGGTCAGAATCTGGGTATACTCAAGCCGGCGACCTTTGACTTCAACAAGTCCATAGAAATACTGGTTATGGTAGTACTGGGCGGTATGGGCAACATAAAGGGCAGTATTATTGCCGCTGTTATTCTGACAGTTCTCCCTGAGCTTTTAAGAGACCTGGCAGACTACAGAATGCTTTTCTACGCTCTTGCCCTTATTATAATGATGCTCTTCAGCTCTAATCCAACACTTGTGGAGTTCAGACAGAGAATTTTCTCACGGAGCAAAAGGGAGGTTAATTGATTATGGCATTGGTTGATATAAGACAATTAGGTATTTCCTTTGGCGGTCTGAGAGCTGTTGACAATTTTAATCTGACTATGGACGATGGTCAGCTTTACGGACTTATCGGTCCCAACGGCGCAGGCAAGACTACTATATTCAATCTCCTTACGGGAGTATATAAGCCTACAGACGGTGAATTTTACTTTGACGGCGAGCTTATGAACGGCAAAACGCCTATTCAGATAAACAAGAAGGGTATTGCAAGGACCTTTCAGAATATAAGGCTTTTCAGCAATATGTCGGTTATTGACAATGTTAAGACAGGCTTGCAGGCCAAGTATCATTACTCTATGCTTGATGGAATATTGCGCCTTCCGAAATTCGGCAGAATGGAAAGGGAAATGACGGACAGGGCTATGGAGCTTTTGAAGATATTTGACCTTGACGGCGAGG
The DNA here is from genome assembly GCA_947589665.1 of uncultured Clostridia bacterium. Classification (GTDB taxonomy): domain Bacteria; phylum Bacillota; class Clostridia; order Lachnospirales; family CAG-274; genus CANPXH01. The sequence goes on from CANQBJ010000049.1 coordinate 12,474, forward strand.
CTGAACAGCTTGCCTCAAATCTGCCCTACGGCAAACAGAGAAAGCTGGAAATAGCAAGGGCCTTGGCAACAGACCCAAAGCTTCTGCTTTTAGACGAGCCTGCGGCAGGTATGAATCCCAATGAAACGGCTGAGCTTATGAACACCATAAGCCTTATAAGGGAGAAATTCAAGGTATCGATACTTCTTATAGAACACGATATGTCACTTGTAATGGGCATATGTGAAAAAATAGTTGTGCTGCTATACGGCAGAGTAATAGCCAACGGTATTCCCGACGAAATAAAGAACGATCCCAAGGTCATAGTTGCCTATCTGGGCGAATAAGGAGGCGGAGAAATGCTTAAAGTCACAGACTTGAATGTGTATTACGGTATGATACACGCGATCAAAGGCATATCCTTTAATGTGGAAGAGGGCGAAATAGTTTCTCTCATAGGTGCCAACGGCGCAGGTAAGACCACTACTCTCCACTCCGTATCGGGACTTTTACGTTCCGCAAGCGGCACAGTTGAGTTTATGGATAAGAACATTACCCATATGGCTGCCGATAAAATTGTTAAGCTGGGCTTAGGTCATGTACCCGAGGGCAGAAGAGTTTTCCAGCAGCTTACAGTTGATGAAAATCTGGATATGGGCGCTTATGCCGTTAAGGATAAGGCGGTCATAAAGCGGGAGTATGAAAGAGTAATGGAGCTTTTCCCCCGACTTAAGGAGAGAAGAAAACAGCTTGCAGGCACTCTTTCCGGCGGCGAACAGCAGATGCTCGCCATAGGCAGAGCTCTTATGAGCAAACCTAAAATGCTCCTTCTTGACGAACCCTCTATGGGTCTTGCACCTATTGTTGTAATGTCTATATTCGACATTATAGAGACCTGTAATAAAGAGGGCACTACCATTCTCCTTGTAGAACAGAATGCTAAAATGGCGCTTTCCATTTCGGACAGAGCCTATGTGCTTGAAACAGGAAATATCGTTATGGAGGGCAGGGCAAATGACTTGCTCAACGACGATAAAGTCAAGAAAGCCTATTTGGGCGGCTGAGAATTTTCACGGCGGTTTAAACCGCCGTTTTTTAGTGGGGCTTTATAAGTAAATTTTTGTTTATATGAATAGGTTCGACCTCTCAGTCAGCCCCGTTCACAGTTATTTTTATATAAACTTTTGCCGCGGCTGACAGCTCCCCTGATTAGGGGAGCCTTAGGTGGGTGCTTTGCAAAAGCCCTTATTTACTTAGAAAAAGCAATACCTAATCGACTGCCATAGCTTTCCGGTACACAGCCTCCCCTAACCAGGGGAGGGGGACCGCCGGTAGGCGGTGGAGAGGTCTATTTTACTCAGTTAAACAAAAATTTACCATTCCCCTATTTACAACAACTTACAGCACATTCATTTTAAACACATGGTCTCTATCGTCCTGGGATATGCCGAGGTATCGTTTTGTGACGGCATAGGAGCTATGGTTATAGATATCCATAAGCACGGCAGGAGGGGTGCCGTTTTTCCAAGCGTGGTAGCCAAAGGTCTTGCGCAGAGAATGACAGCCTATACTTCCTATACCGCAGCCCCTTCCCCCAGCCTGTATTATCCTATGAGCCTGAGAACGGCTGAGATGCCCGCCCTGCCTGCTTTCAAACACATACCTTCCTCTATCACAGTTTTTAAGAAAAAGCCTTATAGCGGAGCATATATTTTTGTTTATGTATATAATACTTTCCTTTCCCGTTTTCTTTTCCTTCAATACTATATGCCGCTTTATTTTGCCGTTTTCGTCAAGTATATCTGACCATTCAATAGATATTACATCGCTTATCCTCAGAGCAGTATTCAGGCAGAAGGTTATGAGCAGATAATTTCTGTAGCTTCCCTTTTCCAGATAGTAGTTTTTTAGCTTTTTTACATTCTTAATGCTTTTAATGGGATATGTCTTGTTCATATATGTCTCCTTTTGTCGTATGCTACACAATGTATAATTGTGTAGTCCCTGACTTTTTTCAAATCTTGCATAAAGTCTATGTATTGACAATATGCAACAAATTCTATATAATATTATCCATAAATAACAAAATATGCTTTAAACCGCATATTTGCACACTTTTTTATTTCATTTCATGCTACACAATTATACATTGTGTATCGTGACATTTGGCGACATTTATCTCCGAAAGGGGATTTTTTTATGCTGTTCATATTATTTTGTTGTAAAATGAAAAAACCTCTAAAAAGTTGTTGACAAGGCTTATTTCTTATGATAAAATAATTTTTAGTGCCGACGAAATAACTCGGCAGTAAAAAATAGCCAAAAAAGTTGAAAAAATGGATAAAAAAGTTCTTGACAAAAGCTTTTGGCTATGATAAACTATTAAAGCTGTCACAAGAAAAGACAGCCAACAAATGGACATTGAAAACTGAATAACTTGAAAGAAAACAATACTCAAAACCCAAAATTCTTTTG
>CANQBJ010000050.1 GCA_947589665.1 uncultured Clostridia bacterium
ACGCTGACGCTAGGGGAGGTCATTTACCGTGAGGCGGTGACCACAGTTTAATTGTTGTTAATTCTAAGTAAATTAGCGACTTTGAAAGGCACCCACCTAAACTTCCCCTTCGCAAGGGGAAGTGGCAGCCCAACCACTTCGTTGAATTTAAAATATATTTGCGTTGGGCTGTCGATAGGGTCGAGTTATTAGCATAAACAAAAATTTATACAAAAAACCTGCCGCAAGCTTTTGAAATGCTTAGTGCGGCAGGTTTATATTTTACTTCAATTCATCCAATTTTTTCATCCACAGGCTGACAACTGCATCACTTGGCATTCGCCAGTCCCCTCTGGGGCTAAGGCTTACAGAGCCTACCTTTGGTCCGTCGGGTATGCAGCTTCTCTTGAACTGCTGAGAAAAGAACCTCCAATAGAAATTCCGCAGCCATTTATATAAGGTCTTTTTGTCATACCTTCCCTCAAAGGCAATACCTGCAAGGTAGTATATTTTATCCGGCTCAAAGCCAAGACGCATCATATTGTAGAGGAAGAAGTCATGTAGCTCATAGGGACCTACAACATCCTCTGTTATCTGGGCGATATTTCCGTCCTTGTCGGGAGGAAGCAGCTCGGGAGATACGGGCGTATCGAGTATATCCATAAGTATATCCCTTAATTCCTTGCTTTCTGTAATATCTGCCTCATACTGTATGAGATATTTAATAAGCGTCTTAGGTATAGAGCAGTTGACTCCGTACATACTCATGTGATCACCGTTATAGGTAGCCCAGCCCAGAGCAAGCTCACTCAGATCCCCTGTACCCACTACAAAGCCGTTATACTCCGATGCCATATCCATAAGTATCATAGTCCTCTGCCTTGCCTGAGAATTTTCGTAGGTAAGGTCCTTAATGCTTTCATCGTGACCTATATCCTTAAAGTGCTGTAATACGGCAGGCTTAATATTGATCTCCTTAAGCGTTGCGCCTATTATATGCGTAAGGCTCACTGCGTTTGTATAAGTCCTGTCCGTAGTGCCGAAGCACGGCATAGTAACGGCTATTATGCCCTTTCTGTCAAGGCCTGCCATATCAAAGGCACGGGCGCAGACTAAAAGCGCCTGTGTGGAATCAAGACCTCCGCTTATGCCTATTACCACATTTTTACAGCCTATATGCTCTATTCTCTTTCTCAAGCCCATAGCCTGTATATTCATAATTTCCTCGCAGCGTTTTTCCCTTTTCTTAGCGTCATTAGGCACAAAGGGCGCAGGGTCTATAAATCTCTTTATATCTCCCTTGTTTTCGCTGAAATCTATTTCTACAACAGTATATTCACTGTCGTCTGTACGGAAGGATGAATTTTTCTGCCTTTCACTTTCAAGGCGGTATACATCTACATCGGCATAAACAATTGAGTTTGTGAACCTCTTAGCCTCGGCAAGAGTTATGCCGTTCTCACTTATGATATTGTGTCCCGAATACACTACATCCGTAGTGCTTTCGCCATAGCCTGCGCAGGCATATATATAAGCGCCTATTATTCTGGCAGACTGATTTTCCACAAGGGACTTTCTGTAGGTATCCTTACCTGTTATCTCGTTGCCTGCCGACGGATTTGCAATAATATTGGCTCCTGCCACAGCGTGTCTTGAAGAAGGCGGTATCACGCTCCACAGGTCCTCGCATATCTCAACGGCAATACTCATTTCAGGCATATTGGATGCCTTGACAATAATATCCGTGCCAAAGCATACCTCCTCGCCCAGAAAGTCTATAAGCTTTGTTTCGCCTGAAGCCTCTCTGAACCAGCGCATTTCATAAAATTCATTATAATTGGGAAGTACGGACTTAGGCACTACCGCAAGAGTGCTGCCCTTGTATAATACCGCTGCGCAGTTGTAAAGATTTGAACAGTATTCAAAAGGAAAGCCTATTACGGAAATAATATTTATCTCTGCCGTTTCCTTCTTTATTCTGTCAAGGCTCTCCAGCGCCGCTTTTATAAGGGTCCTCTGAGCAAAAAGATCGCCACAGGTATATCCCGTAACGCAAAGCTCAGGGAATACTATTATCTCAGTATTGTTTTCAGCTGCTCTTCTTATATTTTCTATTATGCTTGCGCTGTTGAAATCACAGTCTGCCACCTTTATATCAGGGGTTGCCGCCGCTGTTCTTATAAATCCGTATTTCATATTTTACTCCTTTTCAGTTCAAATTCTATGAGCCTGTCAATAAAATCGCCGAAGCTCATATCAAGTCCCTCTGCCGCCCTTGGCACAAGGCTTATATCCGTAAGTCCGGGAAGAGTATTTACCTCTATAACATATATCTGCTCCTCCCTTACTATCATATCTACACAGGCATAGCCCCTGCACTTAAGCACATCAAAGGTCTTTATGGCTATTGCCCTTACCATATCCTGCAAAAAGGCAGGCATATTGCTTATATCGCCTATGGGAGAGCCCTGCCCCGACTTATCCTCATAGCTGAACATTTCGCCGCTTTTGTTTATATCCAGCACAGCCATTACATCTATGCCCTTTTCACCCTCGTATACGGCGCAGGTTATTTCTCTGCCCTTTATATATTTTTCCGCAATTACATCGTCGTCATACTCTTCAATTATACTTTTTGCGGCGCTTTCAAGCTCTTCGGTATTGTTCGCTATGGATATGCCTATACTGGAGCCGCCTCTGTTGGGCTTTACGATAAGTGGAAAGCCTATCTGCCTTATTTCGTCGGCATGGTCTATTATCCTGTCCCCTCTCTTTATATATATATCCTCCGGCGTCTGTATATGGTTGGCTGACATAACGGTCTTTGCCATTTTCTTGTCCATACACAGGGCGCTTGAAAGTACGCTGCTGCCTGCAAAGGGTATGCCAAGACAGTGGAGAAAGCCCTGTACGGAGCCGTTTTCACCGTTGCCGCCGTGTAGTGCGCTCAGCACTATATCAGGGGGATCGGCTATTATCTCCCTTGCCCAGTCCGTGGTCCTGTCCTTTGGCAGATTGTATATCCTTATATCGTATTTTTCCTTATCCAGAGCAGCCTCTATGTTTTTACATGATCTGAGAGATATTTCCCTTTCAACGGAGCTGCCTCCCGCAAGTATCGCTACCTTTATTTTCTTCATTATGATCTCCTTTGGCATATTTGTGTTTAACAGAGTATCGACCGCAAATCTATTATATAATATACTCCCTTAATCTGTTTTCTGTTTCCTCGTCGGCATACATTTCAAAATAGTAGCCCTCATCCCGCGTTTCCTTTGTCGTTATCTCGCAGTTTCCGTGTATTATATTCAGCAGCCTGCCCTCAGAATAGGGTATAAGTACGGATATGCTCTTTTTAAAGGACTTTACTATTTCCTCTATCTTAGACATAAACTCAGGTATATTCTTGCCTGTCTTAGCGGAGATCGCCATAGTATACACTGCTCTTTTATCCTTTATAAGAGGCATTTCTATGCCCTCTCTGTCCACCTTGTTATACACCGTAAGCACAGGCTTATCCCCTGCCTCAAGCTCCTTAAGGGTATTGTAGACTACATTCATCTGCTCCGTTCTCTTGGGATTTGACGCGTCTACAACGTGTACAAGTATATCCGCATATTTCACCTCTTCAAGTGTCGCTCTGAAGGCCTTTATAAGATTATGGGGGAGCTTTTGTATAAAGCCTACTGTATCTGTAAAGAGATACTTTGCGTCGCTTTCGGTCTCTATAGCCCTTGTGGTCGTGTCAAGAGTAGCAAAAAGCTTGTCCTCCGCAAGTACATCTGCTCCAGTTACGGTATTCAGAAGAGTTGACTTTCCCGCATTTGTATAGCCTACAAGAGCTATAACGGGTATTTTGCTCTCCAGTCTTTTCCCCCGCATTACATTTCTGTGGTTTTCTATTTCCTTAAGCTCCCTGTTAAGGTCCGATATCCTGTCGGCTATGTTCCGCCTGTCGGTCTCCAGCTTTTTCTCTCCCGGACCTCTTGTACCTATGCCGCCGCCCAGACGCGACATCTCAATGCCTCTGCCTGTAAGGTGCGCCATATTGTATTTAAGCTGCGCCAGCTCCACCTGTACCTTACCCTCGGCGGAGCCTGCCCTCTTTGCAAATATATCCAGTATTACAAGAGTCCTGTTCATTACCTTTGTATTAAGGGCATTTTCAAGATTGCGTATCTGATTCTGGTTTAATTCGTCATCACAGATTATGCCCGTAGCCTCGGTAAACTCTATATATGCCTTAAGCTCTTCTATCTTGCCCTTGCCCAGATAGGTTGCCCTGTTTACTGCCTCTCTCTTCTGTATGAGCCGTCCCACTACCTCAGCCCCTGCCGTACGGGCAAGCTCCGCAAGCTCGTCAAGACAGCTTTCGGCGTCAAATTCGCCTTCTCCTGTGTCTATGCCTACAAGCACGACTCTCTCCGTTTCCTTTTCCGTATCATAAAGCATATCAATTACCTGCCTCTACTCCTATACTGGAGGATATATCATTGTCGTTCAATACCTTGCCCTCCGCCTTTTTATTATCCTTGCAGCCGCAGAGGGAAACAAGTATCGCAAATATCATAAAAAACACTGTCATTCTTTTCATATCAATTCACCTTTAGCCTTTCAAACAGATCTCTTACAGGGTCTTCATCTGCCTTTATATATACCTCTTCACCTGTAATGGGATGTATGAATTTCAGTTCCTTGGCAAAAAGAGCGGGGAATATTCCTCTCTTATGCCTGTATTTATCATTGTACTTGGTATCGCCGTAAAGAGGATAGCCCAGGTGGGCAAACTGTACCCTTATCTGATGATGTCTGCCTGTTTCAAGATATATCCTTACAAGGGTGTAGTACCTGCTGCTCTCCGTTATGTCATAGTCAAGAGATGCCAGCCTTGCGCCTATGTTTCCCTTATTCACTATCTTAGAGGTGTTTGTCCTCTCGTTCTTAAAAATATAGTCCTCTATATGTCCGCCGCAGAGGGGCTTTCCGCAGAGTATGGCAGTATATATCTTGTCCGCTCTGTTTTCCCTTATCATTTCGGAAAGCTTTGCCGCCGTCACCTTGTCCTTTGCAAAAAGGGATATGCCGCCAACAGGTCTGTCAAGCCTTGTTATTATATGACAATCACTGCCTGTATATTCATTTACAAGACCCAGCAGCGAAGCATCTCCGCTCTTGTCAGACTGCACGGGCATACCTGCCTCCTTCAGCACAGCCAGTAAATATTCGTCCTCGTATAATATCCTCATAATTTATCCTCCTTTCTTAATTGTATTTGATTATTTGATTTTGTCAATATTTAAAATCAAAAAAATAAATTATATAGTTCTTCTTCGACAAATAATAAGCCATCTTTTTTATATACTGTTACCTGTAACTTTATTTACAAAGGAGAATGCATATGAAAAAAAGAGCAAAACAAGGCATAGGAAATATTATAAAAAGCTACGGTCTTACATATGCGGTAATAGGCTTTATGCTTGGCAGACTTGAGCTTTTTGGGACTATAAATCCCATTATAACAGGCTTTGTATCGGTGTTCTGTTACCGTCCCGGCTTTTATACCGTGGCGGCGGCAGCTATACTGGGACTGTTGAGCATATGGGGCAGGATATATATTTCAAGATACATAGGCGCAATACTTATACTTTGCGCTATGCACGTGCTTGGCAGTGAAAAATACAAGCAGAGCCTAAGCGCCGCTCTTGCCATACTCTGCTCAGGCATAACCTTTGCCATGTTCTATGATTTTTCTCTTTACTATGTGCTTATAGCCGTAATAGAGGCGGTGCTTACCATATGCGTAAATATTGTGCTAAGGGAAAATATAGGCATTCTCAATATTATGGACAGGCCTGTTGCAAGCACAGACACATATCCCCGTGAAATGGAAAGGATAGCGGCAGGCAGACTTAAGAACATATCCTCTGTTTTCAAGAAAATATCACGCTCCTACAGTGAGGCGGCAGGCACCTCCGAAACAGACATAACAAAGGAAAAGCAGAAAATACTTGATACCGTTACGGAGGCAAGCTGTTCACACTGCGCAATGATGGAGGAATGCTGGCATAAGAACTGCGCCGCTACATACAGGACATTCCACAATGCCATAGACGGCTGGATAAAAACAGGGGAAATATCGGAATTTCCCAAGTCCTTCAGGGATACCTGCGGGCGGTACAACGAAATAAAGATAAATGCAAAGGGCTGTATAGAGCTGTATATGAATAACAGAATGTGGAGAGAACGGCTCAACAGCGTAAAGCAGCTTGTGGCAGGACAGATGAGGAGCGCAGGCTTTGCCATAGAGGAGCTATACAGGGATATGGAGAAAAGCAAGGTAGACAAGGAGCTAAGCTCCAGGCTTTACAAGGGGCTTAGCTCATCCCTTGTCAAAAGCATTGCCGCCGTCAGGAAGCAGGGAGCGACAGAGCTTTATATAACGCTTAAAAGCTGTCACAACTGTAATGTATGTACGGATATAATAATACCGGAGATAAAGGAAATAACAGGCAAGGATTTCATAAGGCGGGACAACAGCTGTATCATAGAAAGGGATAACTGCCTTCTTCACCTTATAGAAGAACCGCCCATAAGGCTTAGCGTAGCCTCAGCCTCAGTCTCCAAGGACGGCAGTGATATTTCAGGAGATTGCTATACATTTATTAATATAAAGGGTAAGTGCATACTTGCCGTTGCCGACGGTATGGGCAGTGGAAGTAAGGCAAGGGAGGAAAGTGCAGCCTCCGTTGAGCTGTATGAGGACTTTGTGTCCGCAGGCTTTGAAAGTGAAACTACTCTGGATATTATAAACTCGGTACTGCTTATGCGGGAGGATAGGGAAAGCTTTACCACTCTTGACATATGTACCGTGGATATGTACAGCGGAAAGACTGAGTTTGTGAAAATAGGTGCCGTATCTACTGTCATAGTACACAATGACGGAGTTGATATCATACGTTCCTCCACTCTGCCTGTAGGTATACTGGGGCAGATAGATACGGATACCCAGACCAGATACCTTGAAAAAGGCGATATGATAGTAATGATGACCGACGGTGTGCTGGACTCTACGGGAAATGTAGTGCGCAATGAGGACTGGCTTGTAGAGGTAATAGAGGAAAGGCAGAACAACAATCCCAAGGTACTGGCGCAGAGCATACTTGACCGCGCCGTTGAGAACTCACAGGGTATTGTGCGGGACGATATGACCGTGCTGGTGTCAACTTTGTATTGACGGTGAAAACAAGAGTGTGATATTATGTTTTTGATAAATCAATGTTTGGCGGGCTGATATAATGTTTACTAAGGTAAAAAATACAATAGAAAAATTCAATATGCTCAGTAAGGGGGACAAGGTCGTAATAGGTGTGTCGGGAGGCGCCGACTCCGTATGCCTTGCCCATATCATGAACTGCCTTAAGGCGGAGTATGACCTGGAAATAATACTTGTACATATCAATCATCAGCTGAGAGGCGCCGATGCCGACAGAGATGAAGCCTATGTAATGAGCCTTGGCGAAAAATTCGGAAATACCGTAAAGATATTCAGCTATGACGTAGAGAAGATAGCAAAGGAAAAGGGACTTACCCTTGAGGAAGCAGGCAGAGAGCTTAGATACGAGGCATTTTACAAGACGGCGGGCAAGGACGGAAAAATAGCGGTCGCCCACAATATAAACGACAACTGCGAAACTATGCTTATGCGTTTTTTCAGAGGTACGGGAATAAAGGGTCTGGGCGGTATTAATCCCATAAGAGATAACATAATACGTCCTCTTATAGAGGTTTCCAGAGCGGAGATAGAAGGCTACTGCGCCGAAAACAATCTTGAATACTACACCGACTATACCAACAACATAGACATATACACCCGAAACAAGATAAGGCTTAAGCTGATACCCTTTATAGAAAGGGAGCTTAACCCCAATATTGTGAACACTCTGTATCGCACCTCGGAGATAATGGCGGCGGAGGATAGGTATTTAAGCGATGAAGCCCGCAGGGCATATGCCCAATGCGAGGTATCGCCTAAGAGAATAGATGTGGAAAAGCTAAAGTCCTACGATCCCGTCATACAGCGCAGGATAATAAGGCTGGGCTTTGTGGACTTTTCCGCAGACCTTCACGATATATCCTATTCCAATGTTGAGAACGTGCTTTCTCTTACGGACAAGGAAAGCGGCAGGACCATAGAGCTGCCTCACGGCTTAAGGGCAGTTAGAGAGCAGAGTACCATATACTTCTGCCGAAGTAGGGTACAAAAGCCCTTCTGCTATGAAATAAATATTGACGAGAAGAAATACTACAAGGAGTTAGGCGCATATCTACTGCTTACCCACAAAAAATGTGAAAAAAATGCAAAATTACTGTATACTATTTCCTTCGATTATGATAAAATAGTATTGCCCTTAGTTCTGAGAAACAGGCTGCCGGGGGATAGGATATATATTGCAGGCATAGGCGGAAGCAAGTCCCTTAAAAAGCTTTTTATAGACGATAAGGTGCCTATGGTGGAAAGAGACAGCATACCCGTGCTTGCCATGGGCAGCGAGGTGCTGTGGATAAGCAATATAAAGACCTCCGACAGATACAAGGCTAAGGACACTACACTTAACTATCTGTATATGTATTTACTGGAGGAATAGTATTATGAGGGAAATAATCACAGAGCTTATTTCAGCAGAGGCTATTGAAAAAAGAGTAAAGGAAATAGCCGCAGAGGTAACGGAGTACTACAAGGGCGAAGAGCTTACCACTATCTGTGTGTTAAAGGGCGCTGTCATGTTTATGGTAGACCTTGTCAAGTATGTGGATCTGCCTGTTAAGTTTGACTTTATGGATGTTTCAAGCTATGGCAATGCCACAGAATCCAGCGGCAACATAAGGATAAACAAGGACCTTGAAAATTCTATAGAGGGTCAGAATGTTCTTATAGTAGAGGATATAATAGACAGCGGCGGCACACTTTTCCAGCTTCTTAAATACCTAGGCTCCAAAAAGCCCAAGTCACTTAAGATATGTACTCTCTTTGACAAGCCCGAAAGACGCAAGTACGACATAGACGTTACATGGAGAGGCTTTGAGATACCCGATGAGTTCATAGTGGGCTACGGTCTGGACTATGCTCAGAAGTATAGAAATCTTCCCTACATAGGCGCTCTCAAATTTGAGGAATAAATTGTAAAAAAGTCTTGCATTATTTACTTTAATGTGATAAAATATCTTTATACTATAATATTCCTATAGATAAAGTAGGAAATATGAAGGAGATGTTTATATGAACACAAGAAAATTATGTATCACAGGCTTGCTCATTGCTCTTACCTGCGTTGCAACAATGATAATAAAGGTGCCTATTCCCGCTACTCAGGGCTATATAAATGTAGGCGACAGTATAATACTTGTTGCCGCCGTGCTTTTCGGCAATCCCTTTGCGGCGCTGTCAGGAGGCATAGGTTCGGCTCTTGCCGACCTTATACTTGGCTATACCAACTATGTGCCCGTTACCTTTGTCGTAAAGGGTATCGAAGGTCTTATAGCCGCGGCTATTGCAGGCAAAGGCGCAGGCTTCTTTACGGTAAGGAAAATGGCAGGCGCCCTTATAGGCGTGGCATGGATGGTATTAGGCTACTTTATATGTGAGATATTTATGTATGATATAGCCGCAGCCTCAGGCTCCGTTATTTCAAACTGCATACAGGCGGCAGGCGGCTTTGTTATATTCCTTGTACTGGGCTTTGCGCTCTATAAGGCTAAAATACAGAAATTTGTATCAGAAGATTAATTTTGTACATACTAAGAGTGATGGGAGACCGTCACTCTTATATATTTAAAATAAGGAGGCAAATATGGACAGCAGATTGGAAACACTTGCAAAAAATATAGTCAGCTATAGCTGTAAGGTCGAAAAAGGCGAAAGAGTACTTATAAACACTAACGGTACATCGGCATTTCCTCTTGTAAAGGCGCTTATTAGAGAAATATACAACGCAGGCGCATATCCCTTTGTGGATATACACTCCAACATAATACAAAGGGAGCTTATGATGGGCTGCAGTACGGAAATGTTTGACGAGGTAAAGGAAATAGACGATGCCAGAATGGCGCTTATGGACGCATATATAGGCATAGGCTGTAATGACAACACCTCTGAGCTTGCAGATGTTCCCGGTGAAAAGCAGTCTATATGGAGCAAGGACTACGACAACAAGATACTTGAGACCCGCCTTAAGAAGAAATGGGTGGTGCTGAGATATCCCAACAACTCACTGGCCCAGTCAGCAGGCACAAGCCTTGATGCCTTTGAGGACTTCTATTTCAAGGTATGTAATCTGGACTACAGCAAAATGAGTAAGGCTATGGACAGTCTTGTAGAGCTTATGAACAGAACGGACAAGGTGCGCATAACGGGAAAGGGCACAGATATTTCATTCAGCATAAAGGATATACCTGCCATAAAGTGCGCAGGCGAAATGAATATACCCGACGGCGAGGTATATACCGCCCCTGTCAAAAACAGTGTAAACGGCACTATTGCCTACAATACTCCTACGGAATATCAGGGCGTCACCTACGACAGCGTTACCCTTGAGTTTAAGGACGGCAGAATAGTAAAGGCAACGGCAAACGATACCGAAAGGGTAAACAAGGTATTTGATACAGACGAGGGCGCAAGGTATGTAGGTGAATTTGCCATCGGCGTAAATCCCTATATAACAAAGGCTATGAAAAACATACTCTTTGACGAAAAAATAAGAGGCTCCATACACTTCACTCCCGGCAATGCCTACGAGGACGCCGACAACGGCAACAGAAGTGCTATACACTGGGACCTTGTTCTCATTCAGACAGAGGACTACGGCGGCGGCGAGATATACTTCGACGATGTGCTTATAAGAAAAGACGGCATTTTCGTTCTTGACGAGCTTAAATGCCTTAATCCCGAAAATCTGGTATAGATTGCTTTCATAAAAATATAAGGGAAAAATTTTACGAAGATATCGGGTAAGGAGTTATTTTAAATTTTTGTTTATGTTAGTAACTCGACCCTTCCACCAACCTTCGGTTGGTCCCCCTCCCCTTGCGAAGGGGAGGTCAATTACCGCAAGGCTGTGACCACAGTTTAGTTGTTGCTTTTTTAAGTAAATAAGCGACTTTGAAAGGAATAAACCTAAAGCTCCCCTTCGCAAGGGGAGCTGTCAGCCGCGGCAAGAGCTTATATAAAAATAACTGTGAGCGGGGCTGACTGAGAGGTCGAACCTATTCATATAAACAAAAATTTATCCATTGTCACCGCCTTACGGTAAATAACCTCCCCTAGCGTCAGCGTCGGAGGGGAGGGGGACCATGCGCAGCATGGTGGAAGGGTCGTTCTTCTACGTTAAACAAAAATTTACTTCAACAGCCCCTACATACCCATAAAATGAATATTTAATTTATATCTGAAAATAAAAAAGGCGTCCTTGTCATTTTGTAACAAGGACGCCCGATGTATATTGACCGTAAAGATATCGGGGGTGTCAGTATTAATTTGATGGGGTGTGTCAAAGCGTCAAAAAGGAGCGCTTTTTCAGTACACTCCCGCAGCCTTACAGCTTAAGCCTCTCAAAAGGCTTTCCACAAGCATATCCATAACATCTTCACAGTTGCCTTCGGTAATATTCTGTGTTATGCCTCCCATATTTATATTGATATCGGAGCTTGAATAGTTGTTTGTGTTATAGCTGTCCGCAGCCCTTTTAATATGGCTGTAGTCGGGGCTGTTTACATCCTTTACAATGCTGTTGAAATAGCTGTTATTGGCAGCATAGTCATTTTTTGTAAAATTGCTTATATTGTGGATAAAGTCACTTTTTTCCTCTGTAAGAGAGGATTTATCCCCAAAGTTATTTACATTATCCGCAAAATCATAGTAAAAATCAGTGTTCCCGCTTATATTTTCATTGCAGTCATATAAATTTTTATAATTGCTCAGTATACTGCCCAGCATATTCATATTGCCTTCGGACATAGTATTTTTGTGAGCTTGCGGTAATATATCCCTTATACTGTTGCTTATTAACATATTATCCACATATCCACATATATTTTCGGAATTGTAATAATTTTTACTTATAGTATCGGAATACTCTCTTAAAAGCTGCTGATAGCCGTTGTATACATTGCTTATGGAGTTTTCCGTTTCCTTATATATATTCTCCGCATATTCATTGTCATATATCTGCTCTTTATATTCATTGTTATATATACTGTCCCCGTTGCTTCCGTAGGGGAAAGAATTGTACATATATTTTTCAAAAGCCATTCCCTCCGGAAATATTTCGTCATTTTCTGCTATATCAGGCACAGTGTCTTCATATACTATGCTTGTTATAAGCTCGATCAGGTCCCTAATAATATCACCTCCTAAGGAATATTGAGTACCATTCCCGACCTTATTTTGTTGGGATCGGCAATAGTATTTTTATTTGCCTCATATATTTCTCTCCATTTGCTGCCGTCACCGTAGTATTTCTTTGCAATAAGCCATAAGCTGTCACCGCCTGCCACAGTATACGAGGAGGCGGAAGGCGCATTTTCGGTCTGCCTTTCGGAAGTGCCGCTGTCCTTAAAAACCGCGCCAAAGCTACGGTATTCCTTAAGCGTAAAGGCTATCTTAAGGTCGTAGCCCTCTTCTGCGCTTTCTATAAGCCTGTAGTCCTCCAGCGTAGCGCTTATTCCCGTGTAGTTGAATACCTTGCTGCCCATTACCCTTGTTATTACAAAGGCAAGGACCTTTTTGCTCTCCTTGAGCTTTGCCACGGCATCCTTGTAGTAGTCTGCGTCCTTGAATTCGTCATACAGATAGCTTGCAAAGGGATATTTTACATTTGGTATAAGTGCCTCAAAGGTTATTACCTTGAGCTTAGGCGACTTTATAAGATTTATTTCTCCGCCCTCTACAAGCGTAACGGTTTCATTGAGCGAGCCTGTGGCTATAGTTATCTTTTCGGGAGCCACAGGCAGCTTTATCTCACCTAACCATACTTCATACATATTTTTACTCCTTTCATTATGCCATATCCTTAAGCCTTGCGTTTCTCCTGCTTTCAAGGGATATTCTATAAAGCTGACAATTCAGATCGTCAAGGTCCTTGAGCCTTTGCGAATACATTTCCGTAAGGTAATCCCGTCTTGCCGTTCTGAATGCAAGCTCCTTTTCAAGCCTTATGTACTCGGTGTCCGCCTCAATAGGCAGAGGCCTGTATTTTTCAAGACCTTCAAGCTCGTCCTTCAGCTGTGATATATCCTCTTCCACAACAGAAAGCTCCCTTTTCATATCCCTTGTTTCCTTTTTTATATTCCTTACGGCATCATTTACAGCCTTAAGCCTTGTGTTAAGCTCCTTTCCCGTTTCCCCCGAACAGAGTTTGCCCGATTCAAGCTCTATTATCCTGTCGGCAGTATCGCGGCCTATTTCTCTGAGCCTTTCGTATTCCTCGTCCAAAAGGGCTATCCTTTCTCTCAGCAGCGCAGCCATACCCTCAAGCTGAGATAGCCTTAGTCTGATTTTTTCCTTTCTTCTCTCGTTTCTTTCAACGTCGTCGTCATATTTTTTCTTAAGCTCCGTTCTTTTTTCGGACAGTCTGCTCTCTGCCGCCGAAAGCTTTTTCTGATTGCTGCCGCTTAAAAGGGCTTTTTTTATTATTTCAAGACTTTTCTCTGTTTTTCTGAGCTCTTCTTCGATTTTTTCTCTCATATCTCTGTACCCTCCCGATATTTTTATTTTTGGTGAGAGAAGAATATCATAAAAAGTGCGACAATTCGCGACATATTTTTGCTGATGTAAAAGCATTGATTTTATTTGGTCTGCAATGTAAAATAAAAGAGGGTGATATTATGAAATATTATGTATTCGATACAAGAATAGGAAAGCTTACTATAGGGGAAAACAAAGGCGCCATAAATATAATTGCCTTCGGCGATAAAAGGCTTGAGGGCGAAAATAAAAAAACGCCTCTTCTGGAAAAGGCATACTTGCAGCTTAAAGAATATTTTGAAGGCAAAAGACGGGAGTTTGATCTGCCGCTTGCACCGGAGGGTACAGAGTTTCAGCAGCGCGTATGGTCTGCGCTTATGACAATACCCTATGGTCAGACAGCCTGCTACAGCGAAATAGCCGAAAGGATAGGCAATAAAAAGGCATCAAGAGCCGTAGGTATGGCAAACAACGCAAATCCCATAGTCATAGTGATACCCTGCCACAGGGTAATAGGCAAGGACGGCTCCCTTACAGGCTACGGCGGAGGATTGGATATGAAGAAAAGGCTTTTAGAGATGGAGAAAAGAGGGGTGTTGTAAAAAAACCTGTTTATATTGCAGGTTTTTGATTATGATAAATTTGTGTTTAACGTAGAAAAACGAGAGCCATTAAAAATTTTTGTGTAAACAGTATAAAACAAGTCCTTCTTGGCAATAATGCAAATATCAACAAATGTA
>CANQBJ010000051.1 GCA_947589665.1 uncultured Clostridia bacterium
CTTACACTACTTACCATTCCCACACTCAGCACAGATACTGTCATAACGGCAGCCAATGCAGAGCTGAGAAATCTTTTAAATGAAAATTTCATTGGAAAATATCCCCCTTTGTAATAAATTTTTTTAGGTATAAATAATTTTCGTATATAGTATAATACATAATTATCTATTTTTCAATATTTAACAAAAAAAGAATATAAACTTTGTAAAACATTAACAAATTTTAGCACTAAAATTTGTAATATATTTTTAATATTCAAAAACACTATTTACAAATTATTCAAACTTATCTCAATATAGTACAAAAGCGTAAATTATTTGTAACTACATTTTGACATTAAGCCCTATTATATTTTCTATAACCTCCCACAATTCATCTCTGCCTGCCTTCGTTTCGCTGCTAAAGGGAATAAGCACATCATCGTTATTAAGCTGAAATGCCCTTTTAAGCATTGCAACGTGTTTTGGGAGTTGACTGCGTTTCAGCTTATCCGCCTTGGTTGCCGCAATTATAATATTGTAGCCGTAGTGTCTGAGCCAGTTATACATCATAAGGTCATTTTCGCCCGGCTCGTGCCTTATATCCACAAGCATTATTATTGACATTAACTGTTCTCTTTTCAGGAGATAATTTTCTATCATCCTGCCCCATTTGGCTATTTCGGTTTTAGGCGCCTTAGCATAGCCGTAACCGGGCAGATCGACAAAATAGAGTATATCTTCAACATTGTAGAAATTGATCGTCCTTGTCTTTCCGGGATTCTGACTTGTTCTGGCTATGGACTTTCTGTAAACCATAGAGTTTATAAGAGAGCTTTTTCCGACATTGGATTTGCCTGCAAAGGCTATTTCGGGCTTTTTATCATCGGGGTACTGTTCCTTTTTTACAGCAACTGCTGTCAATGATACATTATTTACTTTCATTTCTTTCCTCCGTATTTTTTAATATCTTTTTACATTATAAATTATCTGAATTAAAAAAATCAATCATATTGTTAAAAATTTATCAAAATTCTTGATTTTGCTTATTTGGTATGCTATAATTATATTGTAGCTATGGAGGTTTGCCCCTATTTTCTTACCATAGCTGCGTTTCGAGGTCTTTTGTTCTACTCCTCTTTTGTGGCCTCGAAAGAAGAGCGCCTTTTAAAAGGCGCTCTTTTTAACGTGTCGATAAAATCGACACGCTTGCAAGAAATGCCTTACGACATTTCTTGCAGATGTTCGGGTATAAAAATATTGAGCTTTACGAAAGCCAATTTATGGCTTTCTAAGCTCAAATTTTTTCCTCAGGCGGGCAAAGCTCGCCTTGCGGATTAAAGTCTGCGACCCGGTTGCACGGCGAGCAGCATTACGAAGTAATGCGACCAGCGCTTTTTTCCAAGCTGTTCACATTGATAATTCAATTTTTCAGTCATATTTTACTTTTTTTGACAGTCTGAAGAACACCTTTTGCAAGGCGTTCTTATTATTTCTTAGGCATTTCTTCAAGGAGAGTTTTATTAAGAACATTAAAATCAATAGGCTTTGCAATATGTCTGTTCATACCTGCTTTTACCGTATTGTTTACATCCTCCATAAAGGCATTTGCCGTCATAGCAATAATAACTATGGATTTGCTGTCGGGATGTGATGATGCTCTTATCTGTCTTGCAGCCTCATATCCGTCCATAACAGGCATCTGTATATCCATAAATATTCCATCGTAATAGCCCTGAGGCGATGCATTGAACATATCCACAGCCTCTTTGCCGTTTTCGGCAGTCTCAATATTTGCGCCGTACATACCCAGAATTTCAATAAGTATTTCCTGATTGAGAAGATTATCTTCAACAAGGAGGAATTTATACTTGCTGTAGTCAAATTCTACCTGCTGTTCTTCTTCGCTCTTTTCCCTTATCATATTAACGGCGTTCTTAAAGGAATTCATAAAGAAAGGCTTTTGTATGTAAGTATCTACTCTTGCCTCAATAGCGTCCTTTTCAATATCCTGCCAGTCATAGGCGGTAAGGACTGCTATTATAACTTTGCTGCCTGCAACGCTCCTTATTGCTCTTATGGTCTCCTTGCCGTTCATTCCGGGCATATTCCAGTCTATTATAATTATATCGTAAGGCTTGCCCGATTCTTTTGCATCATTTACAAGGTCGCCTGCTCTGCTGCTGTCGTGTATGCTGTATGCCTCCATACCATAGCTTCTCAGCTGAGTTGTAACATTATCGCATACATCGGCATCATCATCTATTATAAGCACCTTCTTGCCCTTGAAATATGAATAGTCCTCGGGCTGACTGTTTTCAGGCTGAGCCTCCATTTCCAAAATAATAGTAAACTGTGAGCCTTTGCCTACCTCGCTGGCAACATCTATAGTACCGTTCATAAGAGATACTATGTTTTTGGTAATAGACATACCTAAGCCCGTACCCTCTATTGTGTTGGCAATGGAATCCTTTTCACGGGTGAACGGGTCGAATATGGTCTTCAAGAAATCCTGGGTCATACCCTTTCCCGTATCGCTTATAACAAACTTATATTTGTAATATCCGTTATGAGCGGAAGGAAGTTCATCTATTGAAAATCTTATCTGTCCCTTAGCCTCTGTGAATTTAATGGAATTTGAAAGTATGTTTATAAATATCTGATTGAGCCTTAAGGTGTCGCTTATAAGAGCAGTATGCTCTACATTGGCGATAACATTGAAGTTAAGCTCTTTTGCATTTACCTGTGGCTCAATTATCTCAACAAGTCCCTGCAAAAATTCATCAAGAGAGAAATACTGATTGTTTATAGCCATTTTTCCGCTTTCTATCTTAGACATATCCAGCACGTCGTTTATAAGGCTCAGAAGATGTCCCGAAGCTGCGGTGATCTTATTAAGACAATCCATTATCCTTTCATTATTGCCTATGTTGTTTTTGGCTATAGTGGTCATACCGATAATGGCATTCATAGGCGTCCTTATATCATGGCTCATATTGGAAAGGAACCTGCTCTTGGCTACATTCGCAGCCTTTGCATTGGCAAGAGAATCCTTTAACACCTGTTGTCTCTGCTCTTCTGCCGCCTTGCTTTCATCAATGATACGCACAAGCATAACTATCATTATGTCCGTTATATCAGGGTCGTTTACCCTTATGGCATTTGTAAGATACCAGTGCATATCGCTGTCAGGCACCTTGTTCTTGGATTCAAGGGTAATAAATTTTCTGCCTTCCTCAAATGCCTGTATAAGAGAATCCCGCCTAAAGGTTTCTATAAATCTTTCCTTCATATCGGGTACTACATATATGGCGGAATCCAGTATAAATTCATCATAGGTCTTTGATTTTACCGTATCTGTAAATACGCTTTTATCATAATATATTATTGAATATTCATTTGTTGTAAGATTTGCATTCACTATAAGAGGATAACCGTATGAAATACCGCTTATAAGCGCATTTCTCTCTATAGTGGCAAGCTTTTCCTTCTCCTTTTCCTGCTCTATTCTGGCAGTGTCGTCATTGAAAGCGGCTATTATTATTTCATTTCCGTCAAGGTCATTCGTATATTCAAATATACCGCCTGCATAGAAGGAAGAACCGTCTTTTCTGACCAGCCTGTTTGTAAATTCCTGAGTACCCTGTGTTTCTCTTACCTTGTCCAGTATGGTGTTTGTATAATGCACATCATTAAAATGCAGATTTACAGACAGATCGTCTCCTCTGTCATTCAATAGCTCTTCCGCAGAGCCATAGCCCATAAGCTCTACATAAACGTGATTAAAATCTATTATTTTATAAGGCCTGTATGCCGTTATCTGCACTATACCAGAAGGCACCGAATTATACAGGTGTGTCGCAAAGCCCGCTTTGTTTTCAAGCTGCTTTATATTAGCCTTGTTTATGCGGTAAAACAACAGGATAATACCGCTTATGCACAATACTATAATAAAAAATGTAAAGAAGGTATTCCTGAACATACCGCTGCGCTGAGCTCTTATGGCATCCAGAGATACTACGGAAACAAAGGTACAGTTGTTAAGACTGTCCAGCTTGTTCACCGAAAATATCATTTCTTTTCCGCCGCACTTGAGCGTAGCGCTTCCGGATTTGCAGTTATTAATAAATTCCGTGAGATTTGATATTTCTCTTTGCTTGTTTTTTTCATCGGGAGCATTAAGGATATTGTCATTTGTCCTGAATAAACTTCCGTGATTGGGAGCAACTATAACTGTGCCGTCACGGCCGACTATATAGCTGCTGCCTCCGCCGGATAGCAGATTAAGAGTATAACGGTCGTTCACAGCAGAAATATCATACTTTTTAAGCAGCCATGCGGAAATGCCGTCCTTAAAAACTACATTGCCATATGACGCAATATATCGGTCGCTTTCGGAAGTCCTTATATTGGTAATAACTCCGTTGTCACTGTTTTGCGCATTTATCTGTGCAAGCTCCTCCGATGCGTCCCCTCCAGTGAGCAGACTTCGGCTATCTGAAATGAGGTCATAACTGATATATGCCTCATGGGGCAGCATCAAGATGTGATTTTTAACTGATGGGTCCGTGGGATCATCATATATCTTGATATGCTCATTTATAACAGACAGGAAGTTATAATCGCTTTCTATCTGAGCATTTATTGCTTTTCTGACCTCATCTGTAAGACCGTCTATATTTTCTATGGATGACTCGTAAAAAAACTTCGTCATACTGTTTGAATAAAGGATTATCATACACAATATAACAATAATTATGGCTATTGTTATACGTACCGTCCTCTTCATGCTATCCTTCATACTGATTCTCCGTAATTTCTATTTAAGCCTGTTTGCCAGCTCTTCAAACTGCTTTCTCGCTATCCTGAAGCAGTCCAAAAGCTTTGGATTAAACTGGCCGCACTCCCCGTTGGTAATCATTCTGAATGCCTCGCTTGGCGTAAAAGGAGGCTTATACACTCTCTCGCTGACAAGAGCATCATATACGTCCGCTATAGATACTATCTGAGCGCAGAGAGGGATATCGTCGCCTACAAGTCCGTCGGGATAACCCCTTCCGTCGTACCTTTCATGATGACTTCTGGCGATCTGTCTTCCGTATTTAAAATATTCCTCTTCGTCTGTATCGCAAACAGCATCTATTATTTCCGAACCCTTTGTGGTATGTGTTTTCATTATCTCAAATTCATCATCGGTAAGTCTGCCCGGCTTGAGCAGTATCGTATCGGAA
Source organism: uncultured Clostridia bacterium (assembly GCA_947589665.1). Taxonomy (GTDB): domain Bacteria; phylum Bacillota; class Clostridia; order Lachnospirales; family CAG-274; genus CANPXH01. Next base: position 5,211 of record CANQBJ010000051.1, read on the forward strand.
ACGGATATCTTGCCTACATCGTGCATGACCGATGCAAAAGCCATAATGTCTATAAGCTCGTCTGTAAGTCCGTATTCCGGATAATTCTCGGCTACAGCCCCAAGAAGTACCCTTGTAAACTCTCTAACCCTGTATATATGCATGCCTGATTCGTGATTACGAAACTCTACTATGGCGCCCAGAGTGTCCCAAAGGTTTCTGTTGGTCTGATTTATCTTTTCAGCCTGCATTTTTATTTTTTTAGTCTGAGCATCCACAAGGTCCTCAAGACTATTCTTATGTAAATACAGTTCAACGATATTGTCGATACGTGTCTTGACTATCTGAGAGTCAAAGGGCTTTTCTATAACATCGCTTACGCCCATTGAATAGCCCTTCTTTTTTATCTCATTTGATGTATCTCCCGTTATAAGAACGGTGGGTATCGTTTTGTTGAGATTATTCTTATGCATATAATCCAGAACGCCGAAACCGTCCATCTCAGGCATAAATATATCCAGAAGAACGGCGCATATCTCGTCCTTATATTTACTGAGCCGAGCTATTGCCTGTAGTCCGTCCTCGGCCTTTATAATTTTATAGCTGTCCGAAAATATAAGCTCCAGAATATCTCTGTTCATTTCCATATCATCAACAACTAATAATGTATTCCTCATACTTTTTCCCCTTCCGCTATATAATAATGATCCTTCTGCTAAATTTCCACCCAATTATTCTTGCTGCTGTTCTTAGCGTCATACATTGCCTTGTCAGCTCTTTTGTAAAGTGTAAAGAAGTTATCGTCCTCATACTTTCTGAAGGTAAGACCTATAGAACCTGTAATGAAAGCTGTCATTTCACAGTCTATCCTGATCTTAGGTATCTCTTCAAGTATGCGGTCGGCTGTCCTGTAGACCTCTTCCGCGCTGCAATGATTGAAGAATACAGCAAATTCATCGCCGCCCATTCTGCACAGCTTTGCATTGTGCATACATATATTGCTTAACATATCGGCAATGTTGATTATAAGTTTATCCCCCATATAGTGACCGTAGGTATCGTTCACATTCTTGAAGTTATCCAGATCCATCATCAGGAATGCACATTCCCCGTCATCGTCCGTTTCCAGACAGCGGTCAATATATTTTTTAAAGTATACCTGATTGTACAGCCCCGTAAGATAATCTCTCTCGGCTCTGCTCCTCAGTTCCAGATTAACAAGCTTTTCCTTGTGTATGGACCTTATTCGTCCAATTATTTCTCTGGGCTTTCCCGTGCTTTCATCCTCTATGGAGTACAGATTTACGTTTCCCCATACGTAATCGACTCTGTTTCCGATCTTAATACGACATTCAAAGGATGTTTCCCTGCCCGTTTCCTTTATATAGCTGAAATTGTTTACAAGAACATTTACATCGCTTTTGTATACCTTGCCCTCCCAGCTTGAGGCTACGGCAGCGTTTTCTATTCTTTCAATTTCTACGTAGTCTCCGTTTTCAACGGCATAAATAATACAAATATCATTTCCTACATGATAATTTATTATTTTTTCCTCGGTACCCTCAAGTATCATTCTTATCTGTGAGTTCTGAATAAGTATCTGATCTCTCATAAGATTTACTTCGTTTTTAAGCAGCTTGGTATCCGTAATATCGGCTATAAAAATATGCATTACGTTGTCTTTTACATTGCCGTAGCATATAACCGACATAGACTTGCCGTTTTTAACCCTGAGCCTGTGATCAAAGCAGGCTTCGGCAGAGGTCTCCAGCGCCTTTCTGATAGTTTCGTCATACTCCTGCCACTCGTTTTCAAAAATAAGCATTTTCTGAGTAAGACCCTTTGCTATATCATCATCGCTATAGCCTGTAAGCTCCTTAAAATTATCATCGGCGCTGATTATTTTAAGCTCGTTATTAAGATCAATTGAATATTTAGAAAATTTGACCTTTTCCATGTAATGTGTCATAATGACCCTCCAGTAACAGATATACCGAATTTTATCAGGAATATCTGTCTATAATATCGCATATTTCATCATATATTTTTTCAGCCTCTTCGTATAAGGGTTCGATCTTAGGATCATCGGGATATTTGTCAACACCTCTGAATATCTCAACAAGTTCTTCAACCTTATGGCTGAGGGGATCAAGTCCAAGATTGGCAGCAACACCCTTAACTGTATGCGCCGCCATAAACGCAGCGTCCTTATCCCTTGTATCTATAGCCGCCTTTATTTTCTTAAAATTTTCATCGGCAGGAAATCTGAGCAGAAATTTTTTATAAATATTGACATTGCCCATAAATCTTGCAAGAGCAGTTTTGACATCAACGCCTCTGTTTTCCAGTTCCGTAATAAATTCGTTATCCATATAAGCCTCCCTATACGATAATATTTCAAATTTTTACATACTTTCTCAGTATATACCTTATTATATTATACTAAAACAAAAATATATTTTCAAGTATAAGTTATCAAATAGCAATTGTAAACTAATTTTATTATTTGGGTTGACAATAAATATATTTTTTGGTATACTGCTTATTCATAAGGAGATTTACAATTATGAAGCTATCTACTCACGATATTGTTCTTTCTGCCCTTTTCACAGCTATATTCTGTATACTGGGTCCCCTATCTATACCTATAGGGCCCATACCTATAAGCCTTACGGGATTTGTTCTGTATATGTCCTTATATATAATAGGCTGCAAAAAGACCGTTATTGCCTATATGATATATCTACTGCTGGGCATTATAGGTCTTCCTGTTTTTTCGGGATATGAAGGCGGTCTTGGAAAGCTTATAGGTCCCACAGGCGGGTATCTGGCAGGTTTTATTTTTGCCGCCCTTTTAAGCGGATACATAATAGACAGATTTTACAAAAGCATAGTTATATCCGTTCTTGGTATGCTTTTGGGTCTTGCTGTACTTTACGCTTTTGGCACAGCTTGGTTTTTGGCTATAAGCTCTTCGGAGAGCATAAGTAATATACTTAAGCTCTGTGTTTTGCCCTTTTTACCCTTTGATATGGTCAAGATCATTGTATCTGCATTCCTCGGTCCCCTTATTAAAAACAAAATACCTTCGGCATAAATACAAAAGGATACCGCTGCTTTGCGATATCCTTATTTTTATAAAAGTATAGGCTGTATCTGCTGCCCCTTTACGGCATATTTTATTGTATTTTCAAGCTTAGTGAAATCAGCTATCATAGAAAGAGGCTTTTTCTCATAATTATCCTGACCAAAGGGTACAAAATAAATATTCTTCCTTATAATAAGTCCGCCTATATTTTTAAGGCTTACCCCAAGAGCGTCATTTGTGGATATTGCCAGCACAAGAGGTCTGTTATTCCTCAAATGCGCCTTGCAAGCCATAGTCACAGGTGTATCTGTTATGCCGTTGTTAAGCTTGGCAAGTGTATTTCCTGTACAGGGAGCCACCACCATAACGTCAAGATACTTTTTGGGTCCTATAGGCTCGGCTTCTTTTATGCTTGAAATTATACTGTTTCCCGTTATGCTTACAATTTCATTCCTGAAATATTCGGCATCTCCGAAACGTGTATCCATACTTCCTGCATTATAGCTCATTATAGGATAAATATTATATCCCTTTTCCTTTAGTTTTTTAATTTCCTCAACCACCTGAGAAAGCGTACAGAAGGAACCACATAAGCAAAGTCCTATATTCAATCCTTGCTCATTCACAATAATCACCTCCGTTGTATACTATGATACAAATTTTCCATAGGTGATATTTACAGCAGAGGCACAATATCTATAATTGCGCTCTTAAGCACCTCTGCTGCGGTATAGGGGGCTATTCTACCGGGAAGTCCGGGGCAGTATATCGCCTTCAGATTAAGCTCTCTTGCATAATTATAGTCAAGTCCGCCCGGTGCTTGAGCAAGATCGATGATCACACAGTCCTTCTTTATTCGCTTCAGCATCTCGCTGCCCAGTACGGTCGCAGGTGCAGTATTGAATATAAAGTCGTATTTATTTATGTTGTTTTCAATATTTTTTATATTAACTGCAGTCATGCCATAGGCATTTATATAGGCCTCGTCCGCCTTTTTTCTGAATGTTACCGAAACCTCGGCGCCTATGCCGTCAAGCATTTTTGAAAGTATTTTGCCGCAGCGTCCGTAGCCTATTACAAGAGCCTCGCTTTTAAAAAGCACCTTGCTGCTTTCCTGTATAGCTGTCATTACGGCTCCTTCCGCAGTAGGGATAGCGTTTTTAATGGCGACCTCCTCCATATCAAAAAGGTCAAAATATCTTATATTTGACGCCTCCAGTTTTCTCCGTATACCCTTGCTTATGACCCCGCATATAATACTCTTTATATTATTTCTTGCCATATTGTCCATAAGCTCTTCTATAGTTATGGCAGTGCAGCCCTCCATGTATACGTTTATTTCATTTTTTGAAAAAGGGATAGGCGCGATCACGGCATCTGCGCCTTTCAGAGTATTTTCAAGTCCGTCATCATTGCAGTATTTATTGCCGTATACATTTACTATATAGCCATCATCCTTAAGTATTTCGGATAAAAACTTATATCTGTAATCTCCGCCTACTACCGCAAATTTAATTCTGCTCACAAAATCACCCCGCATATTTTAATTCTATGCAGGGTGCGGCTTGTATGATTATAATATTATACACTTTCTGCACCTGTACATGGGCTTGTAAGCATCTTATTATATGCTATATCCGAAAGCGGTAATTGTACTCTGCTTATTGACATAAAAAATTATAAAAAATTTTGTTGAAAAATTTCTTTCTGAAAGATATAATTTATATGTAATTTAAAAGCAATTTTTTTATAACGTCCGTATATCGGCAAAAAAGAGGTGAATAATTGTGAACAAAAAAGCTTTATTTTTACTCATGCTTATATTTATTATGCTATATAATCCCATAGTATCCTTTGCAGAAAGCACAGATAATAAAATTCTTGTTAAGACTATTGATAATTCAGATGTGATAAAATATTTTAAAGAAAACTTTTCAAACAACAGCTTGATCCTTTCAAGGAATGGATTTGGCGAGAATACAGTGGTGGGAACGCCTTTTTCCGTAGAGTACCAAGCCTATAATAATGAAAGTTCATATTTATTTTATTTTCCCATAATCAATAACGGAGAAATCACAACATATGCAGAAGTCGATCCGTCATATAAAAATGATAAAAACGCAAAATTAACGGCTGTAGGTAATTTTTATGATTATGAAGGCGGTTTGGAAAAGCTGAATGACGGAAACGTATATGCAATAATAAACGATAAAAAGACAGAAAGTGTAATAGCCATTTCAGACAATAAAATCATAACGCTGTTGCCTTGGCATGCCGGTGATCCAAGCAATTATGAATATGACACACCATATAAAAACAAGGAAACAAAGATCGTCAACATAATGGAACCTATTGATATAGATATATCTTCTTTAATCCCTAAAACAGAGGAGGAAAAAGCAATATTTGAAGATGCGCAAAAAAACGGTAAAACGGTAATACAGAGAAATGTTGATTTACTTGGAGCAATTAACAAAAATAACAGGCTTCTTGTTCCCCTGAGAGCTATGGCAGATATCATAGACTGTACCGTTGAATGGGACGGCACAGATAAAACGGCTTATGCAAAAAAAGGCAATAATACTGTCAAATTCAAAGCGGGAAGCAATGAATACAGTATAAATGATGATAATTACAGTCTTGACGTGCCTGCGGAAATATATAATGGCAGAATTTTTGTACCGATTCGTGCAGCAGTCACAGCTTTTGGCGCAGATATTGCCTATAACGGCAGAAATAAAAATATAGTTATAAGCTATTAATTAATAAGGATTACAGATGGACAGTCCACTGTAATCCTTATTTATATCAATCTTTATATTACACTTAATACCCTGGCTTTATGTAGAGATTTTTATTTTCCTCTGTAAGTTCCTTGTCATATACCTCTTCCTTCCAGTTTTCCTTGGGTATATCCTCTATGGCTACGGATATGGCAGACCTGTCTATACCGCCCTTCTCGCTTAATGCCTCAGCCAGTATGTTGGCTATCTCCATTTTCTTTTCCTCTGTTCTTCCCTTGTACATTTTTACAATAATATGCGGCATTTCTATTCCTCCTTATGTACTTCTTACTTCATATGTGCCGTCTGTATTAAATATTATATTGACCCTGTCACCAACATTAAAGCTGTTGTTTTCAAGGCTGAATTTTCTTGTACCTCCACTGAGCCGTACAGTTATGGAATTGTCGTTCCTGTCTGTTACCTCTACGTTATCGTATACTGCCATTGATTCGTTTACGGCTTTAACGGCAACGATCACGTTATCTCTTATAACGGCGGATATATTTTTGTTCCTATACAGTGTATTGTCTGTGTCATCGGAATATGTAAGCCCCAGACTTGTAAGCATATAATCATTGCCCAAAGCCCTGTTTTCATCCTTTGTGGCATATACGCTTATGTTGTCTGTCTTAAGCTTTGAGGTATCCATTGATCTTTCAAAGGCTGCCACCCACACGCTGTAGGGTATGGGCTTGTCCCTGTCCCTTTCGTCATACTGCAGCTTAAGCTTATCGTTGCCCTTTATTTTGTTGATAAGGAACTGAGCCTGCCTTAATGTAAGGTATGCTTCGGGTTCAAAATGCTTTTCATCTGTGCCTGCTATAAAGCCTGCCGTATACGCTGCATTTATATACTTGTCGTACCACTTGTCTATAGACGTATCCTCAAAGCTTATACTTCTGTCCATAGAATTTATCTCAGACATTGTATACCTGTTAAGGGCAGCCATTTTGCTTGCCTCTGCCCTTGTCACAGGCTCATTTTCTCCTATCGGTCCCGTAACATAGGATGTTTTTTTTGCATCGGTACAGCCTGTCAGGGCTATAATTATAAAAACAAATAAAATTTTTCTGAACATAGCTATTTCCTCCTTGGTATTTTTGTTCCTATAAATAAACTATGCTCAGATATTCCGAAATATTACTTGTTTTGTTCTTCCTTAAGCTTTTTGCATAATTTTGATATCCTGGGGTAGTCGTAGCCCTTTTTACAGGGAGATACTTTCTTGTGTGTTATTCTGGCTTTTGCTATGATGTAACCGTTTTCGCCATAGAATATCGCCTCATAAAAACATTCTTCACCTTCGTTAAGCAGCTCTTCTATTGTAGTATCATCTGTCTTGGGACCTCTTTCTTCCATATATGAAGGCATATATTCCGTAAAGGGACTTTCGGGAAGCTTGTAAAATCTGAAGCTTTTGCACAGAAGTACTTCTCTTCTAAAAATATAAGATATATACAGATGAAGATAATCCAGAGTGCTGTCGGCAGAAATGTCTATATCCAACCACAGCTTCTCCTTGCTGAAATCCGATAATCTGAGAGTAATTATATCATACTCTGGATTAGTAACGGATAATAGCTTTTCAACATCCTTTATACTTCCCTCTGTTATAATTCTTATGATCTCTTCGGGAGATATATCCATAAACTCATCGTAAGCATTCCTTTCATATTCCACTCCTAATATTTCAGCGCCCAGCCTTGTTATTCTGTATGACGTACAGGGTGAATACACTGCCGCATCTATGATCTCTTTTATTCTGAAGCCGTCTGAGTTTTTGTAAGCCTCCGTAAAAAATGCCATCTCATCATAAAATGAAAATGAACAAAGATAGCAAGGCTCTATCAGTCTTAAATAATATCCGAAAGGCGTCAGGAACCATTTGTCAAAATTAAGCCCCCTCCTGAAAGAATTAACAGAGATCGCCCTGTCTATTTCATCTGCGTCTCCCGTCAGCAGGCTTGCCATAGCATCTGCTCCTATACCCATCTCATCATAGAATTCATTGAATATAACATCTATGGGTACAGGTTTTTTAAGCCAGCCTTCAACATCTTCCGGCTGTATTTCATAATATTCCCCCATAAATTCCTCGGACAGATTATGGGCTGCAATATCCACGGCAGTTTCAACTATCAATGTAAAAAGCTCTCTGCTGTCCAGTTCCATTATTATGTCTGAGTCGGCGCCAAGCCTTACAGCCGTAATACCCACAGAAGGCATTTTTTCAAATATGCCCATATCCATACCTATCTGAAAAATATATTCTACATATCTTTTATCCCCTATTGAAATGTTATTCTTCACAGTATTAAAAAACTCGTCGGATATGTTAAGCTCCTCATCAAATTTAACAATTTCATCTATACTTTGCGATATCGTTCTTAAATCCCGCAGAAAGGGATGTTCTTCCGGAGAATACTCATATATCCTTATGTTTATATCTTTATCCGAAGAGCCTATGACGGGATAGTATGGATATTTATCGTCATTTGCCCCTTGCACAAGGAACGCAGGCGACAACTCCGAATTATCAATAAATGATGAATAATACCACTTTCTGAAAAAATTATTTATATATTCCAACAGACATTTTCTGTCTTTTTTATTGGTATTTTCATATACCTCATTAAAACACGATACAAAAATTTTAATTATATCGTCAATAATCTTCTTTTTCTTTTCCATATGCATAATTAACCTTTCGCAATGTCATATCAAGCATTTTAAGTATTTCATATATTTAAAGAGTTATATTCTCCGTTTACTCAGAAAATACAAAACATATCGTTAGCTATTACGACAGTTTTTTTTGATTTTATAAATTTTTGTTTATGTTAGTAAGGCGACCCTTCCACCATGCTACGCATGGTCCCCCTCCCCTCCGACGCTAACGCTAGGGGAGGTT
>CANQBJ010000052.1 GCA_947589665.1 uncultured Clostridia bacterium
ATAAGCGGGATACAAAAGACTTCCTGTCAAACTATACGCCAAATTTCAGTTTTGCGTATAATTGACGGTGTCTAAATTCGCTTATCTTCCGCACCACATTTGGAGAATAAAAATGCAGATAATACTTAGGTTTCCACCTTCTGTCAGAGAATGAACAAAAGTTAACAGAAGGTACAACGCCGCATATAAGCTTTTCACACGGAAAACATATCAACTCCCCCTAAATCGGAAAATAATTGTGTTTTCATTTCCCCCTACTATTAAATGAAGCTGATATTATCCTAAATTGCCAAATCAAGTATTTAATACATATTGCATTGAGAACAGTAGGCATAACCCAGAGGATACTATGGGGATAAACCTATATGCAAACCATATTAAATAAGTGGTCTGACGAGAATAATAATCTTAAAAAGAGTATAATATTCCCTATTTTTGATTACTGCTTATATAATAGCACTTTACATCACTTTTTTCAATAGATTCACCATGTTTTTTTGTATTGTTTTTTAATTTTGAATTGTTTGCACAAATTGTTATACCTAATTTTGTATATAATGCATAAATGCCCTAAAAGCCTATATTTTATCGCATTTACACAATGTTCACACACACCGAAATAATTTACATTTGGTTTACATTTAATAAATTTTCTGCTCTTTTATCAGATTGAAAAACCTTCTCTTTTTTACTGTAATTTTTGTACAATTTTGAACTGATAAATTTGTCAGTTTTGCACAAGAGATGGCGCAACTATACGCAAAACTGAAATTTGGTGTATAGTTGCCTAAAAACCGCTTAAATACTGGGATTTCCAAGATGTCGGCAAATTATGGCATATTTGCTCTTTCACAAAAATTTTTATGGAAATCTAACTCAAAATGAAAGGGAGGAATTAAACGATGAAATTAGATTTCAAAAGAATTATGAGTTCTGTTCTGGCATTCGTTATGCTTTTCAGTTCACTCGTAATGGTAAATGTTGTGAGCGTTTCTGCGGCTCCAGATATTTGGAATTCTTCAGATTCTTCAGCAAAAGATTGGCTGCTTACAGGTCCAGATAATGGTTGTGGTACATTTAGCCTCTCAGGAGTCAGTAGTGCTACTACAAAAAAATCTTCTTTTGCTGAAAAGATTTTTGCCGATGATACTTCTAATGTGATCGGCGATAATAAAGGTTATAAATTTGGATCAGCATCTCCTGCCAAACCTTCATTTAAAATCAAAGCTGCCGCAAAAACGGAAGTAGCTATTTTTGTTATTAATGATAACTCCAGTAATGGTACTCTGTCTGTTAAAGCTGGGGAGGAAGGCAGCATAACAATAGATGCAAGCAATAGTGGAAAAAATGAAGTAACAGGTATCGTAGTTCCTTCAGGCAGACCTAATAACAAAGAAACTACAGATATAGCCCCTGTCAAATTGACATTGGATAAAGCAGATACGTATGCTTTCTCATTTGGAACAAGCGGTAATTATATGTTCCGAATAGAGTTAGATACAGCAACAAGCGGTGGCGGAGATGATTCATCATACACATGGACTATTGATCCTAAAAATTTAACAGGAAATTTATCAAGCACAGATAAAAGTGTATTGCACGTTGCAAATGAAAAAACCATAGGCAAGAGAAATACCCTTGTCTACACAGGCACAGACTATACTCTTATGCCTAAGTATTCACATCTTTATGAGGGTCTGAATGTTGAAGGCACCGAAATACTTAAAGTAGAAGGTTATAGTATTACCGTTACACCAACAATGGATATGTTTATGAAAAATGTAAACATTCCAAAGAATAACATATCTATTGAAAACGGCAATAACAGGATACTTCACCTTACATGTAATCACGGCGCTACATATTCAATACTTCTTGATGACGGCGGCGAAGATGACATAGCACATGCAAAATCTCTTCTTGAAAGCGATGGCAATGGATATTATACACTTGTAGATGGTATTGATCTGCCTATGCATGATGATGTATATACAGCTTCTATAGGCGGTGGTACTCTTACATTAGACGGCGGTAATGAAATTACAATAAATGGTTCAGAAGTTACAATAAGCGGTCGTTTTGAGCCTTATGAAGAACTGCCTATAACAGACAGTACAGACGAAATAAACGTATTTGCCAATCTTAAAACAACGGCAGGCGCAAGAGCAGAGCGTATTCTGACAGGTACCGTATTGGGTACAGAAGAAAATAAATTTTTCCATGTAGTAGGTCCTGACAGAGATTTCGGTAATGTTTATGCATTAAGCGGTACCGAAAATGAAGAAGAATACGGCACAGATGCATTTGCCGTAGTTATAAGATCAAGCAGCGAATATGAAGATTTAAAGGGCGGCGGTATAGGCTTTGAAATAAGCAACAATATCCCCGATGGTTCTAAGTTTACATTAGAAGTAAAATGTACAGGTGTTGCCGATCCGCAGTCAGGCGGCGATAAAACTACAATAGGTCTTGCTAAGCTGACAGAGGATAGCGGTACCCATGTAGAAAAATTAGGCGATCCTGTAGGCGAGCCTAAAGAGATCACTCAGGTTCAGGACAGCGACAAGAATCCACCGTCAGAGGCAATCAAGTTTGAAAATCTTGAACCCGGTAAGTATGCTATATATAATCCCGGTGCCGCAGATACAACAGGAAATATAAGAGTATACTCAATGAAGCTTACAAAAGTAGACGGTGAAGCTACGTCAACAACTATTGTAGATGCATTGGATCCTGCTAAGGTAGCTTCTGTTCCGACAGTTGCAAAAGAAACAGGAACAGCAGGCGGAAATTCCGATGGTTCAGGCACAAATAAATTTATAATTACAGGCGAATCCGAACTCCAAAATGCTCCTAGCAACAAAACACTTAATATTCCGGGTAGTTCATCTATTACGCCTACAAAAATAATATATTTTTCAAATGATGGTGATAACACAAAAAGAAATATAAGCTTTACAACCGCCGGTGACACATCAACTACAGGCACGATATATGTATTTGCTACTTCCAGTAATTCAACTCCAAGAGACTATTCACTCCAAGAGGACGGTCAACAGAAGGTCATCATAGGTGAAGCCGGAAGAAGTGATGCACAACCAAGCATGATTACAGGTACTATAAAGGGTGGAACTAAATATTACTTGTATGCCGATGGAAAGTTAAATCTGTACTATGTAGGTTCTACAATTCCTCTTGTTGCACAGGGTGAAGAAGCTAAAACGTATCCTGTAACAATTTCAGGTACGAACAACACAGGCAAGACAGTAACAGTTAATGTTATGAAGGGTGATCAGGTTGCTGCTACTGCAAGCATACCAAGTGACGGAACATTTACAGATGTAGCGCTTAGTGCTGAGCTTACAGCCGGCGAGTATACACTCTCTGCAAAGGGCTTTACATTTAGTCCCAATACAATTACTGTAAATGCAGCAGAGGAAACTACAACTCAAAAGATAGAAAACATCACAATAGATGAGTCCAAAAATGTAACTGTTAAATTTGAAATGAGTGACGGTACAAAGCCTGATGATAATATAAAGATAACTCCGACAGGCTCTTCTGCAAAAACTATCAGCAAAAGTAATGGTGAAGCCGTTACATTTACAGATGTTGCTCCCGGTACTCAGTTCAAGATCGAAAGTACGGCAAAGAATGTATGGAAGTGGGTAGCAAAGAACGATAAGGCAGTAGAAACCGATACATATAATTGGAACACTTATGCAGACAGCAGAAAATATATAAAGTATGACACAGATCATCTTACTTACACTATTCCCGATGCTGCAAGTATAGATACTACTGCTGAATACGGTGTTACATTTACTGCTTCATCTGATATGGCAAAAGCAGCAGGAAGCACAGATAGTTTGTATGTTAAGAATACAGCAAGCGAATTATCATTTGGTCAATATGCATTCGGTGACTCTAAGGCATTGGATGCCTGCGGAAGAAGCTGGGCAAGGAATTATGTGAAATTTAAGCTTACTCCTCTTTCATTGAGTGATTTCAGTTCCAAGCGTACAGCTAGGTATTACAATTCTCTTCCTGATGATCCCGACGGCAGGACCAATAACAACAGAACTAAGGAAATAGACAATGCCTATGCAGCACTTAGTCAAAATACGGTTCCCGACGGCAATGTTGCAAATGCAACAAACTATATTGAATTTACGATCGACAGCGACGCTAAAAACAATGCCGAGCCTGATAAAGATCTTACTATACAGATAGACAGAGATAACGGAATAGACCTTTATAATATGACCGATGGTAATACAAAGGTAAATGCTTCCGCATATATCGCTGATTCAAGTGGTAAAAAGATCTCCAAACAGGAATTCCCTGTTAAAGCAGACAAAACCTACAGAATAGTAGCAAGCGGATATACATATGCCAAGAGCGGTGATGCTTCATGGGAAGCAAACGAAGTCCTTACGGAAGAGCCATCAGGATCCGATAGGACTTCAACAACTTCAACTGTATATGTTAAATCAATAAGAATGTTCAACCCTAACAACATTTTTGACGGTGTTCAGGACGAGGACACACTTGTTGCACCTGCAAATGAAGGTAAATTATCTGCAATAAATGCAGAAGAAACAGCTCTTAAAAAGGCGCTTACCGATGCTAATGCTGATATTTCAAGTGTTGATCAGGACGCTACGGTATTCAGAATAATAGGTATGCTTGACCTTGCAGGAATAAACGGTCTTGACGCAGGTTCAACGATCACAAGAGAAGATCTTGAAAATGCAGTAGCCAATATTGCAGCTGTCGGATATGATGTATATGAAAAGGACGATTATGATTTGGCAGATACTCAGGGCAACTATTATCATGAAGGCATGAACACAACAAGTCATCAGCCTACATTGAAAGAATCCATAGAAATAACAGATGTGGTAAATACAGGATATGACTTAAATGGTACAGAAGAAGATCCTCAGATTACCGGATCTATCGATCCCGAAAACTTGAGAGCTACGGTATTTACTCAGACCTTCTATGCAACAAAAGAAAGTCTTACTCTTGTGCCATGGGTAAAATATGCCGGTAACGATACTAAGGTTTACTCTCTTGTTCAGAAAACCGATGGCAGCACTTCAAATAACAAGGAATTAATAGTAGAGTAATTATAGGAGGTAATGAATTATGAGAATATATGAAAAGCCATGCATGAAAGTTACTTACTATAATGCTATGGATAATACTAATAATTTAAATCTTATTGTATCTGCACCTATTGCTGCTTATACAGATAAAAGTAAAATGTCAAATCAATCATTTACTTTACATCACTAATAACTAATAGGGGCAAATAACCTAAGCTGTCGCATTAGTATCAAAAATCCTAATGCGGCAGCTTTATTTTTGTTTTTGAAGGTTTGCATATGAATATTTATACCCTCTAGGTATAAAACTAATTGCCGAAACACATTTTTTCTGATACAATTAAATAAGAAATGTTAAGGAGGGTCTTTTATGAAGCTTATGTTTGCATCGGATATACACGGTTCGCTGTACTATGGGGAGAAAACAGTTGAGAAATACAGAGAAGAAAAGGCGGACAAGCTTATACTTCTGGGAGATCTGCTCTATCACGGACCCAGAAACGATCTGCCAAAGGGATATGAACCAAAGGGCGTTATTACCCTTCTCAACGGCATTAAAAATGAAATACTTGCCGTAAGGGGCAACTGCGAAGCCGAAGTGGATCAAATGGTGCTGGAATTTCCCGTAATGGCGGAATACATGATAATGTATATTGAAAACAGAATGCTTTTTATAACGCATGGTCATATTTTCAATACTTCAAATCCGCCTATGCTTAAAAGCGGAGATATACTCATACATGGACATACCCATGTACAGGCTATGGAGGATTTTGGAAACAACAATATCTATATAAATCCCGGCTCTGTCGCCATTCCCAAAAACGGCAACAAGCCAAGCTATATGATATACGAAAACGGTATTTTTACTATAAAGGACTTTGACGGAAACAGCATTATGGAAAGGGCTATTTTATGAACACTTTGATATTCTCACTTGAAGCGGTACTGCCTATTATGCTTGTGATATTGGTGGGCTATGGCATACAGAGATCGAAACTTTTGACAGAGGATTTCTTCAAGCAGGCAAATACATTTGTTTTCAAGGTGGCGCTTCCTCTTTATCTGTTTTCAAGCGTGTACGGCATAGATAATATATCAGACATCAACATAAGGCTGCTTGTCATGGCTGTCGCCCTTGTGTTTGCAGTATTTTTTATTGCCCTTGCTTCAATACTTGTTTATACAAAGGATCCGGGAAAGCGTGGTGCGCTTATACAGGCGTCTTTTCGATCAAATTATGCCATTATAGGCTTGCCGCTGGCTAAGGCTATGGGCGGTGATGCGGCTCTTGCCAACGCAGCTCTCATCTCTGCTGTGGGTATTCCTCTTTTTAACGCACTTGCCGTCGTTACCCTTACGATATTCAGCTATGACAACGAGGGTAAAAAAATATCAGTAACGTCAATACTCAAATCTATAGTCACAAATCCCCTTATAATAGGCGTATTCTGCGGCGTTGTGCTTGTGTTCATGAGAAGATTTACGGATTTCAGAATTAAAGACGATATGCCCTCTCTGTATACCGCTATAGACAATATTGGCAAAATTGCATCTCCACTTGCTCTTGTGGTGCTTGGCGGCAGATTTAAGGTGTCTGCGGTCAAGGAGCTTGCGCCCGATATAACGGTAGGCGTTTTGTGGCGCCTTGTGATCACGCCTGTTATTGGTCTTGGCACAGCTCTGCTGCTTGCCGCAAAGGGTATTGTGAATATTGACAACACAGTCTATCCTGCGCTTATTGCCTTCTTCTGCTCTCCCACAGCCGTAAGCTCTGCTATTATGGCGGAGTCTATGCACAGCCATGGGGAGCTTGCAAGGCAGCTTGTTATTTGGACAAATATTGTGTCTGTTTTCACTCTTTTTGTGACTATCGCTCTTTTCCGCTCACTTGGCATGCTTTAGATTTATTCCAAGAGTACCGCCAAGACCTCCCGAAGCTGCGGCAAGAGCCGCTGTCACTATGAACTTTGGCGCAGGCATAAATGATGGGATAAGGGCAAAGGCTGCCGCCAGCATTATGACTGCATACATAAGCCCTGAAAACATACCACGCAAAAGCCCTTTGCTTTCCGCTGAGCGTGCCGTTATAAAACCGCTTATTATACAGGATATGGCGGTGGTCACAAGAGCTGTTGTCGATACATGGTTTTCCCTGATGTCCGTATAGGTTATGAGCAGCGCATATGTAAAAAATACGATCGCTGTAAATATACAGCCCGCAAGCAGTCCCTTAAGCATGGACAGCAGAGGCATATTCTTTGTTTTAGGCATTTTATCACTCTCCTTTAGTCAAGTATATGTTAAAATGAAGCGCATATATGCTTGACATGTACATCTTTAATAAAAATTGAGAAGCTGAAATAGCTGTCTTTTCTTCATCGTCCGACTTTGGAATAGTCGGCGATTTTTTTGTGCATTTTTACATTCAAAATTTATTGTAAAATCAGCCAAATTTAAATATAAATTTTTGGTAATACTGCACAAAAATTTATCCAATTATACGCAAAACTGAAATTTGGCGTATAGTTTGACAGGAAGTCTTTTGTATCCCGCTTATTTACTTGGGTTGCGAGTGTTGCTGTAAGTCGGGACATTCTCTGTGAACTCATAGGGCGCAAAAATCGATAGTGCTTTGTGTTTTTATTATTTGGAATATAAACAGTACTTTCTGTTTAACAAATTTTAAAACACGCATACAGCCTATAGTTGCTGAATGCAAAGCCCTTTGCCCTTAAAGGTTCTAAGCGTTCCTTCCCTAAGCTTTTCACAAAAAAATCATGGAAATCTAACTCAAAACAAAAGGGAGGAATTAAACGATGAAATTAGATTTCAAAAGAATTATGAGTTCTGTTCTGGCATTCGTTATGCTTTTCAGTTCACTCGTAATGGTAAATGTTGTTAGTGTAAGTGCGGCTATTGCTGATATGCAAACTGTAAGTAAGGCTGCTGAATCTAGTTTAGGCGGTACTATAAAGGAAAAAGAAGCAGAACTAGATGATAAGTGGTATTCTAATGGAGGAACACTTACAGGATATAGCAGCGCTAACATTGAAATATCTCTTACTGCAGGTACAAGTGGAAGGAAAAACAACGGTTCCATGTTTAATGACAGCACTAAGGCTTATGCTAATGGAACAAAAAACCCAGAAATAACTATTAAAGTAAAGACACCGGGCAAAGTTTATATTGACTATGCAGGCGGTGGTGGAAACAGGTATGCAACAATCAATGATGGCGTTGAAGATAATAACACAGGTACAACTGGTGCAAATGATAAAGGAATTCAAACATCATTTACAGCTGAAGCCAAAACATATACATTAAAGAAAGGCGATGCAGATATATATGTATACGCCATAGGTTTTGTATCTTCAAGCGGTACAACCTATACCATCACAGGCAATTGCACAGGTCTTACAGCAGGTAAGACATTTACGCTGACTGACAACAGCGCACCTGAAAAGCCTGTTGTATATACAGCAACAGTAAATGAAGGTGATGCAACATATACTGTTACAAAGAAAGCTGAAAAAGCTCCTTTCGGTGCCGGAACCAAGCTTACGGCTTCATTGGCAGGCTATAAGATAAACAGTAAGGACAGCGATGAAGTCACTCTTTCAGGAAGTGGTGAAACTTTTAATGCTGCTCCCGATCTTCAATTTGAAAACAACCAGTATTCTGTTACAATTAAGGTTGTAAGCAATAGTGATTCCAGCGAAATTTCAAATGCAAATGCTTACAAAAAATCAGATAAGGCTACACCTATTGCAATAAATAAGGACGGTACAGAAATAAAACTGAACAAGGGCACTACAGAGACATTCTATGTTGGCGCAGCAAATTTCTTAGGCGCTGCTACAAAGGAAATTTCAGAAGCAGACAATGGTACAGTTATAACTGTAAAGCTTGATTCTATGCCTGCATCAGGAAGTATTAAGAATGGCAATTATTTCAGCACAGAATTATTCTATCCCGAAGCTCCCGAAGAAGGCGCAGCGAATGCATACAATTTAAAGGACTTATCAAACTATACCGCAAATGGTTTTACCTTCTCTAAGTTTACTGTACAGATGTTTGATAGTAACGAATTATCAGCAGCAAGACTTAATATTGCAAAAAAGCAGACTATTAAATATACGCCTGCCGAAGATGGTATACTTACAATTATAGGCGCTTCAGGAAGCGGTTCAGATAAAACAAGAGGATATGACATAAGTCCGGCACCTGAAGATGGAAATGCAAGTGTATTGTTTGACGGAGATAAGCCGTCAGATTGGGTAACAAATACTCATCAATTAAAGGAAGGAACAGCATATACAATTACTGTAAAGGATGTTAATGCGATCAATATACAGAAAATTTCCTTTGAGCCTTCCAATACATATGACGTTACTATAAATGCAGACAATAAAACTGAAGATTCTGTTACAATAAACGTAGGTTCTCAGCAATTCACAGCAGAGCCGAGCACTAAGACAACATCACAAGGACTTAAGCTTACAGAAGGCAAGCATACATTATCTGCAAAGGGTTATACTATTACTCCAAATGTGATCGATGTACAGTCAAGCGGTGTAAACAGCTTTGACGTCACTATTGAAAAATCTACAGCTGTAACAGTTAAGTTCAGCCTTGCGGATTCAACAGGTGTTGATGGCGTGAACGCTGATGATGCAAGCGAAAATATAAAAATTGAACAGCTTGACGCAACTAATGCTGTTGTAAAAACAGAGAATTTAAAAACAATGTCTAAGCCTGTAGAATTTACAGATATAGATGCAGGTACAAGCTTCAGATTTTCAAGCAGCGCTCGTAATGTAGTAAGATGGCTTACGGTAAGAAACGGCGTAGTTGATTCTGAGCAGAGCGACCAGAATTACAGCTACAAGTGGAAGGACGATATAGGCTTCTTCAACGGCGACAGCAGATATTTCATATATACAGTTCCAAGCAAAGACATTATTACTTCAACAGGAACAGGTGAATATGGCATTCAGTTTACAGCTGTTAAAAGCGTTGAGAACATGAATATCGAAAGAAACGAAAACTCTAATGGTAAGCATCGTAAAGACCTTGAATTCGGACAGTACGGTTTTGGAGCCGACAAGGCTGCTCTTTGCGGAAATGATGCAAGACAGAATATGGATTATATATTTGAATATGCAGGCTTAGGCGATTATGGCAAGGGCTATGCAGCAGATATATATAATAAAATATTAACTGAATTCAACGGTACTGAAGCAAAGATAAAGACAACCAATGAATACGGTATACTTAATGCAGAGGGTACAGGAAGACATACTCACGCTGTATTCAGTGTTGGTGAAGATGTTAAAACAAAAGACGGAAAGGCTGTTCAGGCTATTATAGACAGAACGGGTGCAGTCGATCTTTACGAGCTTGAGATTGATCCCGAAGAGGCATCAGGTTACAAAGTAAAGAGCGGACCTTTATCCGAGATAAATAATGGTATTGATAATAAGGAAGCATTCCTTGTTGAAGCAGGTAAAATATATGGTATACGTGCAAGAAATACGGGCGCTGACGTTGAATGTTATATCAAGTCTGTAAGGATCCTTAATCCTAATAACATACTTGACAGCGAGGATTATGCAAAATCTAACGCAAACGTAACAAAGCTTGACGAAGGTGCTATTTCAGCTCTTGAAGCAGCCGGCGTTGAACTTGGAGAAGAGCCGGATGATACTGTATTCAGAATAGTAGGTACAATAAATCTTGATCCTGCTACAGACGGCGCTTCTATAACTGCTGCTACCAACTTCCTTCAGACTATACAGTCTGTAGGCTTTGATGCATACAAGGAGAGCGACTATAAGACTTATGATGATGCGGATAAGCTTCTTAATGCATATCACTTCACGGGAAAAGACAGTCTTGATGTAGCAAATCAAACTGAGTTTGACAATGCAAGTGTAGAATGGTCAGAAATAGAATTTGATGATATTGCAAATTCTGCTGTTGACTTTGACAACAATCCTAAGAACGGTGTTGATTTAGGTACACTTAATCCTGACGGAAGCTTCAGCGCAGTATATGTTCAGACCTTCTTCGCAGCCAAAGAGAATATGGTTCTTATACCATGGGTTAAGTATGTAGGCAGTGATGACAAAGTATATTCACTTATTGAACTGTCAAGTTCAGCCGACAACGGTAAAATAGAAGATACAAACAATGTTTATCTTAAGGTAAATTAATTATAGGAGGTAATTAATAATGAGATCATATGAAAAACCATGCATGACAGTTACTTGCTATAATGCCATGGATAAAACAAATATTACTTTGAATGTAAAATCAGCGATCGCACCTTATAATAAAGATAGTGCAGGAACTAAAATAGGCAGTAATTCATTTACTTTACATCAGTAATCAAGTATCATTGACACAAAAAAGGGTCGGAGTAATCCGACCCTTTTTATTTATAAGCCCTTCTCCGATTCAATGATAAAATGCCGAATCACCTCCAAACAGAATATATTTCACATTACAGGGAACAATATTACAAAATACTTTACTGCGAGGTCATTATGCTTAAAAAAATTATTCCCTATATAATAGGCGCCGTTACAGGAACGGCAAACGGCTTCTTCGGTGCAGGAGGCGGTACAATACTTGTGCCTGCCGCAGAAAGGCTTATGGGACTGGAGGAACACAAGGCTCACGCTACGGCAATAGCCGTAATTCTTCCTCTGTCAATAATAAGCGCCTTTTTATATGCAGGAAAGGTGGACATGGACCATATGGCATTACTAAAAACATCTGTAGGCGGCATTGCAGGAGGATATATCGGCGCAGGACTCTTGGGCAAAATACCCAAAAAATGGCTGCATATTATTTTCGGCGGTTTTATGCTTGCAGCGGCGGTGAGAATGATATTATGATACTTATACTTGCAGGACTGATCTCGGGAATAATAAGCGGCATGGGTATTGGCGGCGGTACTGTGCTTATACCGGCGCTTACAATATTGATGGGAATGGATCAGAAATCCGCTCAGGCAATTAATCTTGTGTATTTTATCCCTACTGCGGCTATTGCCCTTGTCAGACATATCAAAAACCACAGAATAGAAAAAAATGCCGTTTTCAAAATAGTGATTCCCGGAATATTAGGCGCCGTTGTCGGCTCCTTCATCGCCATGAGCGTAAATTCGCAGCTGCTTAGGAAGTGCTTCGGAGGTTTTCTTGGAATTATGGGCTGTATGGAAATATTGAAGGGAATAAGGTATAATAAAACACAGGATTGATTTTTTTATCACTCTTCTCTTGCCTTCAAGGCAAGGGAGGTCAAACCAATATCAAATAGATTTTATGATAAGGAACGCTTATGTCCTCAGAAACAGTATTTTAAATATATTTGCATAGACAGTCAAGACCACCAGCTCAGCCGGTGGCTTGCACTACCCCTATAAGGGGCTTTTACCGGTCAGCGCTTGTAAGCGCACCGAGTCATCCGACTTACACACCACTTTTTCAAGCTGCTGCTAAAGCAGCTTTTTATTTGCTTTTGTCTACCGGCTTACCCGTAAACGGGTCTATGTATTCCTTCAATGTTATTTGATCATTTACTTTATCTTCTTCCAACTGATTTTTTATGTACTCCTGAATTTTTTTTGCATTTTTCCCTACTGTGTCTACATAGTATCCTCTGCACCAAAAGTTCCTGTTTCCATATTTGTATTTCAAATTCGCATGCCTGTCAAATATCATCAGAGAGCTTTTTCCCTTTAAATATCCCATGAATTGTGATACACTTAATTTGGGCTGTATACTGACAACCATGTGTATAT
>CANQBJ010000053.1 GCA_947589665.1 uncultured Clostridia bacterium
AGTATCGCTTTTGCCGAAGGCAAAAGTGCTGAACCTTGCGAATGGGGAGCTTTAGGTATGCGCCTTTCAAAGTCGCTAATTTACTTAGAAAAACAACAATTAAACTGTTGCCACCGCCTTGCGGTAAATGACCTCCCCTAGCGTTAGCGTCGGAGGGGAGGGGGACCATGCGCAGCATGGTGGAAGGGTCGCCTTACCAACATAAACAAAAATTTAACACAACACCCCCTTACACACAGCTAAAACTTATATCTGTTTATATCCTCTCCTGTAATTCCGGGATGAACGGCGATATTTATGCTATTGGAAATAATATTGACCAGATTTTCTATAACGGCATCGACCTCTTTGGGAGTGACAAACATATTCTCGGAATAGGGCTCAAGCACTTCCTTTATAAGTCCGTATTTTTCTTCATCTGCAAGCTCAGACAGCATATCATAGAACTGTGAACCCTTGCTTGCGCCGTTTTTCATGGTCTCCAGCATTCTGTCTATAGCGTCGTTTGCCATTGTGGCGGCGTCTACGACAGTAGGCACACCTATGGCGATAACGGGTACACCGAGGGTATCCTCATCTATTGTTTTTCTCTTGTTTCCAATGCCCGCTCCGGGAGCAACACCGGTGTTGCTAAGCTGTATGGTAGAGTTTATGCGGCTTACCTTCCTTGCGGCAAGAGCGTCTATGGCAATTACTATATCGGGCTTTACCCTTTCCGTAACACCTTTTACCACTTCAAGAGTTTCAATTCCCGTAATACCCATAACTCCCGGGGCAAGAGCGGCTACAGAGGACACTGCGTTGTTTATATCCTCTGGTACGGTGTTCTTGATATGCCTTGTCACAAGTATCTTGCTTACCACCTTTGGTCCCAAGGAATCGGGAGTTACATCTCTGTTGCCAAGCCCTATTACAAGTACGGTAGGCTGTTTCTTTTCGGGGCAGAGATACTTTATATATTTGCTCAGTATGGAAATTATTTTTTCGTGGGCGTCGATATCGTTTTCCTTTATGCGGTCGCTTTCAAGAGTAATATAACTGCCTATAGGCTTTCCCATAGCCTCGGCGCCTTTTTCATTTGTTATCTTTACATTTGTGACAGTGGTACCCGTCAGATCACATTCCTCGTGTCCCACTTCCACACCCTCTATTTCGGTAGCCTTAGTGGTGATATTTTCGGCTATTTCTATTGCCAGGTCTGTATAAGGTGAAAACTTTTTCATACACTCATCTCCTTTATCATATTTTTTTATAAATAATGTAAATTATTCATTGACAAAGCGGCAATTATTGTATATAATTATATGGTGTTGATTTGGGAAACGCAGTCGTTCTGTGTTTTAAAACCCTCTAACCCAAGTTGCCATAAGATAAAGATAAATTTGTATGTAGCTTTTAGGAGGAAATTATTGTGGCAAACATTAAGTCTGCAAAGAAAAGAATTTTAGTTATCAATAAAAAAACATTAAGAAATAAAAGCGTATCTTCAGCTACTAAGACAGCTATGAAGAAGGTCTTAACAGCTGTTGCCGCAGGCGACAAGGCTGCTGCCAGCGAGGCTTTAAGAGCAGCTACCAAGGCTATTGATATGGCTGCAACTAAGGGTGTTATGCACAAGAACACTGCTGCCAACAAGAAGTCAAGACTTGCTAAGGCTGTTAACAAAATGAATTAACTGTAAAAAATAAAAATTACCCCGCTTAGCGGGGTAATTTTAGTATGCAGATATGCTACTGTATTGCTTGGCAAACAGTTTTTAAATGATTAGATACGTTTGCTACTTTTATAAATTCAAAAGCAGCAAATGTATCTCAGTACACCTATATTTACATAAGGCATACAATATTATTCTTTTTCCTCAGCATTTGTGCCGATTGGCTTCATTGTGGGGAAGAGCAATATATCTCTTATGCTTGCGGCGTCGGTAAAGAGCATTACAAGTCTGTCGATACCCATACCCATACCGCCTGTAGGGGGCATACCGTATTCAAGGGCAAGCATAAAGTCCTCGTCTATCATATTTGCCTCTTCATCGCCCTGAGCCCTGAGCTTCTCCTGCCTTTCAAATCTTTCTCTCTGGTCAATAGGATCGTTGAGCTCGCTGTAGGCATTGGCAAATTCACGGCCTACTATGAAAAGCTCAAATCTTTCCGTATATTCCGGTTTATCGGGCTTTCTCTTTGTAAGAGGGGATATCTCAACGGGATGATCCATAAGGAAGGTAGGCTGCACAAGCTTATCCTCAACATATTCCTCAAAGAAGAGATTGAGTATATCGCCTTTTTCATGTCTTTGCTCAAATTCTATGTTATGCTCCTTGGCAAGAGCTCTGGCATCTTCAAGGCTTTCAACCTTGTCAAAGTCAACGCCTGCGTATTTCTTAACGGCATCGACCATTGTTATTCTTTCAAAGGGCTTTGAGAAATCAAGCTCCACACCCTGATATGTTATCTTATCAGTGCCTGCTACCTTCTTGCAGACTTCCTTTATGATACCCTCGGTAATATCCATCATTCCGTAGTAATCCGTATATGCCTGATAGAGCTCCAGCAGAGTAAACTCGGGATTGTGCTTTATGTCCATACCTTCGTTCCTGAAAACCCTGCCTATTTCATAAACTCTTTCCATACCGCCTACTATAAGGCGCTTAAGAGGCAGTTCAAGGGCTATTCTCATATACATATCTATATCAAGAGTATTGTGGTGAGTTATAAAGGGTCTGGCTGACGCGCCGCCGGGTATAGTCTGGAGTATAGGCGTTTCGACCTCAAGAAAATCCTGATTGTCAAGATATTCTCTTACTGTTCTGATAACGGCGCTTCTTATAAAGAAGTTCCTCTTTACCTCGGGATTTACAATAAGGTCTACATATCTCTGTCTGTACCTTAAGTCCTGATCCCTTAAGCCGTGAAATTTCTCTGGAAGTACCTGCAGGCTCTTTGAAAGAAGAGTTACCTCTGTGGCATGGATAGATATTTCCTGCATCTTGGTCTTGAAAACGGTACCCCTTATAAATACTATGTCGCCTATGTCCATTTTCTTGAAAAGCTTATAGTTATCCTCGCCTAAGTCATCTCTTGTAACATAGGACTGTATTCTGCCGTCTCTGTCCTGTATGTCGCAGAAGCTGGCCTTACCCATAACTCTCTTGCTCATCATACGGCCTGCAACGCTGACCTCCTTGCCCTCCATTGCGTCAAAGTTTTCCTTTATCTCAACAGAGTGGTTGTGTACGTCTGCCTTTACTATCTTAAAGGGGTCCATACCCATTTCCTGCAGATTGGCAAGCTTTTCTCTTCTTATTTTAAGTATTTCATTTAAAGCCTTGCCCTCTAAGGGCTGCTTGTTCTGATTGTCTGCCATTGTATTTCTCCTAGTTTATTTCAAGAATTTTGTACTTTAATATACCGTCGGGAGCATTGCTTTCCACAACATCGCCTACAGCGTGACCCAGAAGGGCAGCGCCTAAAGGACATTCGTTTGACAGCTTGCAGTTAAAGGGGTCTGCCTCGGCAGGACCTACTATGGTATAAACTATCTCCTCGCCAAACTCCTCGTCGTATACCTTTACCTTATTGCCAAGATTAACTCTGCCGGTGTTTATTTCGTCCTCGTCTATTACCTCGGCATTTCTCAGCATTTTCTCTATAGTGGCGATCCTTGACTCTATTTCGGCCTGCTCTTCTTTAGCTGCGTCGTACTCGGCATTTTCTGAAAGGTCGCCCTGCGCTCTGGCTTCCTTTATCTTGGCTGCAATTTCCTTACGTCTTACAACCTTAAGATTTTCAAGCTCATCTTCTAAGCTTTTCAAGCCCTCACTTGTTAAAATTATCTTCTTTTCGTCAGCCATTGTTATCTCTCCTTTAATAAATAGTACCTTCCTTTTTATCCTAACAATTATACTAGATTAGGTCTGAAATGTCAACGATTATTACACTATTCATTTTATTTGCTTATTAAAAATAAGTACTTCCAATATTCAGCTTTTTCTGATAAAATAGAAGAGATTGGAGGTAAAGCTATGATACTTGCTTTAAACAATGTATCCAAGGCCTTTGGAACAGATGTAATACTGGAAAAAATTTCATTTCATATAGAGGAAAAGGAAAGAGTAGGCATTGTAGGCGTAAACGGAGCAGGAAAGTCCACTCTTTTCAAAATAATAACAGGGGAGCTTTCGGCAGACGAAGGTGAAATAGTGATGCCTAAAACAGCTACATTGGGCTACTTTTCGCAAAGCCTTGAAATAGACAGCCAGAATACCGTGTACAACGAGCTTAAGACAGTGTTTGAGCCAATTATGGCAATAGAAAGGCAGCTGCGGGATATGGAGGCACAGATGCCGCTCCTCAAGGGAGAGGAATACGATGTACTTATGTCAAGATATGCAGAGCTTTCCCACAAAATGGAGGATATGGACGGGTACAGCTGTGAAAGCAGGCTCAGAGGAGTTATAAAGGGTCTTGGCTTCAGCGATGAAGAGAGAGATCAGCCTATATATGAGCTTTCAGGCGGGCAGAAAACAAGAGTTGCCCTTGGCAAGCTTCTCCTTGCCCAGCCCGATATACTTCTTCTTGACGAGCCTACGAACCACTTGGATATCGAGGCTATACAATGGCTTGAGGAATATCTGAGAGATTATAAGGGTACCCTGCTTATAATCACTCATGACAGATATTTTATGGACAGAGTTGTAGGCAAAATAATAGAGATCGAAAACAGAAAGGCAGTTGTGTACTTTGGCAATTACTCCCATTATGCCGAAAGAAAGGCGGCTGACAGGAAGGCGCTTCTGCATCGTTATATAAATCAGCAGAAGGAAATAAAAAGACAGGAGGAGGCAATAAAGACTCTTAAGTCCTTTAACAGGGAAAAATCCCTTAAGAGAGCAAGAAGTAAGGAAAAAAATCTTGAAAAGATAGAGAGGATAGAGGCTCCCGATAATCTGCCCGATACTATGCGCCTTACAATAAAGCCTAAGAAAGAAAGCGGAAATGACGTGCTTTTTGTAAATGATATTGCCATGGCATTTGATAACCAGCCTTTATTTGACAATATAAGCTTTGATATCAAAAAGGGCGAAAAGGCAGCCCTTATAGGACCTAACGGCATAGGCAAGACTACACTTTTCAGAATAATACTGGAAAGGCTTGAGCCTACAGGGGGCAGCTTTAAAAAGGGCGCCAATGTAGTGATAGGCTACTATGACCAGGAGCAGGAGGACCTTAGCTTAGACAAGACCATATTTGACGAAATTTCCGACACTTATCCTAACCTTACCAATACCGAGATAAGAAATGTACTGGCTGCCTTTGTATTTACGGGAGATGATGTTTTCAAGACTATAAACACATTGAGCGGCGGTGAAAAGGGACGAGTTGCATTGGCTAAAATAATGCTCTCAAATGCAAACTTTCTTATACTTGACGAGCCTACAAACCACCTGGATATAAGCTCCAAGGAAATACTTGAGCAGGCATTAAAGAGCTATGAGGGTACTGTGCTCTATATTTCCCACGACAGATATTTCATAAATGCTACTGCCGGTAAAATTATAGAAATGCAGAAGGACAAGGCTGTTACCTATAACGGCAGCTATGACTATTATCTTGAAAAAAAGGCTGCTTTAAAGGAAACAAAGACAGCCGAAGTCACTGCCGAGACCGAAAATAAGCTGGACTGGAAAAAGCAGAAGGAGATGCAGTCACAGCAGAGGAAACACGAAAATGCCATAAAAAGGCTTTCTCAGAAAATAGAGGAAACAGAAAATAAAATAGATGAGCTTACCGCTCTTCTGGAAACAGAGGAAATATGTACTGACTTTGTGCGTTCACAGGAAATATACGGCGAAAAGGAAACACTGGAAGAGAAATTAATGGAGTTGTATGAAGAGTGGGAAGAACTGAATCAAGACAATGCCTGATATCTTTTTCAAGATCGTTTCTAATAGCATCATATTTCACTTTTGGGTTTTGCCTAAAGTATAAGTATACCAAAAAAATATCATTATGACATAAAAATACCCTGTGATGTGTATAGCCTCACAGGGTATCAGACTGTTATTCAGTTGCTTTTTCAGTTGTGGCTTCCGTACCGTTGGGTATCTGTCTGCCCTCATGGTCGATATAGTAATTCTCTTTATGTATAAGCTGGCTTATGGGCACTATTTCGTAGCCTTTGTCCCTGAGCCCCTTTATTATTGTTTCAAGCACATCGGGAGTATACTTTGCATCATTGTGAAAAAGAATTATGGAACCATTGCCTAAATGCTTGTGACTAAGCACATGATTTATCTCATGCTCAGCACCTAATTCCTTCCAGTCCAGACTGTCGACATCCCACTGTATGGGATAATAATTGCACTCCTCGGCAGCGTTCAATACCGTGTCATTGTATTCTCCGAAGGGCGGTCTGTACAGTATGGGATCAATACCTAATAATGCCTTTATCTTGTTGTGACAATCCATTATGTTCTTCTTGTTTTCCTCAAGACTTAACTGTGAGCTGTGCGGGTGCGTGTTGCTGTGATTGCCTATCTCATTGCCTGCCTCATATATTTTTTTAACCTCCTCCGGGTATTTGTCCACCCAGTACCCGCATAGGAAAAACGTAGCCTTGACATCATTTTTCTTAAGTATGTCTATGAGCGTGTCTGTATCATCGGCTCCCCAAGGAGCAGGTAATATAAGAAGTAATTCGTTAAAATGCCGAAAGCTATGGATTTATGCTGGATTGCATAGAGCCATAGCTTTCTGTATGGGTAGTATAACATAGAAAGAGGCGGTCGTCAAGAATATATTTTTAGATTTCATATATTATATTGAAAAAATATAAAAATTTATGTTCCCTATGTTGGTATCAGGAAGTTTTTCTGCTTTTCCGATATACTTTTCTCCATAAAGTAGCCATTATGGACAAGAGCAAAGCCCGGATTTTTGTAATAAAACGAAACGCAGAGTGGTAAAATGCTCAGATTTTTTTACTTTAGTTGACAAAAAAATATATAAATATTATAATGGTTACGAGTAAATAATTAAGAAAATAGGAGGTATATTATGAACATTACATTAAAGGAATTGGCGGATCTTGTAGAGGACAGTACAAAATTGCTTAAATATGCGGTGGAAATAGATTCTGCGCAGGACAGCAAAACAATAAAAAAGGCCTGTGAGGACATAATGGGCTCTCTGAGGAAGGTCATAATAGCAAACGAGCTTCAGGAAAGGCAGATAATATGTATATCGGGTCTTCAGGGAGCAGGCAAGACAACACTTATGCAGAAATTTTATGATATACCCGAAGAGATACTCAATATTTCAATGGGACAGGGCGAGAGGATACCCATAATAATACATGAAAGCAAAGAATGTAAAAAAAGCGTTGAAATGTATTCAAGAGAGCTTGTAAAGGAAAACAATGAATATTCAGTAAGAAGAAGAGAAGTAGAAAGCGATGAATTCATAGAGCTTTCAAAGGGAAGCAACAGCATAGACAAAAATATCACCACAATGTATCTGGAGCTTAGTCTGCCTTATAAGTACATAGAAAACGAGAAAACAGCCTTTATGCTTCTGCCGGGATACGAAAAGAAGCACGATTACTGGAGAAACCTTATTGACTTTTCTATCAACTGTTCAGACGCTGCTGTATTTGTGTTCAATGAAAGCAGCTTTGCAAGGATAGATAACGCAGTAATATTGGACGACATAAAGGAGACATTCGGCGAAAATCTTATTTATGTCATATCACGCGCAGACCAGAGTCCCGATGACAATGAAGAGGTAAAGAATACGTGTATCGAAACTATGAAGATACTGCCTACAGAAACGGACAGGGTTGTTTGCACAGGCATATATCCCGAAGAAGAGAGAAATGAAAAATGGCGCAAACAGTTTATGCATGCCATTGACAAATACTGCAGAACTCCGTTAGGTATTCAGGAAAAGTGCTCCGAATACATATATAATGAAATGGATAATATCATCAATAAAATAGATGCTATACAAGATTTTGTAGGCAGAGACAACGTAATAAGCCTTGAGCTTGAAAATTCAGGAATATTAGCGGCCTTTGACAGAGAAATTGAAAAGGGAAAGAAGAAGTTCAAAAAAAATATTGAAAACGCAGTACGTAATGCAGAAGACGACAGCCTTAAAAAAATAGACCGAAATTTTGACGAAACGAATGCAAAGGATATGCTGAAAGGTATAAAGCGTACGATATTCGGAGAGAGCGCAAAGGATATAAACGAACTGAAAAATGTTGTACTGAATTCACTGAACGATGATTCGGGAAAGCCATATATATACAGGAGGCTTATAAAATCTGCAGACGATATAATAGGCGTTTTGCAGGACGAAAATACAATAAAATACATGCTTAAGGACAAAATTCAGGATAATATTCCGGATGAAGAAGAGCGGAACGCTCAGCTAGATGTGGCAAAAAATGAATATGTAATGGATATAGCGAATCTTCTTGACGGAAACAGCAATGATGAGCTTATTAATAGTATGACGGAGTTGGCCAAGGGTCTTGCCGATATGACGGCATACTATTATACCCAGAACATGATATACTGTGTTAAGCCCGAGTACGGCAAAGATATAGAGCTTGAAAAATCCCATCTTACATTTGAGCAGATCATAAATTCAGCCAATAACACAAAGCTGTTCGGCGCAAGTATTTTAGGACTTGTAGCGGCAGATGTTGTAAAAGACGGTGACCTGGACCTGGACGTTCTTACTTCCATAGGAAAGGCGCTGAATATCCCTGCAGGCGCTCTTTTTGCCGGTACAGGTGTATTGCTTTTGCTGGGAGCAGGCACGGCGATAACAAGGGATCTTAACCGTATGCATTGTATGGATTACAACACGGCGTGCAACAGAGTATGCGATATTTACAAAAATATTGCCGGTCAAATTATAGACAGCTATGAGGATTATGTAGAATTTGTAAGAGATAATCTGGAACGCTCTCTTATAAAAAAGAACAAGATAAACGAGAATATTGATGCCGGATATAATATACAGATGGCTTTGAACAGAATAAAGGCTTCTGTCAAAAAAATGAGGGAGTCTGCAATAAAGGATAAATATGATCTTAAAAGAGCTTTTGAATAAAAAAAACGAATGGCAGAATGAAACCATAAATTCCCTTAAAAGGGAACTGATATTTAAAACAAATATTGATATAAATCTGAATGCGGACAGCGTATCACAGAGGTTAGCCGTAATTTACGGTATGCCTCAGATAGGCAAGACAACGCTTATACTCAATATTATAGGCATAAAGCAGGAATTTATATCCGATGTGAGCAGAGTGCTGAGGGCAGGTCTGTCCAAGGGCAATTCCTCTACCTCCACGGCTATACTGTACCGCCGTTCAAAGGACGACAGGTACGGTATAGCCTGCCGTTCCTTTGAATATAATAACGAAAACGGCGAAGCGGCCTTCTTTGAGAAAAGCGAGGACCTTGAAGAAAAGCTCAGGGATATACGCAGTCAGGTGGAAAGCAACAGACGCAGAACGGATATACTGCACATATTCATACCCGATAAATATTTTGAGAAGGAAAGCGATCTGAATATTCTGGACACTCCGGGACTTGGCAGCCGAAATAGCAGAGAGGACAGGCATACGAGCAGTATAATGAATACATACCTTCTTGTAGCCGATGTTGTAATAATCGCATGCAAGGCCGATGATATACAGTCTCTTGGCAGTATAGGCGACAATGCGGAGACAGACTATCTGCCTATGAGCTGGAAAAAGCTTCCGAATCACTATATGATCGTTACTACTTATTCTTACAGTCAGGCTTCCGTTAAAAATGCGCTGAAGGCACATATAAAAGAAGGATTTTACAATTACATAAAGGCCTATTTTAAAAAAGAGATGGATAAAATACTTGGCGAAGACTGTAAAATAAAGGTTTTTCCCATAGACATAGGCGGTTCCTTCGAAACATTGTGCAAGAGTATGCCCGAATATGAACAGGAGCTTAAATCGGCTAACAGCCGTATGCTCAAGGAAATAAAAGAGGCTGTAAAGGTACAAAAGGAAAGTACGTTTTTTTCTGTTGTACAGAGAATACGGGAGGAATCCGATATCCGTAAGCGGGATATAAAGGAAGTCAATGAAAAAAAACTGGAAGATAATAAGGAATACAGGCAGGAATGTGAGAAAAAAATAGATAAATATGAAGAGTTATATAAAAAGTGTTCTGCCAACCTGACCGTTTTGGAAAAAAAGGATAAATTATGCAGTGATGCCGATAAAATTTCAAAAGAGGCAGAGTGCGAGTATATAAATTACGATAAGCTCGGGGGAATAAAAGAGTCATATTTCATGGGCATAGTAAAAAAATATTTTATAGATAAGTCTCCAAAACAGGAATTTTTCGGTAATGTAGGCGAAAGGCTGAGAGGATTTTCTCAAAAGTACATAAAGAGCATAAACGACAATATTATCGGCTGTGTTACGGAGGGCGAAGACGCGGAGGAGTTTTTGCTTGATTACGCGGAGGATCTTAAGCTTGATGATGATGCTATACACAGTGCCGTATGGAACAATGTGAAAAGCACCTTTATAAACGTTTTTTATCCGGAAAAAGGCGGCTGGTTTAATAAAAACAGGCTGTCGCCTGAAAATGCCGAAAAAAGGATGAAAGAGATGGCAGAAAAATACAGAGATGAAATGATAGAAGAAACAAAAAGAAGCATGGAAGATCTTATCGTCAAAAAAAGACCCGTCAATGCTATTAATAGAATGAGAAATGATGTCAGGAGAATAGAGCGTCTCAAAAGCAAAATGCAGGAAAAACTGAATGCTTTTTCTGCCGAAATAGAAAAGCTGGAAAAGGAAAAACAAGGAATAGAGGAAAACGAGAAAAAGGACAAAGAGACATTTAGAAATTATATGAAAATTGCCGACAGAGAATATAACAAGCAGCGAAACCGCATTATAAGAGAGATAAACAGCAATAAATTCAAGGGTGATGAAAGTCTGGGAAGGCTTATACTGCTTGGCCTTATTGAGAGGGATCATTCAAGAATAAAGAGCAAAGGAGCTATTTTATGAAAAAGCAAAATGAAAACGCCGTTGAGATAGAAGCCGAGGCTTTGTCTGAAATAGAGGACCTTTTCAAGACGTATATAACAGATAAAATAAATAAAAAAATAGATACGGAAGCAGCTGGCGTAAATAAAAATATTGAAAATATAGGAAACGCCATTGAGGGATTGCCTTCATTGAACCGTATAGGAGAAGCTATAAAGGATAAGCTTAAAGATTGGGACTATGAAGACTTTTCTGATGACGTAAACAAAAAGCTTACCAAGAATATTGCAGATGAAACAGAGAAAGGCGTGGAAGCTGTAAAGGCGGAAGTAAAGGCGAGTTCGGAAGCTGTAAAAACCGACACCGAAGCGATAAAAGCTGAAACAGCGGAAATAAAGTTAAATACAGAAAGTGTAAAGGCTGATACAGCGGAAATAAAGACAAATACGGAAGCGTTAAAGGCTGACACAGCAGAAGTAAAGACAAATACGGGAGCGTTAAAGGCTGATACAGCAGAAGTAAAGACAAATACGGAAGCGTTAAAGGCTGATACAGCAGAAGTAAAGACAAATACAGAAGCATTAAAGGCTGACACAGCAGAAGTAAAGACAAATACGGAAGCGTTAAAGGCTGAAACAGCAGAAGTAAAGACAAATACGGAAGCATTAAAGGCTGATACAGCGGAAATAAAGACAAATACGGAAGCGTTAAAGGCTGACACAACAGAAGTAAAGACAAATACAGAAGTATTAAAGGCTGATACAGCAAAGATAACTGCCGATGTAGAGGCAATAAAGACAGGCATGGAATCGATACCCTCCGAAGAAATAGGCAATTATATAAAGAACGGAACGGATGCCATGATTACTGCCAATGAAAATATACAGTCTGTTTCCGAAAAGGTTGCGCATGTATATGACGGCTATGGGGATATTGAAAAGAGCATAAGGAATAGTATCAAAAATATATCCGACAACATAGCCGATACAAAACAGACTATGGAGCAGACAAAAGCTTCCGTTCAGAATGCAGTCGACATACTTGACAGGCAGAACAAAAGAAGCGACAATAAAAGAGAAAGTATAGAAAGAACCATTGAAAACAGCTTTAAAAGCAACAATAGGTATATAAAGGACGAATTGAGCGTTCAGAGCAAAAAAATAAATGATCTTTTGCCTCTCATAACGGGACTGGACAATACAAATAAAGAACTTCAGAGGGTCAGAAACGATGTGAGCCGTCAGATCATTGAGTTATACGAAAAGCACTATAAGCTTGCCGCAGGGGCTTTGGTATTGGGAGCAATAGACCTCATACTCATAGCAGTTGTCATTGTGCTGAATGTACTGTATATTATATGATTTTCCTGTGACTATTTATGCGGAAAGTTGACATCTTAACCGTTCACGCTCAGAACTGTTCATGAATACAAGAGAAGGTGCTATACTGTGTTATCGTGTAGGCAAAGGCAAGATTTGGAGAATTAATAAAATAGATTTAATAGATTATCTATCCATTATGAACTAATTGTATTAAAGAAAGGCTTTGACATATGCGTCAAAGCCTTTCTTTTATGCTCTGTATTTTATAAAATCAATAACACCGTCTTTGAGTATTTTCCATCTGGAACCTATTTTAAAAGCTCCATATATTTCATCGTTATGAAGTATATCCAACAGAGAAATTTACCTCATTATTAACAATTATATAAAAAAACATATTAAAACACCTACATATAAATAATTAATTGTTATATTTCATA
>CANQBJ010000054.1 GCA_947589665.1 uncultured Clostridia bacterium
GTATTCGGTAAGAATGACCTTTTCTTCATCGGCGGCTGTGTTGTTATCAGCAGAGCCGTCGGCACCTTTTGAATGCTGACTTGATTTGGTTGAAGCATTATCATCCTTGTTGTCCTCAGTGATGTTATTACCCTGATTTGATGGGTTACCATCCGATGCAGCCGTACCGTTGCCGGCGACATCGCTTTCCTCCATAATTCTGGCCATAGCATCTTCTACAGACAGTTGACCCTTCCTTATTTGCTCCTCTTCTTCAAAGGTAAAATCTCTGAGGCCAACTATTTCATGTTGTTCCAACTCGGTTTCTACATCCTGCTTGGAATCAACAATCTGTTGCTGAATATCATCTTCCGAATATTTAGCGGCATCTATAACCGCATCAATATTATTTTTCTGCCATATATACACAGCAGCAAAGATGATAATCAAAATTATTATAATCAATAAAATACTTATAAGTACTTTATGTGATTTTCTTCTTTTGCTTTTCAATTATATCTCCTTTCGTATTAAAATACTAAAGAAAATTTATATGCTTAAAATTTCTTTACCTAAACCATTGATGCGGGTTACCGCACCGTCACCCAGCTTTTTCTTAATGATATCGTAAGCCTTGCCCAGATTGGGAGCTCTTGAATCCATATTGTGAGCATCTGAGCCCATAAGCTGGATAATATTGTTGTCTATCCATTTAAGCGCTTTCTTCCTTGAAAACATATAGTTCACATAAGATGCGTTTGCCTGAATAATGACTTCCAGTGAAAATAGATTATTTATATTGTCTGTGCCGTGCTGTAAGTCTAAATATCTTTCTATATGGGCAATTATCGGAATTATTTTCCTGTCGAAAATTATATTTTCGACCTCCGTAAGGACCTTATTGCTCCATTTTTTGAACGGCATTTCCAAAAGCATATACTTACTGTTGTTTATACAAAGCTTATCCAGTCCGTCGTAACGGCTTATACCGTTGAAGAAATATACCTCTGCTCCCAGATATATATTGGGAACGTCATCTCTGCCGGATATTTTCCCCTTTATAATGTCATATGCATTATTTCTCTTTTCCAGAAAACTTTCTGTATTGTCATTATTTATGTAAAAATGCGGAGTAGCAACTATATCCGTGATCCCCTGTCTATAGCTTTCCTCAAGCATTTCCAATGTCATTTCCGGATCTCTGCTGCCGTCGTCTATCGCCGGCAATATATGAGAATGCATATCTATCATAAACATTCCCCCTTTAACCTCAATGTTTACTGATTATCGGAACTGATGTAATATCTACCGTATCTTCCGTAACCATATTTGCCATAGCCATATTTACCATAACCATATTTGCCATAACCCATTTTGGTATATTTAACTCCGTTTAATATAAAACCGAGTATTTTTGCATCAACGAAATTCAGCTTTCTGACTGTTTCAACAAGAGCAGACTTTTCAGCCCTGAACTGCTTAACTACAATGATATAACCATCTACAATAGTTGTAAGCAAGGATGCATCGGTAACAACATTTACAGGAGGTGTATCAAGGAAAATATAGTCATATTTTCCTCTTAAGTTATCAATAAGCTCCTTCATAGGCGCAGAGGATAAAAGCTCTGCGGGATTTGGAGGTATATTTCCTGCAATTATTGTATCAAGGCCGTTATAATCTGTTCTGATAATAGCGTCCTCAAGCTTACAGTCATTTATGAGAATATTGCTTAAGCCCTTTTCTTTTCTGATATGAAGAAGGTTTGCAACATTGGGTCTCCTTAAATCACAGTCAATAACAATGACCTTAGCGCCTGTCTCGGCAAAGGTTATAGCTGCATTGAAGCAGGTAGTACTTTTGCCCTCTGAGGCAATACCGCTTGTAACGGATATGACCTTACATCCGCTGCCGGGAAGTGAAAACATTATATTCGTTCTCAGCTCCTTATAGGATTCGTGTATGTCAAAGCCCAGGTCCTTTGATAATATTCTTTTGCTGTTTTCCTCAATATCGGTTCTGCTGTTGAGATTTCCTGAGGATCTTGACTTGTTCCTGAAACTTAACTTAGGTAAATTAAACATATCTATCCTCTGCTCTCTTCATTATTTTTAACAATTATATCGGGAATAACGCCAATAACTGGTATATCCGGTATAAGTTTTGTAATGTCTTCTTCCGACTTGATGGAATTATCAAGCATTTCGGAAACAACAGCCACAGCAACTCCAATTACAAAGCCAAGGAAAAGACCGAGAATAATATTCTTAAGTGTGTTGGGATATATAGGCCTTTCAGGCTTGACCGCATAGTCAACTACCTTAACTGTACTACCGTCCATTATTTCGGTTATCTTAGGCGGTGCTTTGTCTGCAATAGCATTAGCTATTATGTAAGCGTGATCGGGATTAGTATTGGACACGGAAAGCATAAGCATCTGTGTGTCTTCTATCGCTGTAACACTTATCATATCAGATATATCCTCAACATCATAGTCAAGGTCTATGCTCTCTACCACATCCTCCAGTACAGCGTTGCTGTTGATAAGATGAACGTAGGTAGAAACAAGCATTGTAGCGGCACTTATATCGCCTGCATCCAGGTTCTGTGACACTGCATCCTTATTATTGTTAACATAGAGTGAAACCTGAGTCTGATAAACATCGCTTATAAGAAATATACTTACAAGCCCGAATATAACTCCAAAGGAAATTGTCGTTATAACGATGAACTTTAATCTGTCAAGTACAGCTACAATGAGCTTTTGCAGATCTATTTCATTAATTGTATCGTCTCTGTTTTCAATCATAGTTACCCAACTTTCTAATATATCTTAAGTTATTATACTACATTAACAGAGCAAAATCAAGTATTATATTATCAATTTATAACAATTTTAATAAAAAAATAAATTTATGAGCCTTAAAATATGCAATTATTTACAATTATTGCTTTGACAAATACCATGTATTGTATTATAATTAAAGCATAAGCATTAATTGCGTATTATTTTAAAGGAGGTAACAAAATGAGTATTAATTTTTCATTGGAAGGTAAAGTTGCTCTTGTAACAGGCGCTTCCTACGGCATCGGCTTTGCTATTGCTTCAGGTATGGCTAAGGCAGGTGCTACTATCGTTTTCAACGACATCAAGCAGGAGCTTGTTGATAAGGGTATCGCTGCTTATAAGGAAGCAGGTATTGACGCTCATGGTTATGTTTGTGATGTAACAAATGAAGAGGCTGTTAATAATTTAGTTGCAACTATAGAGAAGGAAGTAGGAGTTATTGACATTCTTGTAAATAACGCAGGTATCATCAAGAGAATTCCTATGTGCGATATGACTGCCGCTGAGTTCCGTCAGGTAATAGACGTTGACCTCAACGCTCCCTTCATCGTATCTAAGGCAGTTATTCCAAGTATGATAAAGAAGGGTCACGGCAAGATCATAAACATCTGTTCTATGATGTCAGAGCTGGGCAGAGAAACTGTTTCTGCTTATGCTGCTGCTAAGGGCGGTCTTAAGATGCTTACAAGAAATATTTGCTCTGAATACGGTCAGTACAATATTCAGTGCAACGGCATTGGACCCGGTTACATCGAAACTCCTCAGACAGCTCCTTTAAGAGAAAAGCAGCCTGACGGTTCAAGACATCCTTTCGATCAGTTCATCGTTGGCAGAACTCCCGCTGCAAGATGGCTTAAGCCTGAAGAATTAGCAGGTCCCGCTATTTTCCTTGCATCTGATGCATCTGATGCAGTAAATGGCCATATTCTCTATGTAGACGGCGGTATACTTGCTTACATCGGCAAGCAGCCCTGATAAAATACGGTTATAATTTTTGAGCCTGTCCGAAAAGGACAGGCTTTTTTAAAATATATCAGCCAACTCACTGAATTCATTTATTATATAGTCGTATTTTTTAACACTTCCGAAGCCATATGCCGCATACACAAAGGGAATACCCGCAGCGATCGCCGATTGTCTGTCGCTCTCTGTGTCGCCTACATATACAGGGGCTTTAAGTGAATTTCGCTCCATTATTATCTTATTGTTTTCGCCCTTCTCTTTTCCCGTATTTCCCGCACATTCAAAGTCCGTAAAGTATTTTTCAAGACCGTGGCCTTTAAAAAAGCTTTCTATATAGCCCGACTGACAGTTGCTTACAATAAAAAGCTTGTGTTTAGCCGACAAAATTCCTAAGGTCTCCTCCAGTTTGGGATATAGTATACCGCCATGCTCCGAAAGATATCTTACCTCCATATCACAGCATTTTTCTATAAGCTCTCTCTGCATTACACTGCTTTCATTGGGAAAAAGCTTTCTGCTTATATCGTCTAAAAGCAGTCCCATACAGCCCTCAAGCTCCTTTACTGTAATAGGCTCTCTTATATAGGGATAGCCGTCAAGCACCATATTCCAAGTTTTGCATATTGCCTCTGTGGCATTCCATAATGTGCCGTCAAGATCAAAAATAATTCCGTCTGTCATATTACACCTCGTTATCGGTAAATAAAAATGCCCGTGTAACAGGCATTTCTATTTACTGTATTTATTCAGCAGCCGAAACTGTTTCCTCATGTATTATACCGTCATTTTCAACATTTGCGGGAGGCACTGTTTCGGCAGATGTGTCCTGTGGAGCCGTAGTCTTTTCGGTATTGCTGTCCCCGTTATCGGGAGTACTGCTTTCTGTAAATACCTCAACATAAGTTTCCTTCTCTGTTTTATCCTCGGAAGCAGATGGATATGTTATTTGGGGCATAGTTATAACAGGAGCAGGCGCAGATGAAGCCGAAGGCGTCACATCAGCAGGAGATGCAACAAAGGAGTGGAAGTAGCATATGACTGCCATATCCTTTACCGCATTGTTATATATAGTCGGCGCAGCATTGGAAGGCAAATATACACAACCGTTAGAGCCGTTTAAAATATATGTTGTGCCTCCAAAATCGGTCTGCCATGATGCATCGTTAAGACCTACATCACCACTGAAAGGCAGCCAGTAGGATACAGTATGGTTTTCGCCTTTGATAGCTGCATTTCTCTGCTTATCCTTTATCTTGTATGTACCCTGAGGGGTATTGTGCTTGCCGTCGTTTTTCCCTGTAACGACGTCTGTTTCAACTATCTGTCTGCCGTTTTTATACATCCACAGCTTCTGGTTTGTAAGGTCAACTTCTATATAGCTGGTACCTATATCATTGCCTACGGGTCCCATAGCACCGCTTGTAAATTCGGCAGTCACTTCTTCATCATCAAAGCTCAGTACTGCCTCGCCAAGCTGTTCATTGAGCAGCTCGGAGTCAAGCTTTCTTCCGTAGTCGCCTCCGGACACTGTCACGCTGTCGCCGTAGTGAGTTTTGAATGTTCTGAGCTTATTAAGTGTTGTATACTTATCATCAAGCATTTTTACATATTTTTTGATCTCATCTTCATCGGCAACAACATCAGCATTGAAATTGACTGTTATCCACTTATTCAGTACGGACCTGTCCAATATCTGAGTTGTATCAAAGACCGTAAGCGTAATTGACTTATCTATGTATCTGTTAGCTGTTTCGCAGGCGGAATCCAGCTTTTCATCATTTTCCGTGACCGCAGGCTGAACATAGCAGTGTTCGGTAGATACATCCAGTATTCCATCAAGGCATTGTATTTTCTTTATCACAAGCTCTCTTACGGCTGTTCTGTCAATTTCATCGCCATAAACGGCAGGCTTTATCTCAAATTCTTTACCGTTATATATAATTCCTGCATCCTCGCTCTTTATCGTAGGAGTAATTTCAAATACCACGGAGGTATCGAGGATATCATCAAGCACATCATAATTAAGCTCAAGACCATTATTGACATATATTTCATCGGACTTGACAAAAAAGCCCTTGAGCCATGAATACTTCTTCTGATTATTGCATATATCCGTAAGCTTTGCCTTAAGGTCATCACTGCAGGCAAGCTCAATATCGCTGCCGTAGATAGTGTCGGAATTAATGCCGCCTATCATTATTGATAGTGAGTAATTATCAAGAGAAGAGTTTATATCATCAAATACCGTATCTATAGTTTTATTTGAACAATTAAAGCCATTTATAACGGTAGACGGTACGAATCTGTTGCTGTATAACACATATGATATACATATATATAAAGTTATTACCGCAGCAATTACAAATATTCCCACTACTCCTGCGATCTTAAGCCTGTTGTTAAGCTTACGGTCTTCTTTTTTGGGCGGTTCGTCCAACACCGACAGATCAATGGATTTATTCTCCTTCTTCGGCGGTTCCGTATTCTTCTCGGAGCCTTTTTCATTATCGGTATTTTCCTCGGTATCATCTTCGGATAGTATTTCCTCTTCCTCATCGATGTCGTCTTCATAATCCACAAATTGTCTGTAGTTTATATCTACGCCGCCGTTTTTTTCATCCTCGCCAAGAAGCTCTCTTAACTTTTCGCTGTCCATATACATTTTCTCCTTTGTAAAAAGAAATTATTCATATTATTCAGGTAAAACAACGATCTCCTCTATAATTTCCCCTCCGCCTGCATTATCGCCTGCAGTGCCTGAATTATCGGGACTTGCGGTATTATTCACCGGCGGAGCCGCATTTTCGACAGGAGCCGCACCGCTGTTGTCGGCAGGAGTACTGTCTGAGTTTACGACAGCGGCATTTTCCGTATTATTGGAATTATCCGTGCCTGAATTATCTGTCGAAGCGTTGTCTGTATTTGCATTATCGGGAGCGCTTACGCCCGTATCGTTCTGCTGTGCGCCTGAATTATCCGAAACATTTCCCGTATTTTCATCCGTTGAGTTTTCCGTAGATGAATTACCGTCGGCAGACGTATCGGCAGTATTATTTTCCTCCGTATTTTCCGATGTGTCGGAGGAATCTACGTTAGAATCCCTTACTGCTCTGCTGTCAGTTACCTTTTTGCCGTTAAGGAGTTCGGCACGCATTTTAAGCTCCTTATCCGTTAAAGCCCTGTATGTTCCCATAACGGGACCGCTTGACGCTACAGGCTGGAAAGAAGATATCCTGTTATGATAATAGCACACGACAGGCATTTTTACGATTGCATTCTTGTATATATCTGCCGCATCCTTCATCATAAGATTTACACAGCCGTGAGAACCCTTAGTCCTGTAAAGCTCTCCGCCAAATCTGCTCTGCCATACCGCATCATGAAGCCCTATGCCGCCGTTAAAAGGCATCCAGTACTTGACAGGCGTAACATAATTATCGCCTACAAGGGGAACATCCATCAATTTATTTTTAAGCATATATGTACCCTGAGGGGTTGCCCTTTTGCCCGGAAGTCCCGTAACAACAGGACATTCCTTAACCTTTTTGCCATCTATAAACATATAGAGATACTGATTGGTAAGATCGACTTCTATATAGGACTTGCCTATATCTTCGCCTGTGCCGTTCAGTACATTTTTTGTAAATTTAATGGTTGTGTCAACAGGCTTTTTATTGAATATCGCATTTTTAATATCCTTGGCAAGAGTCTTAGTATTGACGGAACAGCCGTAATCTCCGCCCTTGACTGTGACCTCTGTGCCGTGACCTGTTTTAAAGGTCCTTGTCATACCTATGTTGTTATATTTTTTATTGAGATTTTCTACATAGGAATTTATAGTGCTGTCATCAAGCTTAACATTATATTTATCATCTATAGATAATATACTGCTCATAACATCGGCTGTGATATCCTCCTTTGTATCTGCCATTTTTACAGATAATGAGGTGCCTTTTATTATTTCATTTGCCTTGTCGCAGGCTGTTCTAAGCGCCTGTTCGTTTTCTATTTCGCTTTCCTCTAGCTTAACATATACATCGGCATCCTGAATGACCATTGTATCCTTAAGCTCTGAAATATATTCCTTGACCCTGGCAAGATAGGCTTCCTTGTCAATTTCATCACCGTTTGTAGGCGGAGCGATAACATATTTGCCCTCCTTGAATTTAAGAGATGCGGGCTGACTTTGAACAGACCGAGGCAAATTATATCCCTTTGAATTTTGTACTGCTGATGTAAGCGCAGCATCATCGAAGGCTGCGACCTTATCAACGGTAAGCTCATATTTATTGCCTAAAAAGCCCATAGGCCACATTATCTTATTCTGAGATGAACAAGCATTGTCTATGGCATCCCTGCCCTCTTCGGAAACGGCAAGGGAAATATCTTTACCATATATCACATCTGTTTCTTCGTCATTATTCATTACCTTAAAGGCATAGTCTTTGATATTGCCGCTTAATTCATCTGTAAATTTCTGAGTTGTCATATTGGAAACATCGCTGCCGTTAAGCACAGTACCTCTCAGAAATCTGTTTCTGTAATAGCCGAAAGCCATTATCATATATGCCGCAAAGCATATAATTATAAAAATACAAGCAACAATAAGCACAACATTGCCTATTTTGACATTCTTCTTATTGCTCTTTTTAATTTTGCCATTTTTGTTATTTGCAGTCTTAACAGGGGTTTTCTTCTGAGGCTTTACATCATCGATAGCGTCGTCCTCTGTATCATCGATATAATCGGCATCCTCAATATCTTCAATGTCTTCAATATCCTCGATATTCTCATCATACTCCGAACTTTCCTCAACTGTTTCTTCGTATACCTGATCGTCTGACGGCTCCTCGGATATATCATCATTTATATTATTTTCCGCTTCTTTATCAGAGCTTTCCCCCGATGGTTTTTCATCTGATATATCGGTTGTTTCCTCTACATAAGGAATTTCTTCTCGGGTATCTAAATCTTCATTAATTGCGCTGTTTTCAGCAAGATACTCTCTTTCCAGTATTTCCTTTACTGTAGGTCCCTTGCCCTTTTTACTTCTTTTACTTCTCATTTCTGTTCACCATACCCCAATTCATAGTTATATATATTGTAATATATTTTGATAATTTTTTCAAGTATTATATAGATTTTTTATCTAATAATGAAAATTTATGGAAAACTCAGAAGATACAATAAAATCGCCTGCGTGTATTACAGGCGATCTTATATGCGTATTTTTAACCTATGAACATCTGGCTCCAGTATACCTTGCCTGATGTTACTCCCAATCCCATCTCCTTATAGCTTTTATTTAATATGTTCTGCCTGTGGCCTGTTGAATTCATCCACGCATTAAATACTTCGCTGGCTGTTTTCTGACCATAGGCTATGTTTTCTCCTGCCGTTTTGTATGTAATCCCTGCATTTCTCATCATATCAAAGGGACTTCCGTATGTAGGTGAGGTATGTGAAAAATAATTCTTGCTTTTCATATCCTCGGCTTTTTTCTGAGCTACAGCAGACAAGCTGTTGTTCAGCTTAAGGGCTGATAAGCCGTTTTGCGCTCTTGCGTTATTAACAAGAGTAAGTACTTGCTGAGCCATAGATTGATTTACATTGACAGCAGCAGTTGTTGTTTCTGTAGTTTTCTCCGTAACAGGTCGTTTTGTAGTGGCCTGTGAAGGCTTTTCTGTAGCAGGCGCTTTCGTAGTGGCCTGTGAAGGCTTTTCGGTAGCAGGCACTTTAGTAGTGGCTTGTGAAGGCTTCTCTGCGGCAGGTGCTTTTGTAGTTGCCTGTGTTTCGGGTGCCTTCGTGGTAGCCTCTGTAGGTTTTTCTGTCTTAGTCGTTGTCTGTACAGGTTTTTCAGGCGCTTTTGTGGTTGCTTCTGTAGTAAGCCACTTAGCATTTTCCATTGCGTCCTCTTTGCACTTTTGTATGAACTCTTTAAGCTTTGTCTTAAGATCGGTTTCGTCAACTGTGATCTGTTTGCCGTTTACTATAAGGCAGCCGCTTTGTCCTCCACAATTATTATATTGGCTACTTGTACCATTTATGTATACTTTTACATTACCGTTCTGAGCAAAGGTGCTGTCCGCAGCAAACACAGAGCCTGACATAAATATAGCCATTATGCCTGTCACAACTATCAATTTTTTCATATATCGATCTCCCTTATAATTTATTTAGACGTCTATACACTGATTATAGACCTGTCAGCCGTTATAATAAATGCAAAATATATGCCATAATTGTTAATTTGTACTTGCAAACACCGATATTTTACTATAAAATAGATAAGATGGAAAAAAGATAATTGTGAAAGGAATATAAATTATGGCTAAAC
Organism: uncultured Clostridia bacterium; assembly: GCA_947589665.1. GTDB lineage: Bacteria > Bacillota > Clostridia > Lachnospirales > CAG-274 > CANPXH01. Next base: position 10,128 of record CANQBJ010000054.1, read on the forward strand.
CGGATATTAATTTGATAAACAAGAGAAGAATTTTCGGTATAATATCCCATCCCGACGCAGGCAAGACAACGCTTACAGAAAAGCTGCTGCTCCACGGCGGCGCCATACATGAGGCAGGGGCAGTAAAGGCAAGGAGAGGAAGATTTGCCAAATCTGACTGGATGGAAATAGAAAAGCAGAGAGGTATTTCCGTAACCTCCTCTGTAATGCAGTTTGAATACAATGATAAGACAGTATCTATTATGGACACTCCGGGTCATAATGATTTTGGCGAAGATACCTACAGAATACTTACTTCTGTGGATTCAGCGGTAATGGTAATAGATGCTGCAAAGGGTGTTGAGGCGCAGACGGAAAAGCTTTTCAAGGTGTGCAGTATGAGAGGCATACCCATATTTACATTTATGAACAAGCTGGACAGAGATGCCATGGAACCCCTTGCCCTTCTGGAAGAATTGGAAAATGCTCTCGGCTTGCCTTCCGTAGCGGTTACGTGGCCCATAGGCAACGGTGCTTACTTTGAGGGTATATATGACAGGCTTGAGAATAAAATACATCTTTATAAGGAAAAGAGGACTATAGAGCTTACGGACGAGGGTGTATTTGACAAGGCCCTTGACGATATAATTTTTCATGAGAATTTGCAGAATCTGAGAGATGAGGTAGAGCTGCTGGACGGCGCGGGAAATGACTTTGATATGGAGCTTATTTCTAAAGGAAAGCTTTCTCCCGTATTTTTCGGCACTGCTCTGGCAGATTTCGGAGTTACGGAATTTCTTGAGCATTTTCTTGTAATGTCACCGCCTCCCGGAGACAGAAAGACAACAACAGGTGTCGTACATCCTACGGATGACTTTTTCTCAGGCTTTATATTCAAAATACAGGCAAATATGAATCCTGCTCACAGAGACAGACTTGCATTTTTCAGGATATGTTCAGGTACCTTTGAAAGAGGTATGAATGTAACTCTTTCCAGGACAGGTAAACCTATGAAGCTGAACCAGTCCACACAGCTTATGGCAAATGAAAGAGAAAATGTAGACACAGCCATTGCAGGAGATATTATAGGCATATACGATACAGGCAACTATCAGATAGGCGATACGCTTACGGACAGTAAGGATAAGCTTTATTTCGAACCCCTTCCCACCTTCCCGCCTGAGCTTTTTATGAAGGTAAGACCTGTAGATACCATGAAGGCAAAGCAATTCCAGAAGGGTGTGGATCAGCTTGCCCAGGAGGGCGCTATACAGATATACAGAACGGAGTATAACGATGTAGTACTTGGCGCCGTAGGACAGCTTCAGTTTGAAGTGTTTGAATACAGGCTTAAGAATGAATACAATTCCGAGATACGTATGGAGCCTATGAACTACAGCGTTGCAAGATGGGTAAAGGGAAAGACCGTTGATGAGATAAAGGCGCTTACCAATTCCAGATGCACACTTGTATTTGACCACTTTGGCCGCCCTATTCTTCTCTTTGCAAATAATTATTCTCTGAATACGTTTATGGAAAGAAATGAAGACATAGAGCTTATAGAATCCCTTGCTGTAGATGATAATTTTTAACACGATTTTTTAGTAATAAAAGAGCCGAAAGGCTCTTTTTAGCGTGTCGATATAATCGACACGCTTGAAAGAAATGTTTGCATTTCTTTCAGTATAATTAAGGTAGGAACCAGCCGTGTTTTCCGCAATTTTGGTGTTTGACACCAAAATTACAGAAAAGTTCCTGTCCTCGGAGGAAGTGAATTCCTCCTGCGGATTAAAGTCTGCG
>CANQBJ010000055.1 GCA_947589665.1 uncultured Clostridia bacterium
CCTGGAGGAAATATACAGCGATAATAAATTTGTCAAGGAGGTATAATTATGACAAAAAATTGGTTAAAGGCAGCAGGTATAAGAGCAATAAAGACTATGGCGCAGAGCGCTATAGCTATGATAGGCACGGCAGTAGTGCTGGATGAGGTGAACTGGGTAAATGTCGTAAGTGCAAGTATATTGGCAGGAGTGCTGTCATTACTTACATCTACGGCAGGCTTGCCTGAGGTGGAGGAGTGAGAGTATGGCATATTTAAAAGGCTTGGACCTGCCCTACAACAGTATGCTCTCAAACGCAAGTAATTACGGAGGCACAAGGGCATTAAGCAAGATAAAATACATAGTTGTGCATTATACCGCAAATGACGGGGACACCGATACAGGCAATGGCTCATATTTTGGCAGGACAGCTGTAGGCGCCGGAGCCCATATGTTTGTCGATGAGGACAGCTGCACTCAGAGTGTGCCATTTACAAGGGTAGCCTATCACTGTGAGACCAAGGGGATGAAATTTAAGTGTGATTGCAGGAATGCAAACAGTATCGGGGTTGAGATGTGCAGTGATAAGGTAAATGGGCAGTATGTAATTACAAGACAGACTATGCTCAATACCGTAAAGGTAGTTAAATATCTTATGCAACAGTATAATATACCTGCCGACAGAGTAATACGTCATTATGACGTGTGCGGTAAGCTCTGCCCTGAACCGTGGGTCAGAGTACCGTCAGAATGGACAGAATTCAAGAGGCTTATCGCAGAACCAGAAAAAAAGGAGGACGGCGAAGTGGTAGAGACTATTAATATTACAGTCAATGGTAAGCAGATTAAAGCGGATGCCATTGTTAAGGACGGAAGGACGTTTTTGAATTTGAGGTCCCTTGAAAATGCGGGCTTTGAGGTGGGATTTGATAATGCCACAAAGATGCGGAGGCTTGACAATAAAGCCGACGAATTGCCGATTGTTGTAGGCAACAAAGATGTATACATTGCCGAGGCAGTCAACATAAAAGGATATAACTATGTACCTATAAGGAGTATTGCTCAGGCAATGGGCAAGAGCATTGATTATAAAGACGGCATAGTAAGCATAAAGGAATAAAGCAAAATGAGTATAAGTGTGTATGGTATTGACGGTGTTATTCAGGCAATGGAGGAGACTGTTAAGGAATATCCCAAGAAGGCACGCAAATTTTTACGCACGGAAGGAAAATCCCTTAAAAAGAGAGTTAAAGAGGAATTCTATACAAAGGGATTACAGAAAAGGACAGGGAATTATCTTGGAGGTATTACCGAGCAGAAGCCCTATAATTATTACAAGGAAAATGGCAGTAAGGCTCCGGACAGCGTAAAGGTATACGGCAAATACAAAAGAGGCAAGGGCGGAGCTAATCACACTCACCTTATTGAGGACGGACATGAGAAGGTACTCTGGGGCAGAAGGACTGCCGAAAGAGTAAGGGCCTTTTATGTTTACTCCGACGCAAGAAGGAAGTACGAGGGAGAGTATGAGGCTAATGCGGAGGCATTTGTGGATGAGATGCTGAAAAAACTGTTGTGGTAAGTTACATAAGGCGGACGAGAGTCGCCCCTTCCGTCAGCCTTAGGGCTGACACCTCCCCTTCTCTTTAAGGGGAGGCTATTACCTCTCCACCGCCTAACGGCGGTCCCCCTCCCCTAACGCTCTAAAGAGCTATGGGAGGTTAGAAAGAGGAGCTGTCGGCTTTTGACAAAGGCAAGTGCTGAACCCTCCGACGCCTGCTATAAAACACGCTGCGTTTTTATAGCAAGGCTAGGGGAGGTTGTGGCAGAGAGGAGGTTATAATATGATTTTTCCCAAGATAGAGAGTTTTTCCGTGGATAAGGGCATAAAGCTGGGCAGAGACTTTGTATTTGTTGACGGACAGCATATATTACAGGATAACGGTACTCCTGCCATAGCCAATGACAGAGAGAACATAGAAAACTGGTGCAGAAAGGTAATTACGACTATGCTCGGGGTGTATGAAGTATATACTAAGGGCGAAAAGGAATCCTTTGGCATAAGCGTATATGACAGACTGGGAACAAAGGAAAAGGCTTACTGGGCAAGCGAATTTAAAAGAGAGGTAACGGAGCAGCTTACAAAGCACAGCTGCATAGAGGCTGTAAAGGATTTTACGGCTGAATTTGTGCGAAGAGATATAATTATTAAATTTACTGTAGTGGTCACAGAAGGGGTGCTTAGTGTGAGTACATATAATATAAATTACGAAAATATGAGTTCCGGAGGCAGCGGCTACGATCCTTACAGGGAAATAATAATAGAAATGCAGACAAGGATAGATGAACTGCAAAGAAGGGTTGACAGCATAGGTCCGATACCGATTGAAGACGTTGAGAGGATATGTAATGAAAAAGGCGTGTAGTTACTGCGGGAGAATACATGATAAAGGGTATGTGTGCCCTAAAAAGCCGCAGAGGAAATACAGAAACAGGGACAGAGACGATATTACTGCCGCTTTCAGGCGGACTAATGCCTGGAGGAAAAAGGCTATTGAGATCAAGGAAAGAGATCACTGGTGCTGTAAGGTGTGCGCAAGTGACCTTTATCCTATAGGCACAAGGGTAATAAATTACAAAAATCTGGAAGTGCATCATATTGTCAAGCTTAGCACGGATATTGACAAGGGGCTTGATGATGATAATCTTATTACACTGTGCGCCGTGCATCACAAAATGGCAGACCGAGGGGAAATACCGGCTGAGGTGCTGAAAAAATTGGTACAGGAGAATAACTAGGTGTTGTACCGTGAAAAGTTATTTAAACGATAGCGTGAATAATTACCTCTCCACCGCCTAACGGCGGTCCCCCTCCCCTAACGCTCTAAAGAGCTATGGGAGGTTAGAGTTAATGGGAACTCAGCGCTATTATGAGGAAGTGAGAAAATGACGGATATAACGATATACACAAGTGCTAATAACAATGAGGAAATACTTGTTCTGCCTATAGTGCCGAAGGAATTACCTGAGGTAATACAGGAGTACTGTCATGAGGACTTTGAGAGCAATACCAAAAGTCTTACTCTTATAGGCAGAGGCAAGGCAAGGACATTAACCCTCTCCTTCCTCCTGCCTGTAAATAAAAATTACAATAAAATAAACAAAAAGGCAGACAATAACGGCTGGGCTTACATAGAGTTCTGGCAGAAGTGGAGCGAAAGAAAGGTACCTATGCGCCTTATTATTACAGAGGGGGCAAAGGAACTGCTTAATATCGCCTACGTAATAAAAAGCCTTAATTACAAGGTGGATAAGAAAAAAGATATTATAGCTACACTGGAAATAAAGGAATATATATTTACCCGGGAGGTACAGCAGGAAGAGGCTGAATACAAATGGGAAAATATCAATATAAAATATAACGGAGCCTCTATGAGCGTTACAGCTGCCAATGTGGATGGGCATTGGCTGATACCTTGCAGGCAGGCGCTCGAACTGCTGGGCTACAATGTAATATGGAATGCTGCCGAAAAGTCTATATATATGACTAAGGATGGTATAAGCTACAAGCTTAACACTCCGTTTGAAATATACGACGGTGTGAGCTATGCTTATATTTACAAAATATGCAAGGAGCTAGGCTATACCTCCCAATGGGACGGCAGCAGCAGGACTGTGGATATTGCTCAGGAATGGAAATGGGAAAATATTACACTTAAGCTGGGCGGAAATGAATATGAGGTAAGGGCTGCCATGGTCAATGACAGGTGGATAGTGCCTGTAAGGCGGTTACTTGAATTTTTGGGATATACAATTGAATGGAATGCCGAGGAAAAGGCTATTTATTATAAAAAGGATAATGACAGTATATGGTATAAGCTTATTACTCAGTATTGGTTATATGATGATGTGAGCTACTGCTACCTTTACAGAGCTTGCGAGGAAACGGGCTTTAACGCTCAGTGGGACAGGGAAAGTAAAACAGTTATTTTTACACAATCCTGACAGGAGGAAAAAATGGCAGAATACACAAAGGCAATTGAGGATATTTTACAGGAAATGCTTGACAATATGCCTGAGGAATACTCAAAACAAAAGGGGTATTGGCTTTGGGATATATTTAAGGCCGTAGCTATTACAATAAACGAATTCAGCGAAAGCTTACAGGATGCCGCAGATAAGCTTAATGTGACAAGGCTTAAGGGTGACGAGCTGGAGGATTACATAAATAACTGGTCGCCCATAGAGAAAAAGAAGCTTACAAGGGCAAGCGGCTATGTTACCTTTACGGCTAAAAGCGGCAGGACAGGACTTATACCCGAAGGCACGTATACAAGCAACGGCAAATGTAATTACATTACGCTGGAGGAGGGAGCAATAAACGATGGCGGAGGCGCTGTCGAATTACCTGTTGCCTCTGAGATATTCGGCGCCTCAGGCAACTGCGATGCGGGAGAGGTCACAAGACTTGTTACCTCTATGGAATTTATAGACAGTGTGTACAATGAGGCGGAAATTACAGGAGGGAACGACGAGGAAAGCGATGAGGACCTGCTGGCAAGATTTCTTGACTTTAGGAAAAGGCGAGCCCACAGTGGCAATAAAGCACACTATGAACAGTGGGCAAAGGAAATTGACGGTGTGGAAGGAGCTTTATGTGTACCCTGTCCCAATGAAAGGCCTAATGAGGTTGATCTGTATGTTTACAGCGAGGGCAAGGGTGTAAGCGAAGAAATATTACATATGGTCCAGAATTACATAGACCCTCACGAAAACGGAGACGGCAGCGGCGAGGCTCCCGTAGGGGCAAGGGTTTACGTTAAAAATCCTGCTCAGATAAATATAAATATAGAAACACAGCTTATTTACGAAGAGGGCTATACTGTCGATGACGTAAAAGAGGAAATTACAGAACGGGTAAAGGAATATTTTACACAAGCCTTCGGGGAACAGCTGCTGAGATATAACAGAGTAGGCAAGGCAATACTTTCCGCCGAGGGTGTCAAGGATTTTAAAATTTTACTTGTCAACGGCAAGGAAGATAATATTGAGGCGGATAATCTGAGCAGCTTTGTGATCGAAAGTATTACGGTTGACGGCACGAAAATAATCGGAGAGTGATATTATGCAGAATATAGCCGGCAGACTTAAGCACAAGGTAGACGTTTACGGCAGAGTCGAATATACAGACGAGCTGGGCGCTACGGCTTACAGATATGACAAAATAAAAAGTGTGTGGGCTGCTATCTTGCCTATACTGGGCGAAAGAGTACGAGCGGTAAAAAACAAACAGGGAATGGTCACTGTAAGCGAATCTATTAAATTTATAATAAGGATTGACGCAATTACCGTGGCTAACGATATGTATTTTGTTTACAAGGGGCAAAGGTATGATGTGGATTACGCAGTGCCGCACTTTAAGGAAATGCAGTACCAGGAGGTTTACACGCAGCTTGTTATCGAAAATGACGATAACCTCATAAAAGGAAATGTATTTACGGGAGAATGATCATATGGATAAGCTCATAAATAAATTACATAAAATGTATTACAAGGATAAGGTCACGCTGGATGTTTTTATAGCAATGGAAAAAATTTTACATAAAATTGAGGATGAGGTCGGAGAGCTTGAAAATCAGAGGCTACTGAGCTCCGCAACATTTTACATAGAGATGCTGGAAAAGGAGCTTGGGTTACAGAGTACAGGAACATTACAGGAGCGCAGGAATAATATTTACGCAAGGCTCTTGAGCGAGGAAAAGGCAAGCCTTGAGGGTATGCGGAGGATATGCCAAGTTTACACGGACGAGTATATCGTTGACTACGATTATGACAAGGCAACGGTTACGCTTACGCTTTCAAAGGCGGTTATCGATAAGGTCGGTCAGAAAATTTACAACGAGCTGAGGGCTTATATTCCTGCACATATTTACATTGGAGTTAAAATGTATCAGAGGACCCACGGCGAAATCAAGCGAATGGGATATACTTACGGTTTCCTTAAAAAGTTTACGCATGAGGAGATCAGGGATAAGTTCAGGTTGGAATAGTTGACAGGAAGAATTTACACAGTTATAATATAAGTGAGCCGAAAGGCTTACCAAGGAGCGGCGGGCGGTTGTTCCTCCCCTATTCTGAAAGGAAAGGGGGAATGTTTATGACAGATATACAAATCATTTTGATTTTGATACTTCTTATCATAATTTACATAAAAAAATAACCGCCCTATCTCGGACTTAGGGCGGTTATTTAAACCGACATAGCGAGGTACGACCTGTCGGCCGCTCCTTGTGTCTTTATGATAGCACTTGAAAGAGAAAATGTCAATATGTTTTACATAAAAACAGCCCCTTGAAGGGGCTGCGTTTTTACATATCGGCATATTTATAAAATTGATCTTCCGTCATGAGCTTTACAACGTATTCGCAGGCGTTTGAATTAAGCTCAAGAGCCTTTTTGAATTTACGCCCGTTAGGGTTGTCATCTGCTACTATGAGATAGTCGGTGCGGCTTGATACATTCTGCATTACCTTGCCGCCAAGAAGCCTTATTCTGTTTTGTATGGTCTCTTGATTACCTTTACGGAAGCCGCCTGTTATTACGAATTTCTTATTGCTGAAAATTTCTGCTGTTGTCATTGTTATTGCTCCTTTCAGATTTACTTGTATGCGCCCGACAGCTGCACGCTGCCGGGCGGTTGTTTACTATATTTCAAAGCCGTGTTTTACTGCCCATCTTAAGGCGCCTTTTTTACTTTTCCAGTTATTCGGCGCTGAATATAATACCTGATTTTCTTCTTCGTTTACTAAAATATAAAACTGTGCCGGTGTGTCCTTGTTAATTGATTTTGCTATAACCTTCATAACCTTACATCTCCTTTAAGCATATATTGTGCCGGTGTTCTTAAATCTCCAGATGGCTAAGGCCAACTGGAAGGGGTACATTATTTTTACTGATGGGCGATATTCTGTTACTTTACCGCGGTTCGGATATGATTCCCATAATGCGCATTCGTCTTTATTAAAATACGCAAAGCGGATCTCTTTTTCTTCGTTCCTACATATAACTTTATTGTCCCAGTATTCATTGCCAAATACCTTTTCTGCTGACTCCATGTAGGGAGTTACAAGCTCTTCAAATAAGCCGCACTCATATTCAACGTGTACATATGTATTACCGCCGCTTAAGATTTCATAAGTTCGTTCGTCTCTGTCTATTTCCTCATAACCCTTTACAAGCTCCTGTATAGCTGTTCTGCTTACATGAGGATTTACGATATTGAGGCGGGCGGCTGTGGAATAACCTGCATCCTTTACGCTTACTCTTACATCTTTACTTGTGTAGCCTGCGGCCTTAAGTGTCTTTCGGATTGCCTGTGATAATTCTTTGTTTGTCATAAAAAATTCCTCCTTTAAATGTTTAAATTTTTAGGTTAAACACTTGCAAGAAGGATTTGTTTGTGGTATTATTACTGTACAATGCTTCTTGTAAGTGTTGCGTGTGGTGTAGGTTTCGCTTTGGTCGGTGGATAACCTACACCGCTTTTAAATGTTATTTGATTTAATGTTTAATATTTCAATTAGCTTCACAATACCCAAAAAGTTTGTTGGTTCATATTTTCCTGCCTCCCAGTCCTCAAGAGTACGGAGGGGGATGCCTGTGAGCCTTGACAGTTCAGCCCGTGAAATATTTTTTTTAAGTCGTTCAGCCTTTATTTTTTTTCCTATTGCGATTTTCAATACCTCCTTGACACCGTTATTATTATGTGTTATACTAAGCTTGTAAGGTGGTTGCACACCTTACAAGCCTAGTTACTTAATAGCACTTAACAGTAAATGCTATTATAGCAACAAGAAGCGTGATGAGGATCCACGCCGAAGCCTTCTTTATGAAGGCTTTTTTGTTTTGCCTTTTCACTATATCGCCCCCTTTCCGTGTTGGGATTAGGTGCGAAATTCCTTGTCACGCTTTTACAATACCACGGCACCCGTGTTTTGTCAAGCCCTTTTTTAAAATTTTTTGAAAAATATTTTTTGCTTTGATGAAAAAGCAAGTATTTAAGCCGCATAGAGGGGCTTATTTTTTTGGATTTTTTTTGCTTGGCTTCGGTCCTGCTCCTGCTCCCTGCTCTGGAGCAAGGCAACAGGAAGGATATTATTATTTATATTATTATATTATACAACGGACGCACAACTGGGAGCCCTAAGTAAATTAATATATTATTTGCTTTGGTATTGTTATAATAATATATAGTAATATGCTGAAATGTTATAAATAAGGCGGCTTTTGTTATTAATAAAGCTGTTTTCTGGCTGTTTTTTAATAAAAATTTAAAAAAATAGATGTATATGTATATCCTTAGTTATTGGCTCCTGCCTAGTATAATTATATTAGTATATAGATGCCTGGTTTCCAGCAGCCCAGCCGCTACACCCCCCTGCCTCTGCATCCGGATCAATAGGGGAACATACGACCTCACTCAACACATATATACACAAAAAATTTGTAAAATGAAATTCATTTTTTATGATATAACATAAAATAAAAAAGAGACCTCATACTGTCTCTTGAAAAAAACATCATAATATACAAGTAATATACAGACCCCCTTGCAAGTGGCTTATTTTGTGATGTTCATTTTAATTTTTCCTTAATTTTGGTATAATATTTTTTTAATTTTTGTAATGGCTTATTTACTTGTGTTGGGCTTGTTTAATATGTTTTGGGCGGATTATTGGAAGTGTAAAATAAGCTGAGATAATATAAATTCTGGTTCGTAATATACACACAATATACACACAATATACAGGTAATACTAAAAAGAAAGGTGACAAAAATGGAAAATACTATCATTGACAATGCAGATGTCCTTTATGTCAAAATATCGGAAATGAGAAGGGCGTAAAGCCTATTTGCGGAGTTTACACTGGAGAATATTTTTCAAGAGTAATGAAAATGAAAAAGAATTAATATAATAATATGCACAGCAAAAGCATATGTTCTTTGCTGTGCATATTGCATTTTAAAGTATTTTTTATAGTGCCGCAAGCTTTTCTATAGATACATACAGCTGAGATATCTGATACCATGTAGCCAGGTCTACAATGCCCGTCTGAGGCAGGTTGAATATCTTCTGAAATACTCTTACAGCGTCGGCTGTACTTTCTCCATATACACTGTCAACTCTCAGCTTAGGTATTGCCGAATAGGTGTTTGCAATGGAGTTAAGCTGTCTTTGTATTGTTCTTACGTCATTTCCCGAAGAGCCTATGGTCAGATTTGTTCCGGGAAAGCTGGAAGGCACGCCTTGTACCTTGTCGGCAGTCTCAATATATATATCGTCGCCATAGAAATATCTCAGTATCTGAATAGCGCTGTAACCCTGTTCAGCCAGATCGGCACTTCCCCATTGGGTCATCCAACCGGGACAGCTTACCTTTCTGCCATCACAGTACTGAGCAAATAAGGGCTGTATCTGTCCTTCTCTTTTAATATAGTTTGTAAACATCTCATCTACTACCTGACTTATCTCCTCGTATATTGTCCTGCCATAGCTAAAGCTCTGGTCATAGCGTGTGGAGTTTGTGATAGTGAAATTATAGCCTCTGTTCCTGTACCATTCCGTAAACACCCTGTTCAGCACAAAGGACTGTATAGCCAGTACATTTGCCCTTATGGCGGCATCAGGCCATGTGGAATATATCTCACTGGACGCTACATTTTTGATGTAGTCCTTATAGGGAACATAGTAATTCTGCGCATTTGAACCTGGAACACCGTCGTGTACCACTATATATTCGGGTATTACAACTCTGTCAAGTACTACAAAGCCTGTTTCCTCGGGTACAGGCTTGACCTCGGCCTCTGGTTCCTTTGGCTCATAATCTCCCCAGAGTACCGGCGGCGGTACATTTATTACGGTTTCACCGTCGCCCTTATCCATATACACCCTTTGGAGAGCAATGGCATCAGCGAATATCTGAGCTCCTATTATACGTACTGTGTTATATCCATCGGCAGTTATTATGATATCATAGGTGCTGTAGGGCTGGGGTTCATTTTCCTCAAGGGAATATTCAAGAGGGGGAGCCTCTAACTCCATTTCCACTGTCTGTCCCGATTCATCTGTAAATACTTCATATAATATATCCTCGCCGCTTTGTACCACAACTTTTGCTCCCACAACAGGCTCGGCAACAGTTGCATCATATAATTCAACCTGTAATGTACCTCTTGCCATAGCATACCTCCAAAATAAATACACTTTATTCTATGCTTTATATTGATTTTTAATGAAAAAGTTAGCACGGCTTTTGGTGATTTGAATAAATCCAAATCATAGTGAATGTACAAATAAAAAAAATCCATCTGCATTTGCAGACGGAAAGCTGTATCAAAGAATATATAAGCCGATACGTCCGAGCTTGATCTTAATAAAGAAAGGCTTTGGTAAAAGCCGCCTGAGTACGTGGCGAAAGCGTAGTACGAATATCCTTGATAGAATAATTGTTTTATCCTTATAGCCTGCTTATCCACATCACCACCCGGGTTAGCTTCTATATATGGTACGAGCCGTCTAATATAAATAATCTCATTATAGAAATGAACGCGTCTATTATGAAAGGTGTACAGGAAACTATAATATCTATGTTTGACAAGCTTACAACGGAACACACATGGTATCCCGAATGTAAAAAGAACGTCCATTATTACAATGGATGGAAAACAAATATCGCCCACAAGGTAAATTACAAGGTTATAATACCTTGTTATAATGTTTTTGATACTGCTTATAAATGGAGTAGCGGAGAGTTCAGAACTTACAAGGCAAGAGAAGTTTTGGAAGACATAGAAAAGGTTTTGAACTATTTTGACGGGAATATGACTGCGCCCGTAGACTTGTCAAATGCTTTGGAAATAGCAAAGTATGATCCGAAGAATATAGAATGTAAATTTTTCAAGGCAACATTCTATAAAAAAGGAACTTGTCACATCACATTTACGAATCAGGCTCTTATAGATAAATTCAATATTTATGTTGGAAAAGATAAGAATTGGCTTCCTCCCTGCTATGGCACAAAAGCCTATACCAATATGACGGACGAGGAAAAGGCTGTCATAGACGATTTTCAGGGCATGGAAAATTACAACACCGTTATGGCAAATAAGCAGTATTATTTAGGTATGCCCAACTTAATAAGAATAGCATAACAACCACAGAAAGGAAAGTACTATGAAATTTACAGCAAACACAAAAGAACTCATACAGGCAATACAGGCGGTGCTTCCCGCCGTAGATAAAACTGCAGGGCTTGACCGTATATACATCACGGCGGAAAATCACAGTCTATCTATTACGGCATGGCATTACGACCATTACTTTACAAAGCACATTGACGATATAGAAATTGAAAGCAGCGGAACAATAGCCTTTACCCTTGACAATATAAAGGC
>CANQBJ010000056.1 GCA_947589665.1 uncultured Clostridia bacterium
TGAAGGTATTTATATTAAAATTCACAAGCAAAGCGAAGTGAATTTAGTAAATTATGAAATAATTTACAATCGGAACACAGTTCCGATAATATAACTTATCTGAAGATAAAAATGGAACTTGTTCCGATTTTTATCGAAGATAAGTTAGCGATATGTTTTTCCTATTTTGGAGCATAGCGACAAAATATACTGCGTAAGCAGTAAAAAGCAAAGCTTTTTGGGAAAAACATAGAGCATTGGATTTAGTAAAAAAACAATCTTTTTCAAGTTATACTATATCACAAATGACCGCATTTTTCAACAGAAAAGTCACAGGCAAATAATAGCCATAATAGTACCGATTTTCGGGGGTCCTGTCACCCCGAAAATCGGTGTTTTTGAATTAATGCCAATAGTATTGTCATCCCTGCTATGCCGAATATGAAGTAGACCTTATCCACTATGTCCGAAAAGCCTATAAGGGAAAGAGCATATGCAAGCCCTGTGATAATGCAGGAGGCTGCCGTGCCGCCTGTCCTTTCCTTTATAAAGCCTGCCGCCGAATAGCCGCAGCTTACTGCTGTAGTAAATATGGCAAAGAGCAGGAAAAGTATGTACATATATTTTATTTTCCCGTCCTCAAGTATTGCCATAAGGGGCAGAGGTTCATTACATACACTGCTGTAGTGGGTGTAAAGCGGCAGCGAAAGTACTGTCATAAGTATGAATATAAAAAGTCCTGTCTGCAAAGCAACTGACTTTGAATTTTTTGTCTTTGGCAGCGTCACGATAAGGGCAGCTGCCGTTATCATATTGTAGGAAAGGTATATTACGGGAGATAAGGCTGCCTTCAGCGTAAATACGCTCCGCGGAGGAAAGGCTATATTTTTGCCTGCCGCAGTGCCGCCTATTACAAATATTATAAGAGCCATAGGTATAAGCAGTATTTTGCTTAGCTCTGTCAGGGCCGAGGCGCCTATGACAATTACCGTAAGGCAGAGAAAAGCCATAAGTACAGTACCTATGCTTTTGTCTATCCCAAAAATAAGTGAAAATACCTCGCCTGCTGCCGCAAGCATGGCAGAATACAGTACGATAAGAAATACAAAGACGGTTTTTTCTGCAATAAATGCCAAGGGCCGGGGCAGTCTGCTCCTTGTAAGCTCACCTATGCTGCGGCAGTCACTTTCAAGAGCTATATATATGGCAAGGGTAAACAGCGCCGAAACTACGGCTATACCTATAAGACCGTATATGCCGAAGTCCACAAAATATGTCATAAGCTCTCTGCCTGTGGCAAAGCCTGCGCCTATGACGGTACACAGGCAAAGAGCGGTCATACCGTAGCTTTTCATACTATTTTGGCTATCCTGAAAAGAGAGTTGAGTACAAGCCAGATCTGAGGGAAGTCCCTTATCAGGTTCCAGCAGCTTACTCCTGCCAGATTATATTTTGTAACAAGGGAAAGCTTTGCCTCTATGCTTCTGGCATCCTCGAACCACACTATATGCTCTGTGCCGTCCTCGGTATATGTGAAGAAGGGCGCATTCAGTTCAATGTCATACTCTATGTTCACACCCATATCTTCGGCAAGTGCAATGGCCTGCTGAGGCGAAAGGGACATAGCCCTTGTTGTGCCACGCACATAGGGCAGCTTCCAGTCATAGCCGTATAAGGGTATGCCCATAAGCACCTTCTGAGATGGTATCTCGGTAACACCGTAGCTTATGACATTCTCCACATTGGGCAAAGGCGAAACAGGCATAGGCGGACCATATGTATATCCCCATTCATAGGTCATAAGAAGGGCCAGATTGGCTGCTCTGCCCAGTCCGAAATAGTCGTGGGATTCATACAGAAGACCGGGCTGGTCTGCCGAGGTCTTGGGCGCAAGGGCAACAAGGGTGATATAGCCTCTTGAATTCAATTCCTGTGTGATACGCTCTACAAAGTCTATATAAGCATCTCTGTTTTCAACAGGCAGATATTCAAAATCTATGTCCAAGGCTCTGTAGCCCTTTTCCTCCATATTTTCAATTATATTGTTTATAAGTCTGTCCTGTATGTCCCTATTGTTCAGAAGAAGAGATGCCAGCTGATTTGAAAAAGTGCCCTCCTGCGTAAGTGTGGATATGAGCATAACGGGAGCAACACCGTATTCAAGGGCAATAGCTATTATTTCATCATCGTCGGGAGCTATAAGCTGCCCCTCCTCCGTAAAGCCATATGTGAATACTGTAAGAAATGTCAGATAAGGCAGGGTCCTCCTCAGCAGATTTTTGTCTATAGACGGATATGTATAACCGTTTACTGCTATCTCAACTGTAGGATTTGTGTCCCTGTAGGCTATTACTATATTCTGTCCCACCTGGAGGTCCGTAGGTATAACAGAAGGATTGTTCCTGAGCAGCGCGTCGGCTGTTGTGCCGTACTGCCGTGCTATAGACTCTATGGTATCTCCCTGTACTACACTATGTACTATTTCGGGCTGTAGTATTACAAGTGTCTGCCCTGTCACAAGCCTGTCGGGATCAGGCGGGAAATTGGTATTTGCAATATCCTGAGGTGTTATGCCGTAAAGCTGAGCTATTGAAGAAAGCGTTTCTCCCTCGGCAACTGTGTGTATTATCATTTTATCAACTCCTTTCTTTAAGTATATGATGAAAGAAACGATAAAATTATAATTCGGCATATATCATTTATGCTTGGCGCCCTTGTAAATTTCCATACAGCCCATAATGCCCAGGAAATATCCAAAGCATTTCTTAAGCAGTCCCGAATTTACACCCATGGCAATAAAGGAGCCTATGCCTGCAAATATAAGCCCCGGAATTACCAGCTTAAGCACAACATTTTTTTCGACCCTGTCGTTTTTGCAGTGGTTCATAAGGGCAATAGCTGCCGTAGGCACAAAGTATATGAGATTTATAGCCTGGGCTGTTTTCTGTTCTATGCCTATCAATATGGTAAGAGCAGGTATGAGTACGGTGCCTCCGCCTATACCCATGCCGCTTATTATTCCCGATACAAAGCCTGTCAATATAAGTATCATAGTACCATCCTTGCCGCAGCCGCTATCATAAAGCCGCCGAATATTATATGGAGCCATTTTTTTGGTATCTTGCCTAAAAGCCTTGCTCCCGTATAGCCTCCCGCAATTCCGCCCAGAGCCACCCACAGCAGGAGGGAATAGTCTATATCCACCTTTCTTATATATAAAAAGGCGCTTATTACAGACAAGGGCAGTATTACGGCAATTGCCGTAGCATGGGCTTTATGCTCCTCCACCTTCATAAGCCTTTCCATGGCAGGCACAAGTATAGTACCTCCGCCTGCGCCGAAAAAACCGTTAGCCAGTCCTGTAACAGCACCTGTTATATAGGGAATAAATTTCTTAAGCATATTGACCTCGCAGTTAAGTATTCTTAAAATGATTATTCCCCATTTATTTAGTATTTATTCATTTTTTCATATAGCTGTCGCAGTCCTGCGCCAGAAAGCAGTTTTCGCAGTCGGGTCTTCTTGCCTTGCATATACTTCTGCCGTGGGCTATGACCTGTGTGTTATATCTTCCCCAGTGCTCCTTTGGGAATATTTTCATAAGCTCAAACTCTATCTTAACGGGATCGTCGCAGTCCACAAGTCCTAATTTGTTGCTTATCCTCTTTACGTGGGTATCTACAACTATGCTGGGTATATGGAAAATATGGGTCCGCACTACATTGGCTGTTTTCCTGCCTACGCCTGCAAGAGCCGTAAGCTTGTCTATATCCGAGGGCAGTTCGCCGCCGTACTCCGAAAGTAGCTGACGGCAGGCTGCTATTATGTTCTTTGCCTTGTTGTGATAAAAACCTGTGGAGCGTATATCCTCTTCAAGCTCCCTGATATCCGCTGAGGCAAAGTCCTCTATGCTCCTATATTTTCTGAATAAGTCCCTTGTAACTATATTTACCCTATCATCCGTACACTGAGCGGAAAGCATAGTAGCTATAAGCAGTTCATAGGGCTTCTCATAGTGAAGATAGCACTTGTCCTCTGTGGGATAGTACTGATCTAAGAGAGCAAGCACATTGTGTATCTTTTCCTTCATTTTTTTTGTAAGTCTTGGCATAATACCACCTCATTTCTTTTCTGTTTTAAGTATAACCCTACTTGACAATTCCTGTCAATAAGGTTAAAATTAAATTGACAAAAGCTTTGAAAGGAGGAATGACAAATGCACTCAATGGGTTTTGCCGATTGGTTCTTGCTTATAGTTTTAATAATAGCGATAATTGTCTGTATTCTCTATTTTCTCAATAAAAAGGCTTATAAGAAGATGAATGAGCAAAATGAGATGATAGAGCAGAATAAAATGCTCCAGACAGCTTATATTATAGATAAGAAACGTGACAGGATAACGAATATAGAGTCTATGCCGAAGGCTGTCCTATCCCAGATGCCAAAGTGGGGCAAATTTATAAAGATGTATTTTGTAAGAGTGAAGATAGGCCCTCAGATAGTTACTCTTATGGCGGATAAATCCGTATACAATGCACTTCCCGTCAAGAAAACCGTTAAGATAGAAATGGCAGGTATGTACATTGTAAATATGATAGGAATGAAGTCTGCCTCAGAATTAAAGGCTATAGAAAAGGCTAAAAAGCAGAAGGCCAAGGAAGAAAAGGCTGCTGCCAAAAAAGCTAAAAAGGAAAAGAAATGATAAGCTGCCGCAATGCGGCAGTTTTAGCGTGTCGATAAAATCGACACGCTTGAAAGAAATGCCTTACGACATTTCTTTCAGTTAGCTAAGGTAGGGACCAGCCGTGTTTACTGATATTTTGACAAGTGTGCAAAATATCAGTAAAGTCCCTGTCCTCGGAGGAAGTGAATTCCTCCTGCGGATTAAAGTCTGCGACGCTTTTTTGCAAGCTGTTCTTTATTTTAATTCATATTTACTGTCGAAATATTGTTTTTTCGACAGTCTGCAAACTGCCGCAATGCGGCAGTTTTTTTCATAAAATCATCCCGTCTTGTTTTTTAATATTGATTATGATATAATTTACATAAATATAAGGCTTTCGGAGGAAGCAGTCATGAAAACACGTTCCAAATACGCTTTAAAATGGATATATAAATACACAGGCAGACAGCTTTGGTGGGTAGTATTCCTCGCTGTTATAACAGGAGTAATTTCACTGGGCTTTATATGGCTTGCTCTTCTGGGCAGGGATATCATAGATATTGCCACAGGCGCCAAGGACGGCAGCGTAGTGCTGACCATATCCCTTATTGCCGCCGTAGTTATACTTCAGGCAGCCCTTAATGTGCTGTACTGCAATATACTCATAAGGGCAGTAGGCAAAATAGATATCAAAATAAAGCAGGGTATATTTGCAAGTGTGCTTAAAAAGAAGTGGACAAGCATAAATCAATATCACTCAGGCGAGATACTGAACAGATTTACATCGGATGTAGATGTTGTGGTAGAGGGTGTTGTGGATATAGTTCCAAACGGCATTGCCCTTGTCACAAGGCTTATAGCGGGACTTGCGGTTCTTTTCGCCATAGACTGGCGCTTTACCTTTGCGGCTCTTGTTGTAGGCGCCTTTGTAATGGTGGCAAGCAAGATATACAGCAAGCATTTCAAGTATCTACACAAGGAGTGCCAGGCAGCCAACGGCGTTGTGCGTTCCTTTATACAGGAGTGTGTGGAAAATCTTGTAGTTATTAAATCCTTTGCAAATCACAGTATTTCTGCGGCAAAGCTTAAGGACAGACAGATGAAGGCTCTCAGGCTCATGTATAAAAGACAGACTGTGAGCAATATAGCGAATACAGGAGTATATATACTCTTTACGGGCAGCTTTTATGCGGCTATAGTATGGGGTGCCTTTAATGTGGCGGCAGGCACTATAACCACAGGTACCCTTATGGCATTTGCCGATATACTCAATCAGATCAAGGCGCCTATGCGCAATATAAGCGGTCTGGTGCCTCAGTTCTATTCCATGATAGCATCTGCGGAAAGACTTATGGAAATAGAGAACCTTGAGGAGGAAAGCAATACAGAGGTAACTGAAAGCGTATCACAGCTGTATAATGACTTTGAGGAGATATCCTTTGAGAATGTGACATTCTCCTACAAAAATGAAAATGTACTGGAGAATGCATACAATAGTATAAAAAAGGGTGAGTTTGTTGCAGTTGCGGGACCCTCCGGCATAGGCAAGTCAACTATGATGAAGCTTATACTGGGCTTTGTGGAGCCTCTGGAGGGCAATGTATATATTAAGCTGAAGGGGGAAAAGAAGGTAATAGACGGCGGCTACAGAAAGCTTTTTGCCTATGTACCTCAGGGCAATATGGTGCTTTCAGGCACTATAAGGGAAAATATAGGCTTTTGCCGTCCCGATGCCTCTGATGACGATATCATAAATGCCGCAAGGACAGCTATGATATGGGAATTTATAGAAGGTCTGCCCCAGGGCATGGATACGGAGATAGGCGAAAGGGGTCTTGGTCTGAGTGAAGGTCAGATACAGCGAATAGCCGTTGCAAGGGCGATACTCAGCAATGCTCCAATACTTCTGCTTGACGAGGCTACCTCTGCTCTTGACGAAAGGACGGAGAGAGGACTCATAGATAATATAAAGGCTCTTGAAAACAAGACCTGTATTTTTGTATCCCATAAGCACAGGACCATTGAAATGTGCGACAGGATAATAAGCTTTACCGATAAAAGGCTTACGGACTGTAATTTTGAAGAGCTGGCTAAAACCTGGGATTAAGGAGGTATTTTATGCTTAAGGATATTATAAATGCTGCACTGGGAAAGGAAAAGGCGGATATCGTTCTTAAAAACGGCAGGATAATAGATGTGCTTGGTCACGGTATAATAGAGGGAAATGTAGGTATAAAGGACGGTATCATTATAGGTATAGGCGATTATGAGGGCATTGAGGAAATAGACGTCAAGGGCGCATATATTGCCCCGGGTTTTGTGGACAGTCATATACACATTGAATCCGCTATGGTAACTCCTGCGGAATATGCAAGGGCAGTTATGCCAAAGGGCGTGACAGCTATTATTGCCGACCCTCACGAAATAGCCAATGTATGCGGCGAGAAGGGACTTAGGTTTATGCTGGAAAGCGGTAAAAGCGTTCCTCTTGATATTCATTTTATGCTGCCCTCCTGCGTTCCCGCCACACCCTTCGACCACAGCGGAGCCGTTATAGACGGCGAAATGACCGAAAGGCTTATGGCTGAGTATGACTTCAAGGGACTGGGCGAAATGATGAATTTCCCCGGCGTCGCAGGCTGCGACGAGGACGTACTGAGAAAGCTTGAAAGCAGCAGATATACAGACGGTCATGCACCTATGATAGAGGGTATGGGACTTAATGCATATATCTGCGGCGGCATAGATAACGACCACGAGTGCGACAGCTGTGAAAATGCCCTTGAGAAAATAAGCAAGGGTATGAACATATTTATAAGGGAGGGTACGGGCGCCAAGAACCTTGAGGAGCTTATAAAGGCTGTAACTCCCTATAATTTAAGGCATTTTGCCTTCTGCACCGATGACAAGCACTTAAGCGAAATATTAAAGGAGGGTACTATATCCCATTGTATCGACAAGGCAGTAGGCTTGGGCATGGACCCTGTGGACGCATATACAATAGCCTGCTATAACCCTTGTATATTCTATGATCTCCGTGGGAGAGGCGCAGTTGCTCCCGGCTTTAAGGCGGATATCATAGTGACAAGAGATATAAACTGCACCGATATAAGCCTTGTATTCAAGGACGGCATACTTGCGGCAAAAGAGGGTAAAGCCCTCTTTGTATCGGACAAGACGGATATAAGCCAAGTGACCGATACAGTTAAGATAGAGCCTGTGACAGCGGAGGATTTCAATAAGGAATTTGACAAAAATGAACCGGTCATAGAGCTTGGAAATTCTCTTGTGACAAATGCCGTTTACTGTAATAGCAGAGAGGGGCTGAGCCTGTGCGCCAATATTGAGAGATATGGAAGGACAGGCAATAAGGGACTTTGCTTTGTAAAGGGCTTGGATATCACCAACGGCGCCATAGCACAGACCATAGGTCACGACAGCCATAACATAAGCGTTATAGGCTCAGACGGCGAAAATATGGCGGCGGCAGTAAATGCTCTGGGTAAAAAAGGCGGCATTGCCGTTGTGCAGAATAAAGAGGTCATAGCATATATGGAGCTTGCCGTAGGAGGTCTTATGTCGGATAAGGCAGCAGACGAAGTGGTAAGAGAACATGAGGCTGTTGTTTCTGCCGCAAAGAAAATAAGTCCCATGGGCAGCAATATGGCTCTTATGATACTGGGATTTATTTCACTTTTGGTCATTCCCCATATTAAGCTGGGTGATAAGGGACTTTTTGACGTAGACAAATTCAGATATATATAGAATCAATAAAAAACCACCAAAAATCGGTGGTTTTTTATTGATACTTTTAGTTTCTTCTTTTTACTATTACAAATCTCTGTCCGGGGTATATAAGGTCGGGGTTTTCTATGGAATCGTTAAGCTTTAAAATATCCGCAACAGTGGTGTTGAATCTCTTTGCCAGCTTCCACAGCGTATCGCCCTTTTTGACTGTGTAAATGACTATTGAAGGTATTCTGTCCAGGTCCTCAGGCTCCATAGGCACAATGTCCACATCCGTAACAAGGGTCACACAGCGCATATCATTTACAACAGTGATGGTATTAAGGGCGCAGCGCACCTCCACCTCCCTGTCCGAAAGCATATTAAAGCCTATATGGGCAATATTGCTCTGTACGCTTGCCTCCATACCCTCCTTGGCTCCTCTTGCCTCTACGGTCTGTGAAAAGGGTATAGCCTCCTTGCAGCAGTAAACAGGTATCTCGTCATTTCCCGTGATATAGAGTATATCGGTATTTATGACACCCTCAAGGAGTACTCTGTTGTCAAATATCTGTATGTTGTCTATGTATGCCTTTCCTCCCGTCTTGAATATCTGGAGCATATCGGGGCAGCCCTCTGGTATGGTCACTATTTCCTTTACGGGACACTGGCTTCTGTTCCTGCACACAAGGGCAGTATAGCAAAGCTCGGTTGCGGTCATATCCACATTGTTATTAAGCACATATGCGTCCTCAAGCACCTCGTTTGTTTCCTCTGAATTAACTGTAATATCTGCATTTATTGCAGCGTCTATGTCTATTATACGGGGTTCGCCGCTTTCATTGTCCGATATATTGTAAAATATATTTCTGACGGAAAGCACAGCGTCTGCATACATATCCATATCCGTGCCGTCAGCCTCAAGACTGCCGTTAAAGGGTATGTCAAACTCATATACCTCTGGAAAGCTTCCTTCGGTACTTATGTACAGCATTGTCAGAGAGAGATCGCCGCTTATATTAACGCTGTTCTCCGCCGCCTTTGTTTCACTATTGGCTATAGATGCCTCTATAGTAAGCACCTCCTGTATAGGGGGCTTTGTAGCAGGCAGCATTACCTGTTCCTGAACGGAAAAATCATCGCTTTTGCTGACAACGGTCTTGTTTGTGACTATTTTTGTCTTTCTCTGCTGTTCCTCGGGCAGACCGTCTATTGATGTAACTGCGTCTATATCCATACACTGCGTAACGCTGCCCTCTGTCTCAAGCATAGCCTTATATGCCGCCTTTCTGTCGTTTACCTTCCTGCACTCCAGATTGGCAATACGCATATTCACCTGTGAAAGCATATCCTCGCCCACTCCTTCTATGCTTATAAAATCGCTTATGGGAGTTTCTGCGCTCATACTGTGCAGGCTCTTGTCCTTGCCCATATAGAGGATATCCACTATCATATTTCCCTTGTAGCTCAAGCGGTTTTCCTCAGGCCGCTTAAAGTCCGTATTTACCGTGGCATCACATTTCAATATAAAGTCTATGTCGGGCTTGCTATCCGGCACTATTGCTTCGCCTTCCTGTATAAGCTGTGCCGTTTCCTTTCCTATGGCTCTGTCAGCCGAAATGGTCTTGTATGTATTGTCCATATAAATAAAACCTCCCTTACTAATACCAGTATATTAATAAGGGAGGCGGTTTAGACTTTGAAATTTTATTACTTGATCTTTTCTGCTGCCTTTATGACATTTTCCGTTATACTCTTGAACTCGGCGGCTATTTCTTCCTTTACCTTGTAGTAGCCGTTGTCAGCCATACCCGATACGGTTACGTCTGTAGGAAGCTCGCCTAAAAGCTCTATGCCGTTTTCCTCAAGAAATTCATCGGTGTTCTCACCTGAGAAAATGCGTATCTTCTCGCCGCAGTGAGGACAAATGATATAGCTCATATTTTCCACAAGCCCAAGTATGGGTATATTCAGCATCTTAGTCATATTGATAGACTTTGATACTATCATATTCACCATATCCTGGGGAACGCTTACCATTACTATACCTGTAAGAGGAATGCTCTGCATAACCGTAAGGGATATATCCCCCGTTCCCGGCGGCATATCCACTATAAGATAGTCAAGCTCACCCCAAAGGGCCTCTACCCAGAACTGCTTTACACAGCTTGAAAGAAGAGAACCCCGCCATATTACAGGCTGATTTTCGTCGGGCAGCATAAGATTAAGGCTAAGCACCTTAATGCCGTTTTCGTTTTCAACAGGTATTATAAGATTGTCCTGAGCATAGGCTCTTTTGCCTGTAAGTCCCATAAGCCTGCAGGCACTTGGTCCTGTAATATCGGCATCCATAAGACCTACGCTGTAGCCCTTTGCCGCAAGCTCTCTAGCCAGAAGCGCAGATACCGTAGACTTGCCTACGCCGCCCTTTCCGCTCATAACACCTATTATGTTTTTGACCTTGTTAAGCGGATTGTTCTCTATACCGCACTGTCCGCTGTCATTACCGCACTTGCCCTTTGAAGGACAAGAATCACAGTCTGCCATAATTTTCATCTCCCAGTCGTATTTTTTATCACAATAAATATAGTTTACACTATAATCAAAAAAATGTAAATAAAATATTTGCATTAAAATAGTGAATTATTAATAAATATATGAATAAAAATATAGCCTAACCCCGATTTCCGCATAAATTTATCAGAAAAGTGGTAAAATTTTCATATTTACCTATGGATTTTAACCAAAAGATGGTGTATAATATAATTTATCCGAAGCCGAAAATGAAGCTCGCTTCAATTTTCGGCGAGGATAAATTAACGAAACTTTTTATTCAGATACGAAGTATCTCTCTGCGACAGCAGAGAAATACAAACGTAGTTTGTATTAGAATAAAAAGTTGAGTATCGAATTTTTTCTTTCAGATACGTAGTATCTGCCTTGCGTAAGCAAGGAAAGACAGCCACAGGCTGTCTTAGAAAGAAAAAAT